>JAABUB010000004.1 GCA_011389575.1 Desulfotignum sp. | reverse complement strand
TGGGAGACTGCGGGCTGACCGGACGCAAGATTATCGTGGATACCTACGGGGGTCAGGGCAGTCACGGCGGCGGGTGTTTTTCCGGAAAAGATCCGTCAAAGGTGGACAGAAGCGCCTCCTACATGGGACGGTATGTGGCCAAGAACCTGGTGGCAGCAGGCATTGCTGACAAATGCGAAGTCCAGGTGGCATATGCCATCGGTGTGGCAGAACCGGTTTCATTGATGGTGGATTTCATGGGTACGGGCAAAATTGCTGAAAAAAGAGCGGTGGAAATCGTCAGAGAGGTTTTTGATCTGAGACCGGCAGCCATTATTCAAACCCTTGATCTGTTGCGGCCCATTTATCGGAAAACCGCAGCATACGGTCATTTTGGCCGCAAAGATCCTGATTTTACCTGGGAAAGAACAGAAAAGGCTGATCAGATCCGCGAACTGGCCGGACTCTAACCGCAGATACCAACAGGGCTGCTTTCCCATTTTCTGAAACCGCCCGGTTCCGGCAGCCTTTTTACATTGAAAATTAATTATTTATAAAAATATTCAAGCAAATTCAAGGAGTATAATAATGTTGCAGCAAACAAAAGATCCATCTTACATAGAACGTGATTTAACATTAAAAAACAAGATCAAGGACATCAATCTTGCCGAAGAAGGACTCAAAGACATGCAGTTGTCTGAAAAGGAGATGCCTGGCCTCATGGCTATCCGGGAAAAATACGGCCCGGAAAAACCCCTGAAAGGCATGAAAATTATGGGCAGCCTGCACATGACCATTCAGACCGCCATGCTCATCGATACCCTGTATGAACTGGGTGCTGACATCAGGTGGGCCACCTGCAATATCTTTTCCACCCAGGACCATGCCGCAGCCGCCATTGCCCAAAAAGGCACTGCCGCCGTTTTTGCCTGGAAAGGCGAAACCCTGGAGGAGTTCTGGTGGTGTACGGAACAGGCCCTGCTCTGGCCTGACGGCAGCGGTCCGGACCTGATCGTCGATGACGGCGGTGATGCCACCTTGTTTGTCCACCAGGGGGTAAAGGTGGAAAAAGATCCTTCCCTGTTGTCCCGGCCTACCCACAGCCAGGATGAACGCTGTCTCATGGACCGTTTGCGGGTATCCCAGGCAGAGGATCCGGAAAAGTGGACCCGCATTGCCAAAGCCATCAAAGGGGTTTCAGAGGAGACCACCACCGGTGTCCACCGGCTGTACCAGCTGGCAGCGAAAAACCAACTGCTGTTTCCGGCCATCAATGTCAATGATTCGGTTACCAAGTCCAAGTTTGACAACCTTTACGGGTGCAGAGAATCTTTGGCTGACGGCATCAAGCGAGCAACAGATGTGATGCTTGCCGGAAAAACCGTGGTGATTGCCGGATACGGGGATGTGGGAAAAGGCTGTGCCGCCTCCATGAAAGGATATGGCGCCATTGTCCTGATCACGGAAATCGATCCCATCTGTGCACTGCAGGCAGCCATGGAAGGCTATGAAGTGGTGACCATGGAACAGGCAGCTTCCCGGGGCGATATCTTTGTGACAGCCACCGGCAATTACCATGTCATCAAAGGGGATCACATCGCTGAAATGAAAGATGAGGCCATTATCTGCAACATCGGCCATTTTGATAATGAAATAGAAATGTCCTATCTTATGGACAATCCCAGGGCCGAACGTATCAACATCAAACCCCAGGTGGACAAATGGGTGCTGGAATCAGGGCGGTCTGTCATTGTTCTGGCTGAAGGCCGCCTGGTGAACCTTGGATGCGCCACCGGTCACCCCAGTTTTGTCATGAGCAACAGCTTTTCCAACCAGACCCTGGCCCAGATCAAACTGGCTTCGGAAAAACTGGAAAATAAGGTATATACCCTGCCCAAGGAACTGGATGAAGAGGTGGCACGGCTGCATTTGAAGAATCTGTCAGTGAGTTTGACAAAGTTGACCAAAGAACAGGCAGACTATCTTGGAATTCCAGAAAATGGTCCTTTTAAGTCTGACCATTACAGATATTAATATCACAGATATTTTTATATGAAAGCCATCAGCCATCAGTAGTACTCAGCTAACAGCTAACAGCTTTCATTTTTGTTGTGCCCGCCAGGGCATGAATGTTTATAAAAACCCGATCTCAGAAGTATGAATGAAAATCCCTGTGCCAGCGGGCCATGCCCATTGGCACAGGGGTTTCTTTTTCAGGAATCTTTTTTTTCTTCCCAGAAATCGCGGCTTTCTTTTAGGATATCATTGATATCCTCGTCCAGCATGTCTTCCTGGTCATCCTCTTCTTCCAGATCCAGGTCTCCGGCAAATTCCAGACTGTCATCATCCAGATCATCCAGATCATCCCGGCTTACATCGGTATTTTTCGGTTCCCCGTCATCCAGGGTGACCGATTCATCATCCATGCCGTTCAAAGAAGAGGAGGCAGAAGAAGCATGTTGTTCCTGATCCAGCTCAGCACGGGCAAGGTCTTCATCATCATCAGGTTCCGGCTCCAAAAATTCAGGGTCGGCTGTTTCCGGTGACTGGGTGTCATTTTCCACATCTTTGTCACCGACTGTCTGCAGCCCGGTCTCATCCGGAATATAATTTCCCTGGCGGTCAAACAAGAGGCTGCCGCGTAATTGCAGATCAAAATCCATGCGAAATGCCACTTGATTGTCATGAACCACAATCTGCCCGCCCTTTGACACAAGCTGTGTCCGGGCCATATGATCGGCAATGATTTTTTTTATAATTTTTTGATCAAGATTTTCCTGCACTGATGCAATCAGATCATTTTCTCCGTTTTTAATGACTTGCGGATCAGTGATTTTCATGGATATGACTCCTTGCATCTAAATGTTGTATGCGGTATTGGCAAAACGGGTTTCAATGAATTTTTCCAGGTCTATGATTTTGCCGATGTCCATTATATCATGCATGTACCGCTGAATCTTGTCCAGACCTTCGGCCTCGGGATAAAGGCCGTCCCACCGTATGGCCTGGGGTTGGGAAAATACATTTTTCAATACCTCCGGGTTAAGTCCCAGGGTGCCCCGGGGATCTAAAAAATCCACAGCAATGCGCGCTGCACGACTTTTGTCATCTTCTATATATTCACCGGTTTCCACCAGCAGGGACACAAATTCCTGGGCTGCATCAGGATGCTTCTGGATAAAATCTTCCTGCATGGCCACGATACAGCAGGGATGGTTGTCCCAGCGGCTGGCAGAATAAAATTCCAGATCCCCTATCCGGGCGGCAATGGCTTTGGTGGCAACAGGTTCGGCAACCATAAAACCTGCCACATCCTCATTTTCCTTCATGATCTGCGGCATTTTAACCGGTGGTACCACCTCAAACCTTACATTGATGGCTTTTTTACCGGGAACCCCGGGTTTAAGCCCCAGCTCTTTGAGGAATTTATGGGCCAGCATGTGGTGAATGGACATTTTGTGGGGAATATCCACAACCTTGTATTTGTAGAAACTCTGGAGGGAATCAAACCGGTGGTCATAGTGGCGGGATCTGACAAAGGTACTGCCGTTCTTGTGGGCAAACAATACCAGCCTGATGGGAGAATCATAGGCAAACAGGTCCATGGCAATGGGCGCCAGTACAAAGGCACAGTCGATTTCTCCTGATTCCAGCCCCTCCTGAATGGGATTCCATCCGGCTTTAAGGCTTGTGGTCAGGTCAAAATGCCCGGGTTCCACATCTCCGGTATCAATTCTGTGTTTCAATGCTCCCAGGGCAAGGTGGTCGGTGATCTGGATATGGGCCACATTCAGTTCCACCCGGTCTCCCATGATGGTTCTTTGTTTTTTCCGGGTGAAAGCTTTTTGTGGTTCACCGGAAAATGCGCGGGCAATGGCATTGCCGATCTGCTCTTCGTCAAAGGGTTTGGGAACATGCCCGTTTCCCCCGGATTCTGCGATGGCAATCTGCTGGCCTTTGTCAGCCTGGGCTGTGGCCATGATAAAGGGCAGGTCCCTGAATTCATCCAATTTGCGGAGGGTCTGCAAAAATTGCAGTCCATCCATCTGGGGCATGTTCCAGTCACTGATCACAAGATCCGGTTTTTCAGTTTTCACTTTTTCCAGACCATCCACGCCGTTGACCGCCATCACAAGGTTGGTATACCCGGCTTTGGCAAGGATTTGCTTGAACATGATGCGCATAGTGCCTGAATCATCCGCCACAACAATTTTAATGTCAGGGTTTACCGCCATTGAAATACTCCTTAAGGTTTTTATGTATAATCATTATATAGTTGTCATATAGTTGTCATCATTATTCATTCCATGACCATCGCAATGTTTTCTGGAGTTTTTGAAACAGCCGGTCCAGGGTGAATCCCAGGATACCGATGGCAATGATCATGGCCATGAGTTTGTCATATTCCATGGTGTCCCGGGCATCATTGATCAGGTATCCCAGACCGCTGGACACCCCCAAAAATTCTGCCGGGACCAGCACAATCCACGCCACTCCCAGCGCCAGCCGCAGGCTGGTGAGCATATGGGGCACCGAAGCGGGAATGACGATGGTCCGGATGAGCTGATAGTTGCCGGCTCCCTGATTCATGGCCATTTTTATCCACTGGGGATTGATATTGCGCACCCCTGTGGTGGTATTCAATATTACAGGACAAATGGTGGCCATTACAATCAAAAAATAAACCGCTGATTCAAAGCTGGCAAACAAAAGCAGGGCAATAGGCATCCAGGACAAGGGGCTGATCATGCGCACAAACTGAATAGCGGAATAAGACAGTCCCTGGACCCTGGGATAAAATCCCACCAGAATACCTATGGGAATGCCAAAAAGAGCGGCCAGGGAAATGCCCACCACGATCCGGCGCAGACTGGTGAATACCGACAGCCAGAACCGTTCATCTGCAAATGCCGAAATCAGGGCCCTGAAAGTGGGACCGGGCAAAAATCCCTGGAACTGACTGAACTGGGGCCGGGAAAATATAATATAAGATACCAGTACCCAGGCAGCCGCAAAAAGGGCAAGTCCCATCATTTCATAGCGAAATCCAAATTTGCGGGGCATGAAAAACACATTAAGTCCCATTTGCCTGGGGTTATGGTATGTGTGGCGGTCAGATGATTTCAACGGTTTCTTCTCTTGTATAGGGTAAGTCCATATTGCAGTCGCAGAAAGGCGCCATTCCCCCTGTTTCATCCATGGCCTGCAATACAAACCGGTCATCCACCAGGTCCTGGACTGCGCGGCCGGAATCCAGTGCCGACAAAAATGCGGTATCTCCTTCCACCCGGGTGGTTTTCATCTGGTCGATGATGAACCGGGTGGCCGAGGGAAAGGGAAAAGGCTGAAAATCAATGCGCGGAACATCCCATTCAGGATGCACCAGTAGGTCCGGATCAGGGGATTCAAAAACCCTGCGCAGCACCTCCTGTGAAACCGGCAGATACCGTTCTCCGTCACTGCTTAAAAGATGGGCGGTTTCTTTGGGATTTTTCCGGCACCAGGCCTGGGCCCGGACAATGGCATTCATGGCTTTTTGCACCACCACCGGGTGCTGGTCAATGAACGGCTGGGCTGCAACAATGACACAGCAGGGGTGGTTTTTCCAGATATCTCCGGTATACCGCATGATCCTGGCATTGAACCGTTGCTCAGCCAGGGCATTGAAAGGGTCTGCCACGATAAAGGCATCCACTTTTTTCCCCAGAAGGGCTGTGGGCATGTCCGGAGGGGGCAAAATAAACAGATTGACTTCATGGGGGGCAAGGGGCGCCGACTGGGGCTGGATCACCGGGGTCAGGCCCTGGGTCTTCAACCCCAGTTGCAGCACCAGATTGTGCATGGAATACCATGAGGGAACCGCCACCTGTTTTCCCCCGAGATCTGCAAACTTTCTGATGGTTGAATCCCCCCGCACGGTTACCGCACTGCCGTTGGTATGGTCCCATGCCAGTACACGCACCGGCATGTTTTGTTTGAACCGCATCCATACCGGGATGGGAAAAAGCATATGGGTGATATCAAATTTTCTGGCCAGAAAAGATTCAGTAAGTATGTTCCAGGATCTCACCATAACTGGACGTTCAACCTCCAGACCTTCCTGGGAAAAATATCCCAGTCCATGGGCCACCAGAAGGGGGGTTGCATCGGTGATGGGCAGATATCCCAGGCGCAGGCCCACCTGTTTTGCAATCACGGGGGATCTGAGTACCAGACTCGAACAGGCGGTTGCAGCGGTGCATAAAAATTGCCGCCGGGTCATGAAAGCCTGCAGGTTTTTGCTGGTAAGGCTGCCCATGTTACAACAAGGTCCTTTTGGCCAGGTAGGCATTTTTAAACCGGTCCAGGATACTATTCCGGATTTCCTTGAACCGGGGGTGATTTCTGTCTCGGGGATAGGCTTCGGCAACCTCGAATATGTCTGTGATATTGGCTGGATCTCCGGCCAGAAGAATGATTTTATTGCCCAGGTAAATGGCCTCATCAATATCATGGGTCACAAAGACTGCTGTGAAATTTTCCGACAGCCACAGGTTCACCAGCTCTTCCTGGATATGGGCCTGGGTAAAGGTATCCAGAGAGGCAAATGGTTCATCCAGCAGCAGTACCCTGGGATGTCCCACCAATGCCCTGGCCAGGCAGACCCGCTGGGCCATGCCCAAAGACAGCCGGCTGGGCCGGGAATCGGCAAATCCGGTCAGTCCCATGATTTCCAGAAACTGGTTGACCCGGTAATCCAGATTCTTGGTATCCTTTCGTATTTTACAGCCATACGCCACGTTTTCCCAGACAGTGAGCCAGGGCAGCAGGGCCGGCTGCTGAAAGAGCATGGACCGGGATGGATGAATCCCGGTTATGATGTCACCATCTGCCCGGATACAGCCTTTGGTGGGCTGTTCAAGACCGGCCAGAAGGTTGAGCAAAGTGGTTTTGCCGCACCCGGATTCTCCCAGAATGATAACAAAATCACCAGGTGCAATGGCAAAGGAAATATCCTTTAATACCACATGCCCGGGTTTTCCGTCATACGCATAGGTCTTGGTTATTTTTTCAATATCAATCTGCAATGGGTGCTTCCGTTAAGGCGGTTTGTGCCCGGGTTTTGTCCACAAATGTATTCAGATCAACTTTTCGGGGCAGAATTTTCATGGCATCAGCCATATAGGTCTGCATCATGTCAATGGCGGCAGTATCCGGCATCAGCTTTTCCGGGATAAAACGGATTTTACTGCGGGTAAGCACAGATTGCGCAAAAGCTTGATCCTGTTCAAGAAAGCCGGCAGCAAGGGCAGCCTTTTCCAATATGTTTTTGGTTTCCAGGTGTCGGGCAGCTGTAAAAAAAAGTTTCACCAGGGATTCGGCAATCTGAGGAGATGTTTGTAAAAAATGCCGGGTGGCCACAAATCCGCAGCAGGGATGGTCTTTCCAGAGACTGTCTGAAGTACAGACCGGATCAGCCTGATTCTGGTGAACTGCCAGGCTGCCAAAGGGTTCCGGTGTCATACACCCGCCTATGGCCATGTCATCAACATCCATATCATTTTCAGCCAGAAGCATTTTTGGCATAAGGTATGGGGGAACGATTTCCCAGGCAACATCAACAGCGGTCTGATCATGGGGGCCCAGAACCAGCCCGGCATCGGCAAACAATTTGTGCATAAGTATGGCCTGGATGGAAAATTGTTCTGGAATCAAAACTGATCTTCCCCTGAAGTCAGACAGAGAATGGATACCAATTTTCCGGTTTTTGACCATGAGACTGCCGGATCTGTGAACAAACATGAGAAAGCGGATGTCCATGCCTGAGGCAAACAGTTCCAGGGCAAGGGGAGTGGTGACAAAGGCGCCCTGAATGGTCTCATTTGTCAATTTGTCACAGATTTCATCCCACGTGTTCATGGGAACCGGGATAAGGCGCCAGGGCCGGTGTTCATCCTTTTCCGGGTGGTTTGCGGCGGCCATGCCCAAAAGCAGATGGTCCACAATTTTTAAATGCCCGATACAGATGTCTGGAAAATGGTTCCCCATTACTGCCCCTTGTGAATTGCCCTGGTATAGTGGTATAAGCCGGTATTGCCTGGCTGCAATATAAGCATTCTTCATACCACAGCCTTTATTTATTGGCAAGCACCGGCTTTAGATGTTATATACGGAAAGTCAGGATAAAGAAGAAGGATATGGACAACAACTCTGAAAAATTGGTTACCCGGGATTATTTTCTCAAGCCCGGATATATTTATCTGCCGGAAAAACCCACGGTTATTTCAACGGTTCTGGGATCATCTGTCTCGGTGAGCCTCTATGATAAAAAACGCAAAACCGGGGGAATGAACCATTTTTTGTTTCCGATTGCTGAAAGCCGGGAAAAAACCACTGCCATATACGGCAATATCGCCGTGATTACCCTGGTCCGGATGATGATCCAGAAAGGCTCAAATCCCGATCACCTGGAAGCCCAGATTTTCGGCGGGGCCAATAACACAGATGTGTGCACCCATGATGTGGGAAAACAAAATTACCATATCGCCAAAGATATGCTGAGGCAAAAAAAAATCCGCATCGTATCAAAGGATGTAGGCGGAGAGCTGGGACGCAAAATTGTTTTCAACACCCTGACCTGTGAAATCCTTACCCTGAAAGTGGAACGGCTCAGAGAGTCTGACTGGTATCCCTACCAGGGAGACAGGTAAGCAGCCATTTACAGCCGTCCGCTCTGGATGATGGCCACCAGCAGCCATATTCCCATGACAGCTGCAGCCACAAATCCGGCGATCCCGATGACAGACACCCCGAACAGCATGGGCGGCACATCAGAATTGATCACAATGGCAGATCCCAGGATCAGGGCGGCAATAATGATGGAAAAAGAGATCCGGTTACTGGTCTGGTCCTGGTGGAGCATCAGCTTGTCCAGTCCCTGGATATCGATGGCGATTTTCAGTTTTCCCTGTTTCACCAGACGCAGAATTTCCATGGTATCAGCCGGCAGCTGCTGAAACAGTTTAAATGATTCCCTGGCAATATTCAGGACATTTTCAGCAATTTTTGACGGCGCCATCTGCATATATTTGGCAGAGCGTACATAGGGAACCGCATGGCCGAGCATGTTGAAATCCGGATCCAGTTTTCTGGCCACATCTTCAATGGAAACAAAAGCTTTCATCATTAAAAACAGATCCGGCGGAATCCGCAGACCATGGGCCGCACACAGTTCCAAAAGCTGGTTCACCATTTTACTGGTTCTGATCTCTTTTAACGATCTGCTCAGGTGAACAGACACGAACAGGGAAATTTCTTTTTCCAGAAGGCCCATATCCGGCCGAATTTCATAGTGGCACAAATCACACAAAAGCCTGGCTGCAAGTTTGGCATTGCTTGTGGCCACCGCATGGATGATGTCCACGAACAATTCCCGGGTGGTCTGGTCCAGAAAACCGGTCATCCCGAAATCCACCGGACAGATGCGGTTGTTGTCCAGAATAAAGATATTGCCCGGATGGGGATCTGCATGAAAGAATCCATGTTCAAATACCTGCTTCATGATAAAGTCAGCCCCCCGCCGGGTGATCCGCTTTCTGTCCAGACCGGCCCGGTCAATGGCATCGATATCACTGGCCTTTATCCCGTCGATAAATTCCATGGTCAATACCCGTTCAGAAGATTCAGCTGCATATACCCCGGGAATATGGATGGTTCTGTCAGACAGAAACTGGGTTGCCATCCGTTCCATGTTCGCGGCTTCAATGGTGTAGTCCAGTTCCTTTTCCAGGGTTTTGGCAAACTCTTCCACAATCTTCACCGGCCGGTAAAATGCCATCTCCTGGATATTTCTCTCCATGATACCGGCCAGATGAAGGATGATTTCCAGGTCTGCTTCAATGGTTTTGCGGATGCCCGGGCGCTGGATTTTTACAGCAAGCCGGTCCTCACCGGTTACAGATGCCCGGTGCACCTGGCCGATGGAGGCGGAGGCAAAAGGGGTTTCATCCATGAAAAGGAAAACTTCCTCAAGGGGTCTGCCAAATTCAGCTGCAATGGTTTTTTTGACCAGGTCAAATGCAAAAGGGGGGATCTCATCCTGGAGCTTGGACAGTTCGGCAATGAGGTCCATGGGAACCAGGTCCGGCCGGGACGACAGCACCTGGCCCATTTTGACGAACGTGGGGCCAAGTTCCTCCAGGGCCATGCGGATCCGCTGGTTCCTGGATAATCTTTCCACCCGTTCATGGGGCCGGGAAAAAGGAATCAGTTTCAGGCCGGATTCAATGTAGCGGTCAATGTTCATGGCATCCAGGATATTATCAAATCCATATTTGAGGATGATGCCGATGATCTGCTGGTACCGGAGCAGGTGCCGGTACCGCTTGCCCACCTTGCCGATTTTTTTGATGCTGAGCATGAAATGGTCGTCAGGTTTTGGTTTCTATCTGCTTGACCAGATCATCTATCCTTTTGTTCAATGCCTGGATATCCGAACTGGTGGGCAGGTCCATTCTTTTGAGGATGTCTTCCACCGCATTTTCCATGCGCTTGTCCAGGTTGGATCTGGCTTCTTCATAGCTTTGCTGGCATTCTTCCAAAAATTCTCTGGCTTCAGCCTGGCTCATCTGGGTGGATTTGGCAAATTCTTCTGCCAGCTCCCTGATTTCGCTTTTGGACCGCAGCGCCATGCCAACACCGGTGAGCAGACTTTTTTTTACATATTCAAACATGGGACCTCCTGTTTTTACGAATGTGCAACCGGATGTATCCGGCTTTCATACGTTATTGTGGGACCGGCATACACCCATATGCCGGCCTTGGGTTTTATTTTGTGCCAAATGACACATCCAGCATATCTTCCACACAGGAATCACCTGCCAGAATGGCATCCATTCTGCCATAAGTGGCCGGTAAAAGCGTGTTGATGAAAAATTTTGCAGTTTCCATCTGGCCGGCATAAAATGCTGCATCTTTATTTTTGGCAGCTTTTTGGGCCACAGCATCCCTGTCAAGACTGCCGGCTTTTTTGGCCAGTTTGGGTGCGGCAATGCCGGCCCGCCACAGATGCATCCAGGCAAAACAGACATCGCCGGTTACTTCCAAAAACGGATGGGCAAAAGCATAGGCATTCAATACCCGGTCTGATCTGGAACGGTCCCCGATGACCCGGGCCAGCTCTTCTAAGCGGGACACGGCATGGGATACGCTGGCACACAGATCTTTCACCCCCGAAACACCGGAAAATTCATGTATGGTTTTTTTCATGCAGCTTATAAAATACTGGAAGGCCCTGCCCTGGTTCATGGACAGTTTTCTGCCCAGAAGGTCCATGGCCTGGATCCCGTTGGTGCCTTCATAAATCATGAAAATCCGGGCATCCCGCATGAGCTGCTCCACCGGGTATTCACTGACATACCCGTATCCCCCGTAAACCTGGATCCCGTGGGAGCATACCTCCAGGGCCTTGTCCGTGATATATCCCTTGACCACCGGGGTGAGCACTTCCACCATGGCGGCAGTATCTGCTTTCAGCTCTTTGTCATCCGTGGTGTGGACAATATCGTTGCACCAGGCATAATAATAGATCAGAGACCGCATGCCTTCTGTACAGGCTTTCATGTTGAGCAGCTGGCGTTTGACATCCGGATGCTGGATAATGGGAACGCTTTGGGCACCGGTATCTTTTCCTGCTGTCAAATGACGTCCCTGGATTCTGGTTCTGGCATAGTCCAGGGCATACATGTAGGAGGCAGATGCCACGGCAAAACCCTGGAGCCCCACAAATGCCCGGGCCTCGTTCATCATCTGGAACATGGCGGGCATGCCCTTATTTTCTTCTCCCAGCAGGGTGCCGATGCACGGGCCTTTGTCTCCCAAAGACAGGGAGGCGGTGGCATTGCCGTGGATACCCATTTTCTTTTCCAGGCCGGTACAGACCACGTTGTTGAAATCCCCTGAAGAACCGTCTCCATTCACCAGAAATTTGGGTACCAGAAACAGAGAAATGCCTTTGGTGCCGGCAGGAGCCCCCGGGATTCTGGCCAGTACCGGGTGTATAATATTGTCACACAGGTCGTGTTCACCGGCTGAAATAAAAATTTTGGATCCGGAAAGAGAGTAGGTGCCGTCTGCATTTTTTTGTGCCGTGGTGGTCAAGGCCCCCACATCAGATCCTGCTTCAGGCTCGGTGAGCAGCATGGTGCCGCCCCATTCGCCGGAAAACATTTTTTTCAGATACAGGCGTTTCTGGGTATCATCACCAAAAGCTTCCACCAGCTTGGCTGCCCCGTGGGTCATGCCGTAATACAACATGAAAGCCGAGTTCGCGCCCACCATATATTCCAGGGCCGCACTTCCCACGGTTTTTGGCATGCCTTGTCCCCCTGCGGCAGGGTCATCGCACATGGCCAGCCATTCTCCTTCACATAACAGGCGCCAGGCCCGTTTAAAGGATTCAGGCACCCGCACCTTACCGTTTTCCAGGGTGCATCCCTGCTCATCCCCTTGCTTGAAGGTGGGCAGGATCTCTTTTATGGCCAGATTTCTGGCTTCTGAGACAATCAGATCAATGGTTTTTTTGTTGAATTCAGCAAAGCTTTCATGGTCCACCTGTCCGATTTGTTCATGGAGTACAAAATCCACATCCCTGCGGTCAGCAATCACTTGTGCCATATGTCAGCAATCCCTTTTATCTTGGGTTTTTATAAAAAAATTCTGGTCTGCCTGCATCTTTCCTTAGGCAAAAACCAATGGGTTGTCAACGAATGATACGAAAAAAATATTGATTTATCAATTGATTCATACCATGGTATAGCAATTATCCAGATGGGATTATAGCTGCTGGATATTTATGGATGGTTGTGATACAGGAGAATCATGATTATTAAATGCTGGGGTTCCAGAGGATCTATACCGGTATCAGGCAGGCAGTATGTTGTTTACGGCGGGGATACCACCTGCCTTGAAATAACCGCCGGATCCGGAGAGACAATTATCATCGATGCCGGCACCGGTATCCGGCGGCTGGGAAATGTTCTGCTGGAGCAGCAGAAAACACAGTATTACATGCTGTTTACCCATTGCCACTGGGACCACATCCTGGGGTTTCCGTTTTTCAGGCCCCTGCTTTACACCCGCAACCGTCTGGTCATCCAGGACAGAAAATTTGCAGGATTTTCCACAAAAGACGTGTTGAGCCGGGTGTTGTGTCCGCCATTTTTTCCTGTCCGGCTCAAGGATTTGAAAGCAGATATTTGTTTTGATAAATCATTGAACAACCGGTTTTGTATCGGTTCTGTGGAAATCGATACCATTTTCACCAGCCATTCCCGGGGCAGTCTCGGGTATAAATTCACAGAAGATGATAAAACCTTTGTTTTTCTCACCGACAATGAACTGGGGTTTGCCCATCCCCAGGGGCAGGGATTTGACGGATACAAACGGTTTGCCGAACAGGCGGATATCTTGTTCCATGATGCAGAATATACCCAAGAGGAATACCAGTTCCGCAAAGGCTGGGGCCACTCATCTGTTCCCCATGCACTGGATCTGGCTGTAAAAGCCGAGGTGGCGCAGCTGGGCCTCATCCATCTGAACCAGGACCGTTCCGACCAGGACATGGATGCTATTGTGCATAACTGCAGACATTTTTTAACTTCCCAGAACAATAAGCTCCATTGTTACGGTGTTTCCTGTGATTTTGAAATCATACTCTGATACTCCCGGTTCCCTGGAAAAAGAAAACCGCAACCAGAATAAATGGCAAAAATCCATGCATGCTTTTTTCCATCCTCGGGTGGTTACCATGCTGTTTTTCGGGTTTTGTGCAGGGTTGCCCATTCTGCTGATTTTTTCCTCCCTTTCTTTGTGGCTCAGGGAAGCCGGGGTGCAGCGATCTGCGGTGACCTTTTTTTCCTGGGCAGCTCTGGGGTATTCTTTCAAGTTTGTCTGGGCCCCCTTGGTGGACCAGATGCCCATTCCCTGGCTCACCCGCAAGCTGGGGAGACGGAGAAGCTGGATTCTGGCAGCCCAGACCGGGATTGTGGGGGCTGTCTTGTGGATGGCATTCACAGATCCGGGATCCGGGTACCACCCGCTGGTTTTCATGGCAATGGCAGCGGTGCTGCTGGGATTTTCGTCGGCAACCCAGGATATTGCCATTGATGCCTATCGCATCGAATCTGCACCGGTTGATCTCCAGGCCATGATGGCCTCCGCCTATATCGGGGGTTACCGTATCGGCATGCTGGTGGCCGGGGCAGGTGCCCTGATCCTGGCGGAATGGTTTGGATCGGCAAAGGGAAGTTACCGGTTTGAGGCCTGGCAGGCCACCTACTGCATCATGGCCGGGCTGATGCTGGTGGGAATAATCACAGCCCTGATCATTGACGAGCCAAAGTCAGATTATAATCCGGCAGATGCATACAGTTCAAAGGATTATCTTACCGGCCTGGCCCTGTTTGGTCTGGCCGTGGCTGCCTTTATCATGACCTTTTATTTTACCGGCCAAATTACCCTGGAGGTGAAAGCACAGCTGGGGCAGTGGCTGAACAACCCCACCCTGGCAGGGTTTCTGGTGGAGTGCTTCCGGCTGGGGGCAGGGCTTGGAGCGGCAGCCCTGGTGGGCAAAATCGGTATGACAGCCAGGCTTGTGAATGAAAAAATGGTGGCTGCCGGCTATGTGGCCCCGGTACTGGATTTTTTCAGCAGATACAGGCTTTCTCTTGCCTGGCTGATCCTGGCACTCATTGGTCTGTACCGGATTTCCGATATTGTTCTTGGGGTCATATCCAATGTTTTTTATCAGGATCTGGGGTTTTCCAAAACCCAGATCGCCAGTGTGGTGAAAACATTCGGGCTTTTCATGACACTTATCGGCGGATTTGCCGGCGGTATTCTCTCCATCCGCTACGGCGTGATCCGTATTCTGTTTCTGGGCGCCCTGCTGGCATCCGCCACCAACCTTTTGTTCATGGTTCTGGCATTTGCCGGGCATAATCTGGTCCTTTTGTATCTGGTGATCGCGGCGGATAATCTGGCTGCAGGACTTGCCTCTGCTGCGTTTGTGGCTTTTTTGTCCAGTTTGACCAGCATCCGGTTCACAGCAGTGCAGTATGCAATATTCAGTTCTTTGATGACCCTGGTGCCCAAAGTGTTTGGCGGGTATTCGGGTACCATTGTCGATGCTGTGGGATATCCAGCCTTTTTTTTATTGACCACGCTCATGGGCCTGCCTGTGCTGGGACTGGTATGGTATTGCAGCCGCCACCTGGATATTGCCGGATAAACTGTGGTTTTTTTGTGGGAATAAAACCGGGTTCTATGGTTTCTAAAGTATTGCATATGGCACCGGATATGTTTTTAAACCCCGGATACCGGGATGTAAAAAAGGGATAACCAGGTGTAAATTAAATAATTGTTGACAAAAAAAGGCCATTTTTTTACTTAAAGGCGGGGAAAATTTAATGGCGTGACGTCTTTTTTTACGGGCTTTTTCCGTCACCTGCTGCGCATGTGACAAAAAAAACTGAAAAAATCTGGCGCCACAGCTTACCGCCAATGGGCGATAATAACGGTTAGGAGGTTTTGATAATGACGCAGAAGGTGACACCAAACAGCAACCTTGTAGGGTCTGTCATGGTCCTTGGTGGCGGGATTGCAGGTATGCAGTCCGCCATTGACCTGGCCAATTCAGGCTATTATGTCTATCTGGTTGAAAAATCATATGCCATCGGCGGTATGATGGCCCGGCTGGATAAGACATTTCCGACCAATGACTGTACCATGTGAGTGATCTCACCCAAACTGGTCGAGGTCGGCCGGCATCTGAACATAGAGTTGTTGACGAATACCGAACTTCTGGAATTGGATGGTGAACAGGGAAACTTCACGGCCAGAATAAAAGAAAAACCGCGGTTTGTCGATATATCCAAATGTACCTCCTGCGGGGAATGCACCAAAGTGTGTCCGGTGGATACCCCCAGCGAGCATAACGAGGCCCTGAATCAGCGCAAAGCTATTTTTAAACAGTATGAACAGGCCATTCCCGGGGCCTACGGCATTTCCAAGCACTCTGTTGCGCCCTGCAAAGCCACCTGTCCTGCCCATGTGTCCATCCAGGGGTTCATTGCCCTGATGCAGCAGGAAAAATATGCAGAAGCATTGAAACTGTTCAAGCAGGAACACCCGTTTCCCGGCTCCTGCGGTCGGGTCTGTCACCATCCCTGTGAAGCGGTGTGCACCAGAGGCGACGCAGACCAGCCCCTGGCCATCCAGTATCTGCACCGGTTTCTGGCAGACCTTGATTTTGAACAGGAATCTGCGTGGCTCCCGGAAATTCAAGAAAAAAGAGATGAAAAAGTGGCCATTATCGGGTCCGGCCCGGCCGGTCTCACCGCAGCCTATTATCTGGCCCAAAAGGGATACGGGGTCACAGTATATGAAAAACTGCCGGTAAAAGGCGGCATGATGGCGGTGGGCATTCCAGAATACCGGCTGCCCAAGGCGGAGCTGGAAAAAGAGATTGCCGTGATCGAAGCTTTGGGGGTAGAGATCAAGACCGGCATGGAATTCGGCAAAGACATCACCCTGGACAGCCTGAAAAAAGAGGGATTTGCATCGGCGTTCATGGCCACGGGCCTGCACGGATCGCGTTCTCTGGGTGTCAAAGGAGAAGACCTGAAAGGTGTACTGGGCGGCACCACATTTTTGCGGGATGCTGCCATGGGCAAGGCCGACAAACTGTCCGGCAAAACCATTGTCATCGGCGGCGGCAACGTGGCCGTGGACGTGGCACTCACTGCCCGGCGCCTGGGATCCGATGATGTCACCATGGTGTGTCTGGAAAAACGAGAAGAGATGCCGGCCTGGGATTATGAGATTGAAGAAGCCCTGGAAGAAAAAGTCAATATCGTGAACAGCAAAGGCCCCCTGCGGTTTTACGGAGATGAAAACGGAAAGATCACTGAAGTCTCTTTTCAGGAATGCACTGCTGTGTTTGACGAAAACGGCCGGTTCAACCCCCAGTACGATGACTGTCAGCTGATCTCCCATGAAGCAGATACCGTGATCGTGGCCATCGGCCAGATGGGAGAAACCGAATTTGCCAAAGACCAGGGCATAGCCCTGACCCCTCCCGGCGGATATGCGGCAGATCCTGTGACCCTCCAGACCCCTGTTGAGTGGGTGTTTGCAGGCGGAGATGCGTTTTACGGCCCCAAATCCGTGGTGGATGCCGTGGCATCGGGCAAGACTGCGGCGGAAAGTATTCACCGGTATATCAACGGCCTGGATCTGGCAGAAGGCAGAGAAAAATCCTGGGATTTTGAAAAACCGGAAATAGACAATGTGCCGCAGATCAACCGGGTGACACCGGAAAAACTGCAGGTGGCACAAAGAGAAGGTAATTTCAAGGAAGTGACCCTGGCGCTGGCCAAAGAACTGATCGACCGGGAAGCGGCCCGGTGCCTGTCCTGCGGCATCTGTTCCGAGTGCTACCAGTGTGTGGAGGTGTGCCTTGCCGGGGCTGTGGACCACGACCAGGTGCCGGTGGTCCGGGATGTCAACGTGGGCTCGGTGATCATGACCACAGGCGCCACCACCTTTGATCCCTCCGGTCTGGATGACATCTATATGTACAAACGGTCCAAAAATGTCATGACATCGTTGGAGTTTGAGCGGATTCTTTCTGCCGGCGGTCCCACCATGGGGCATCTGGTGCGGCCCTCTGATGAAAAAGAACCGGAAAAGATCGCCTGGCTCCAGTGCATCGGTTCCAGGGATACCAACCGGTGCGGCAACGGGTACTGCTCTTCGGTGTGCTGCATGTATGCCATCAAAGATGCCATGATCGCCAAGGAACATTCGGAAAAAGAGCTGGACGCCGCAATCTTCAACATGGATATGCGGACATTCGGCAAGGATTATGAAAAATACTATAACCGGGCCGCAGACCAGGAAGGGGTACGGTTTGTCAAATCACGGATCCATTCCGTGGTGGAGGAACCGGGCACCGACAATCTCATCCTTAACTATGTGGATGAGGCAGGCCAGATGCAACAGGAAGTGTTTGACATGGTCATTTTGTCCGTGGGGCTGACCATTCCCAAAGAAAGTGTGGATCTGGCCAACCGCATCGGGGTTGCCCTCAATCCCTATAACTTTGTAAAAACCCCAACCTTCAGTCCCCTGGAGACCAGCCGTCCCGGCGTGTTTGTGTCAGGCTCCTTTCAGGGACCCAAAGATATTCCCTCGTCTGTGACCGAAGCCTCGGGTGCTGCCTGTGCTGCAGGCAGAAACCTGTCACCTGCCCGGCACACCCTGACCAAAACCGTGTCCATGCCCGAAGAGCGGGATGTGCTGGGAGAAGAACCCCGGGTGGGGGTGTTTGTGTGCAAATGCGGTATCAATATTGCCGGGGTCATCGATGTGGAAGAGGTGGAAGCCTATACCAAGACCCTTCCCAATGTGGTGTATACCGGTGAAAATCTGTTCACCTGCTCCCAGGACACCCAGGTATCCATCAAGGAGATCATCAACGAACACCAGCTCAATCGGGTGGTGGTGGCATCCTGCACCCCGAAAACCCATGAGGGCATTTTCATGGATACCCTGGAAGAAGCCGGTCTGAACAAATATCTGTTTGAAATGGCCAATATCAGAAACCAGGATTCCTGGATGCATTTTCATGAACCGGAAAAAGCCACTGCCAAGGCCAAGGATCTTATCCGCATGGCCGTGGCCCGGGTGAGCACTTTGGGTCCTTTGCATGACAAGCGCATTTCCATCATTGACAAAGCCCTGGTCCTGGGCGGCGGTGTTGCCGGCATGACTGCGGCCAAAGGTCTGGCTGACCAGGGATTTCATGTGACCCTGCTGGAAAAGGAAGATTCCCTGGGCGGTCTGGGCAGGCGGCTGCACCATACCATTGAAGGAGATGATGTCCAGGCTTTTGTGAAAGAACTCGTGGAATCAGTGGAAACACACGAACACATCGAGGTGCTCAAGCAGGCCCTGGTGGTGGAATTCGGCGGATATAAAGGCAATTTTAAAACCGAGGTCCTGGTGGGACCTTCCATGAAACAGCGCAAGATCGATCACGGGGTCATGATTGTGGCCACAGGTGCCAGTGAATACCAGCCCACCGAATACCTGTACAACGAAAGTGAATCCGTGGTCACCCAGCTGGAACTGTCCGACATGTTGGCGGAAAAAAAGATGGGAAATCCGGACCGGGTTATCATGATCCAGTGCGTGGGATCCAGAAACGAAGAAAATCCCAACTGTTCCCGGGTCTGCTGCCAGAGCGCGGTGAAAAACGCCATTGCCATTAAGGAAACCAGTCCGGATACAGACGTGTTCATCCTGTACCGGGACATGAGAACCTATTCCATGCTGGAAGAGTTCTACACCAAGGCAAGGAATATGGGCGTTATCTTTTCCCGGTTCAGCCAGGATGATCCGCCTGCAGTGGAAAAAGACAGTGAGGGTAACCTTTCCGTCACCTTCCGGGACCATGTCCTGGGGCAGCGCATAGAGGCGGCAGCCGATATTGTGGTGCTTTCCGCAGGCGTCACCGCTGCCGACACCAAAGAATTGTCCACCATCATCAAAGCCCAGCGCAACCCGGAAGGGTTTTTCATGGAAGCCCATGTCAAGCTCCGGCCGGTGGACGGGGGCACCGAAGGGGTGTTCATCTGCGGCACGGCCCACGGCCCCAAACTGATATCCGAAACCGTGGCCCAGGCCATGGCAGCAGCTTCCCGGGCCACCACATACCTGTCCCAGGAATACCTGACCCTGTCTTCGGTGGTGGCCGAAGTCAACCCGTCCCATTGTGCTTCCTGCCTGGTATGTGTGCGGTCCTGTCCCTATAATGTGCCGGTGATCAACGAGATGGGGGTTTCCTACATCGATCCGGCCCTGTGCCAGGGATGCGGGGTGTGTGCTTCGGAATGTCCTGCCAAAACCATAAAACTTAACTGGTATGAAGATGACTCATTGCTCAGCAAGGTGGAATCCCTGCTGGAGGGGGAATTATGACAAAAGAATTTGAACCGGTGATACTGGCGTTCTGCTGCAATTACTGAGGGTATTCGGCTGCGGACCTGGCAGGTTCCATGAGATTGAAGATACCGACAGATTTCAGAATTGTGCGCCTTCCCTGCACAGGGAAAATTGACATCATTCATATACTGAGAGCCTTTGAAAAAGGGGCGGACGGTCTGTATGTGGTGGGATGCATGGAAGGAGACTGCCATTTTAACGAGGGCAATTTCCAGGCAAGAAAACGGGTTGAACAGGCTGCCGGAATTCTGGACAAGATCGGGGTCGGCGGAGAGCGGGTGAAAATGTACAACCTGTCTTCGGGGGAAGGTCCTTTGTTTGCTCAGTATTCCATGGAAATGGTCAACAAGATAAAAGAACTGGGGCCAAGCCCTGTAAAGCTGGCCAAGCAACGCATGCAAAAAAAGGCTGATGCTGCCTGAAAATACAACAAATAACCACCTAAGATGAGGTAACCATGATAATAGCAGAGAAAAAACCCATTGAGGAAATTATCCAGGAAGTCAAGGATTTTGACCGGATCCTGATCCTGGGGTGCAACGAATGTGTCACCGTGTGTGAGGCAGGGGGAAAAAAAGAGGTGGAGGTTCTGGCATCGGTACTCAGGATGTATTTCATGGCCCAGGGGCAGGAAAAGACCATTGGCGAGCGTACCCTGGAGCGCCAGTGCGACCATGAATACTTAGAGGAAATCCGAAATATTATTGACGACTATGATGCGGTTGTATCCCTGGCCTGCGGGGTGGGTGTCCAGTTTGCCGCGGAAAAATACCTGACCACGCCATTGCTTCCCGGTGTGAACACCATCTGCCTGGGGGCCAATGAAGACAGAGGCCTGTGGACAGAGCGGTGCCAGGCCTGCGGAACCTGTGTCCTGGCCCGCACCGGCGGTATCTGCCCGGTATCCAGATGTGCCAAGCGGGTCCTGAACGGCCCCTGCGGCGGGTCCACCAACGGCAAATGTGAAATATCCAAGGACACGGACTGTGCCTGGCAGCTGATCATCGACCGGTTGAAAGCCCTTGACAAAATGGATGATTATGAGAAAGTAGCCCCTGTAAAAGACTGGTCCACTGATCGGGCCGGCGGCCCCAGAACCGTAATCAGGGAGGATGTGAAGATATGAGCGAATATGTGAGCAACAGCAGGCTGGAGCGCGTGTTAAAGGCAGGGCACTTAGGGGTTACTTCCGAGTGCGGACCGCCCCGGGGCACTGATGCGGAAGAGGTCAAGAAAAAAGGCCTGCTCATCAAGGACCATGTGGATGCGGTGAATGTCACGGACAACCAGACCGCCATGACCCGCATGTCTTCTCTGGCTGCCTGCATCCACTTAAAACTGCAGGGCATCGAACCGGTACTCCAGATGGTGACCCGGGACAGAAACCGGGTGGCCCTGCAAAGCGACATTCTGGGGGCGGCTTCCTTTGATATCCCCAATATGCTGTGCCTGTCCGGAGACCACCAGAGTTTTGGTGACTGCGCCCAGGGCCAGAACGTCCATGACCTGGATTCCATGCAGCTGGTGCAGACCGTGCGCCACATGCGCGATGAAGGAAAGTTTCTGGGCGGTGATGCCATCAAGCAGCCCCCGAAAATATTTGTGGGGGCCGCAGCCAATCCCTTTGCCGATCCCTTTGAAATCCGGATACCCCGCCTGGCCAAAAAAATCGCCTGCGGCGCGGAATTTATCCAGACCCAGTGTATCTACAACCTGGACAAGTTCAAAGAATGGATGCGCAGGGCCGTGGACAGGGGCCTGACCGAAAAAACCTTTATCATGGCCGGCATGACCCCCATGAAGTCGGTGGGTATGGCCAAATACATGAAAAACAAGGTACCGGGCATGGATGTGCCTGAAGAGATCATCAACCGCCTGGCCGGGGTGGAAAAAAAGAAACAGGCCGAAGAAGGCATCAATATCTGTGTGGAGCATATCCAGGAACTCTCGGAAATAAAAGGGGTTGCCGGGTTCCACATCATGGCCATTGAATGGGAAGAAAAAGTGCCTGAAATCGTGGAGCGAAGCGGTCTTTACCCAAGGCCAAAAGTATAGACAGAACATACAGACAAACCGATTTCATGAGAACCAGGGCCTGGCATACATATTTCCAGGCCCTGGTTTGTGTTTTGGCTTGCTTGTTCAGGTGTTTTTATTTATTTGCGATATAAGGAGATGGTATGGCAGTCATTGTTAAATACATTGTTGTCAGGAACGGAGAGGAAAAAATGACATTTGCGACAAAAAAAGAAGCAGACGCCTATGACAAAATGCTTGATATTGCCGACAATTTGTTTGAGTTCCTGGACAATGCAGATGTGAAACTGTCAGAGACACAGATGGAAGAGATTTCACTGCTTCTGGCCCAGAAAAGGGATACGGTGATGCCTATACTCAGAGGCATCAATCCCCAAAAGAAAAAGACATCTGTACAAAAACCCGCATCTGAAAAAAAAGGCACTGAAAAAGCCGGTTCTGATGCAGCTGCTTCGGAAACCCCGGCATCCAAAAAAAAGCAGTCTAAAAAATAGCATTTTTTCCGGGGTACAAAAATCTATGGAGCGGGTTTATATTTTTGGATTGTATGTATTTTTATTTTATTTTAAATAGTTAGGCCGTCATTATGTCCCGGAAGTTTTTTTGAAAAGCACAAAAGTTCAAAATTATGAACTTTTGTGCGGCACTTTTGCAAAACAGAGGTGAACAAAAGGGGGGTCAGATAATAACATTTTTTATCCAATGTTTTTTAATATATACAACCCCTTGTAATTAATATGTTTTTGATCCAAAGGGTCAAAAATATTTTTATTGGCCAATGTCTGGCACAAGGGTTGCAATAATCTATTTTCAACTAATCGCCAATTAGTTTTTTCATCTTTTTTTCCTTTTCCAAAGAAGGCTGTCCACATGGGCAGCCTTTTTTGGTTTTATGCCCGGGCCCTGGTACAAGAAAGCATATCCATTCAGTGGTGATATGTAGCCATGATATATCACAAGACATGCCATGCGGCCCCGGAAATATGGCATCCTTATTTTTGTTATTCCATGTGCTGCCTGAGTTGATCAATCACCTCCTGGTTTTCCGGAAAACGGCCGGCGTTGCGTTTTGAAAAAACTGTTTCCCCACCGGCTGTTATCTCATATACCCCATTGCTGCCCGGAACCAGTTCCGGGGTGATATGCAATGCCTTTTGTATGTCGTCTGCCAGACCGGCAGCCCGCGGCTGGTAGTTTCATACCGCGCAATAAGTGATGGTAATTTCCATGGTAACCTCCTTAATGTTGTATGTCAGGAATCAGTTGTGATATCGTACTGAATATAGTAAAGGTAAAACATTTTTATTGCAATTGCAAAGAGCTGGCTTACGTTAAACACAAAGAAACTATTAAAAGGTGATTCCATGACAGAAATTATTTTTGAGTTCCTGAACAAAATCGGTTTTACCCACCCTGTTCATCCAGCCATGACCCATATTCCCATGGGCCTTGTGATCGGCGCTGTTGTCTTTCGCCTGGCTTCATTTCTGCCGCGATTAAAGGTGCTGGCAAGAACCGGGTATCATTGTGTTATACTGGCCCTTTTAGGGGTGGCTCCCACTGTGTTTACCGGATACCTGGACTGGCAGCATCGGTATGGCGGGGTATGGGAGTTTTTGATTGTATTGAAAATGGTGCTTGCTGCAGTATTGACCATTGTGCTTTTTGTTGTTGCAATAAAGGATGATCCTGAAAACAGAAAACTGGACAGACAAACCGGATTTTATCTGTTGCTGCTCCTGCTTACCATTGGTCTGGGATTTTCAGGCGGTGAGCTGCTATACGGGTAATATTTTTGTACAAAACAGTGTGCAAGATCTTAACAGAATATAAGGAGTGACAAAATGATACGGAAAATCGGATTAATGGTATTGGCGGCAGCAGTTCTTTTTCCTGCAGGCCTGTTTGCAGCAGACTATGCCCACACACTGAAAGCAAAAGACATGACCGTTTCCTGGACCCTGGAAGGCGAACACATACATATGCAGTTGTCCGCTGAAACCACGGGCTGGGTAGCCATCGGCATTGATCCGGAAGAGGCCATGGGCGGGTCCGACATCATTATTGGTGCGGTAAAAAAGGGAAAAGTAAGAATTCAGGACCATTTTGCCGATTCCAGAAGAGGCCATTCCCCTGATGATAAACTGGGGGGAAGCAACCATGTGATCAATCCTGAAGGCAGTGAAACAGACGGGGTTACCACCATTTCTTTTACCCTTTCCGTGGCAGCAGCGGAAGAATGGGATAAGCCCGTTCATACCGACAAGATGACCCGTGTCATGATTGCCTATGGCACCGGGCGTGATTCCTTCCGCACCAGCCACCGCTACCGGACGGTGTATGATATTAATTTTGCCACAGGTGAGGTTGTTAAGGTTAAGTGATTCGGCTGAACAAAAAAACAGGATCACACCAGGCAGCCTGGATCTGCTGTCTGGTGCTGGTGCTGTTATGGCATACCTCGGCTTTTGGCAGTGAAAAAAACGGCATGAACTCCCATGATCATGGAGACATGCATGATGCCGTTCCTGATGATGCAGTCCTGGATCATACAGATCATACAGATCAGGCAGATACAGGCCATGACCATGCACAAATGGTCATGGAGGCAGAGGCCCGGGATGCGGATCTGGCAGACAAGGTCAGGGTGGACGAAAAACTGGGGGAATATATCGATCTTGGGGCACAGTTTAAGGATGCCACCGGCAGAACCGTGGTGCTGGAAACAATTTTTGACAAACCAGTGGCCATTTTGCCCATCTGGTTTTTGTGCCCCACAGTGTGCAGCTTTCTCCAGGCTGATCTGGCAAAGGCCCTGAACAGGGTGGGCCAGATACCGGGCAAAGATTTCAACGTCGTCACCTTGAGTTTTTCAGATGATGAAGGCCCCTCTCATGCCAGTGCAGCCAAAAAAAATTATGCCAATCTGATCCAGCGGGAATTTCCCATGGAAAACTGGTATTATCTCACCGGAGATGCAGAAAATATCCGCAGGGTCACCGATTCTATGGGGTATTATTTCATCAAGAAAAAAGCGCATTTTTACATCCATCCCAATGTGATGGTGGTGCTGGCAGAAGATGGAAAAATCATCCGTTATCTGTATGGTCCCGGGTTTCTGCCTTTTGACCTGGGCATGGCGGTGAATGAGGCCCGAAAAGGAGAGCCCGGCATCTCCATCAAACGGGGGGTGCTTTCCTTTTGTTTTGACTATGACCCTGAAAACAAAACCTATGTGTTCAAGATGTTCCGGATCACTGGAACAGCCATCCTGGCTCTATTGGCAGGCTTTGTGGTGTTTTTGCTCAGGCCTTCCAAAAAACGCGGAAATCCTTTGTGAGGTTGTCATGGAAACGGTCGCATCATTTTATGAAACACCTGAACCTGCCCGTTTCACCGGGATCCGGTCCTGGCTGTTCACCCTGGATCACAAGCGTATCGGATTGATGTACCTGTATGCTATTTTGTTCTGGTTTCTGCTGGCAGTCCTTCTGGGTGGGGTACTCCGGCTGGAGCTGATGTTTCCCGGAGAAACCGTTTTATCTCCTCAGCTGTATAATTCCGCGTTTACCCTCCATGGCGTCATCATGATTTTTTTGTTCATCATACCGGCCCTGCCGGCTGTTTTCGGCAATTTTTTCCTGCCCATTCATATCGGTGCAGAGGATGTGTATTTTCCAAAGCTCAATCTGTTGTCCTGGTACCTGTACATGGCCGGCGGGGCAATTGCTGTTTTTTCACTTTTTTCCGACGGGTTTGCCGATACAGGGTGGACCTTTTATGTGCCGTTTTCCATTTCCACCAACACCAATGTGTCCACCGCTGTTTTTGCCGCCTTTGTCCTGGGATTTTCCTCCATGCTCACCGGGCTGAATTTCATCACCACCGTGCACAAGATGCGCGATCGGGCCATGGGATGGCTGCAGATTCCCTTGTTTACCTGGAGCCTGTATGCCACAGCCTGGGTCCAGCTGCTGGCCACCCCTGTGGTGACTATCACCCTGGTACTGGTGATGATTGAACGGTTTTTCAATGTGGGGCTGTTCGATCCTGCCAGGGGCGGGGACCCCATCCTGTACCAGCACCTTTTCTGGATGTATTCCCACCCGGCGGTGTATATCATGATCCTGCCGGGCATGGGGGTGATTTCAGAAATCATTCCGGTATTTGCCAGAAAATCCATTTTCGGATACAAAGCCCTTGTGGGATCTTCTCTGGCCATTGCCATTGCCGGCTCCCTGGTGTGGGCCCACCACATGTACACCAGCGGCATGAGCGATACTGCTGTGTTCGTGTTTTCCCTGCTCACCTTTGTGGTGGCCATTCCTTCGGCAATCAAGGTGTTCTCCTGGGTGGCCACCCTGTACAAGGGAGCCATACAGATGACTCCGCCCCTGTTTTTTTCCCTGTGCTTTATTTATCTGTTTTCCGTGGGAGGGCTCACCGGTCTGGTGCTGGGGGCGGCAGGCGCCAACATCCATGTCCATGACACCCATTTTGTGGTGGCCCATTTTCATTTCACCATGTTCGGGGGCACGGGATTTGCCTTTTTTGCGGCCCTGCATTACTGGTGGCCCAAAATGTTCGGCCGGATGTATGATTTTAAAAAAGCCTATATCGCTGCCATCCTTGTGACCGGGGGATTCATGTTTCACTATGTGCCCATGTTTATTCTCGGTCTCCAGGGCATGCCCAGGCGGTATTATGATTACCTGCCCCAGTATGCTACCGGCAACTTTTTTGCCGGTTTCGGAGCTTTGTTTATGATTTTCGGGATCGGTCTTATGGTGGCCAATCTTCTTGCTTCTTTGGGCAGGCAGAGAGATGCCGGGCCTGATCCCTGGGGCGGGGTGACCCTGGAGTGGACCATTCCGTCTCCCCCGCCGGTGCACAATTTTGTGCGCCCGCCTGAAATCATGGCATATCCCTATGATTTTTCCGGGGTGACAGACAGGTCTGCACAAAGTCCAAAAGGAGAATAAATGCCTGTGCAGCGCGACCAGACCGGAAAAAAAATGGGAATGTGGCTTTTTCTGTACACTGAAATCATCCTGTTCGGCGGCCTGTTTGTGCTGTATGCCGTGTATTTTTCCTGGTACCCGCAGGATTTTATTCTGGGTGCCAAAGCACTGGGCCTGGGTTTCGGGGTGATCAATACCGTTATTCTGCTGGTTTCCTCCTTTCTGGTGGCTGCCAGCATCACAGCGGTGCATAAAGACCAGAGAAACACCGCACTGGCAGCACTGACAGGTGCTCTGGTCTGCGGTGCTGTTTTTCTGGTGAACAAATATTTTGAATGGGGCCACAAAATAGAGATCGGCATTTACCCGGGCTCGGAAAGATTGCTGGACGGCCCGGCACCCCAGAACCTGTTTTTCGGGTTGTACTATGTTGTCACAGGCCTTCACGGCATTCACATCGTGATCGGCATGGTGCTTCTGGGGGTGAGCCTTGTTTTGGTGTTTTGCCGGAAAATTACGGCAGAAAATGATGCAGTGCTGGATAATTGCGGCCTTTACTGGCATCTGGTGGATCTGATCTGGATATTTATTTTCCCCTTGTTTTACCTGGTGGTCTGATAAAGGAGGCGTGATGGAGCATGCATCTCACATATTTTCCTACAAAACCCTGGGCCTTGTGCTGGGGACTTTGCTGGTACTCACCGGCGTGACTGTGGGCGCGTCTTACATCGATCTGGGATGGATCAATGTCTGGATCACTCTGGTGATTGCATCAGCAAAGGCCAGCCTGGTGCTGGTGGTGTTCATGCACATGAAATCTGCAGGAAAAGGCGTGGTGGTGTCTTTTCTTTCCACCGTGTTTTTTCTGGCTATTATGATCGGTTTTATTTTTTGGGACGTGGCATTCAGGTGAGGTCGAGATGAGCGATATCATGAATCCGGTTACCCTTGTGGACAGATCCTTTTATTTTATCATAGGATTTTCTTTTGTTTTCCTGTTTGCCATCACCCTGGTGATGGTCTATTTTGTGATCCGTTACCGCAGGAGCAGGCACCCGGTATCAGCCGACATACGGGGGAACTGGAAGCTGGAGACTGCCTGGGTATTTATTCCCACCGTCATTGCCCTGGCCATGTTCGTTTCCGGGTGGCAGGCCTATACCGGGTTGCGCAATGTGCCGGAAGGGGCCATGGAGATCGAGGTCATTGCCCAGTCTTTTTCCTGGATTTTCATTTATGCCAATGGCAAGGAAACGGAAAATGAGATCCTGGTGCCGGTGAACACGCCGGTGAAACTCACGATTACATCAACCGATGTGATCCACAGCCTTTTTATACCCGCCTTTCGGGTCAAAGTGGATGCGGTGAAAGGGATCAAGACCCATGCCTGGTTTCTGCCGGAAAAACAAGGGGAATATTTTTTCCAGTGCACGGAATTCTGCGGGGTGGGACATGCAGATATGACCGGTGTGGTCAGTGTGGTATCCCGGGAGGCGTTTGATGAATGGGTGGAAGAAGATGACGAATGGTAATCCTGCCATGTGCGTATCTGCCCGGCTGGTGCATCCGGCAGGCAGGGTGAAAATTTTCACAGAACTCACCAAAGCCCACCTCACCTTTTATATCGCCTTGTCCGCCGTGTTCGGCCATGTGATTGCCACACAAGATCCAGGGGGAGACACCCTGGTTCTGGGATCTGCTGTATGGTTGCTGGCAGCCGGGGCAGCAGTGCTGAACAATATCCAGGACCGTATATATGATGCATATTTTGTCAGGACCTGCTGCCGCAGTCTGCCCCGAAAAAAATTAACAGCCAATACAGCAGGTGTTATTGCAGCAGGCCTTATTTTGTCCGGACTCGGGATGTTGTTTTTGTGTTTTCATACGCCCCTTCCCTTGATTTTGGGCGTTTTGTCCCTGGTCTGCTATAACGGGCTGTATACCCCGCTGAAAAAGAAAACATGCCTGGCTGTACTGCCGGGGATTGTTTGCGGTATGCTGCCGCCGGCCATCGGCTGGACAGCCGGCAGCGTGACATCATCTTACACAGGCTTTCACACACTGCTTGTTTTGATGCTTGTAACAGGTATCTGGCAGGTGCCCCATTTTATGGTGCTGGCATCAAGGCACAAAACAGTGGACCCGGATCATGTGCCGTTTTTCACACCATCTTTCGTGTGGACCATTTCAGAACGTAACATCCAGATTCTCATCTGGACCAGCCTTTACAGCCTGTCAGTTTTTTTGTTCATCATCAAAGGCGGTATTTCCGGTTATGCATTTTCAGTTGCTCTGGCAGGCATGGCACTGGTTTTGCCTGTGGGCATGGCCGCTTTCTTCAAAAGGTGTCCAGCCCCCAAGACTGGCCCGGGATTTTATGCCATCAATCTGTCCATGTTTTTTTTCATGGCCCTGGGCATACTGGATCACCTGCTTGTCTGAAAACAGATGGTTCGGCCTAATTGTAGCATATTTACTGCCCGGGGGATGGCAAGCAGGAATTTACAGGTTTTTCTCTTTTTTTATGAGTGCGGCTATGCCCAAGGAAAGATCCTGGATGATTTGGGTTTCATAAACACCCAGGCGCCGGCGGTTGCTGATATCAAATACAGATCCGGTAACCTGTGTTTTTTCACCGGCGGTGCCCCGGATCTGAAGGCCATGGGCACGGGCAAGTTTTGCCATCTCGTCCGGCTGCTTTTCCAGTTTCGGCAGCCGGATATGGACCCCGGCCCGCATGGCGGTTCCTATATTGGTGGGGCAGGCGTTCAGATAGCCCAGGTCTGGATCAGATGCAAACACCAGGTATTGTTCAAGCATGTCCAGTGCCGTGACCAGTCGGTTGAATACCCGGCAGAGATGTCCGGATTTTTCCATACAGATGATCCGCAGATGGTCCTCTTCATTGATCCATACCATGAATTTTTTGTTTTTACTGGTGTATACCCCCCGGGACAGGGGAAAATCCGTAAGAATGCCGGCAGCTTCCTGGAACCGGTCTCCAGGTGCAAATGCCCTGCCGGCGGGGACCTTGTCCCGAATCTGTCCGGGATCCAGTTCTCCCATGGGATGGTAGCGACCCTTCAGCGGGGCAGGCAGGTTTTTCAATGCATCCAGGATCTGTCTTTCCACGCATTGTCTGTCCTGCCGGTTGATATGGGGGGTGAATGCATGTGCAAAAAGATTTCTGGCCACCCGCACCCGGGAGGAAAGAATGAACTCCTTGTCCGGGTCCAGGTCGGCAGGATCCAGGGGTTCCAGGTTCTTGAAATGGCGGACAGATCCTGTGATCTGGTGATAGGTTGTGATCACAGGATCGAATATTTCCCTGAACAGGGTATAGGATTCAGCATCACCGGCATAGATGCCGATACTGGAGTCATGGTTTTTCTGTCCGGATTGGATGGCCCGGGCCAGGGTGAATCCTGTGGCGGTTTTGCACCCGGACAGGCGGTCAAACATTGCCGGAGTCAAAAACCGTGCTACAAGGGAGCAGGATGCTTCAGGAAACAGCGGGCCGGTCACATGCATCAGCTTTCATATTTAGAAGACTGGCAGGAAATGCCCCTGGCCAGGGTGGTCTGGATCATGTCCAGCACATCGCAGTCATCGTGGCACCTGGGCAGATCCTTTCTGCGGGGGCAGTTGAGGCAGGGGCTCCGGGTCAGGTAACCGATTTCAAAATCAAACAGGTCTCTTTTAATCGCTGGGTTCATGGCTTTATTTTTCTTTTTGTTCACAAGCGGCAATATACCAGATACAGGGCAGTGTCGTCAATACGGGTATTTAGCCTTGTCAGACTTTGGCAGTCATGATAAGGGAAAAAGCAGTGGCAGTAATTTTTTGTTAATCTCTGGAAAAGGTGGATTTTCTGTGGCTGAATCACGGTTTGCAGAACTCAAGGAAAAGGAAAAGCAGGCAAGAAAACAGATTGTAATTGAATCCGCCCTGGCATTGTTTGCCAAAAAACCGTTTTATGAGGTGGGGATGCGGGAAGTGGCAGATGAAGCCGGCATATCCCCTGCCACCATTTACCGGTATTTCCCCAGCCAGGAAGCCTTGTTCAACGAAGCCTTTCTCCAGGATATTTCCTCTGCCAGCAAAGATTTTGAAGCCATGGTGGAAACAGATGAACCTGCCAGTATCGAGCAGTTCGGGGTGAAATTTGTGGAACATCTCATTGAAAATGAGCCCACATTTCAGATGATGACCTATTTGATGCTCAAGGACAACCTCACCCATCCGGTCATGGGAAAATTTGATTCCGTGACCAAGATCTTTTTTGATCTGTTTGCCAAGCTGCTCTGCCGTCACGGAGTTGCCGCAGACAGCGCCAGGATTTATTCCCATGCATTTGTGGCATCTATTACCGGTATTCTTATGACCTTCCGCAATTCTCCCTTAAAAAACAAAGCATTCAGGCGGGATCATATTATAAAAGTGGTGAAAATCACCGCATCGCTATATGAAAACCAGTTGCTGAGTCATCACAGAGGTAAAAGTTTTTGATGCCATTGTGCATGACCCGGTCCATCCATGATCCAAAGGAGGCAGTTATGGGAAAAACCGTATTGGTACCAGTGGCCCAGGGAATCGAAGAAATGGAGGCGATTACCATCATTGATGTGCTCAGAAGAGCCGGTGCAAAGGTGGTGGCGGCATCTGTGGATGATATGGATATCACGGCTGCCCGGGGAACGCAGTTTAAAGCAGATGCATTGATCAAAGACTGCCTGGAACAGACCTTTGACCTGATCGTGCTTCCGGGCGGCATCCCGGGTGCTGAAAATCTGAAAAAGTCCGAAGACCTGGCCTTTCTTCTCAAAAACCAGGCTGAAAACCAGAAATTGTACGGGGCCATCTGTGCCTCTCCTGCTGTGGTCCTGCATCACCTGGGCCTGGTCACACCGGGGGCTGTGACCTGTCATCCGGGTTTTGCCGCCATGATTGAAGGCGGAACCGTTCAGGACAAGAATGTGGTCACAGACGGGAACTGCATCACCAGCAAAGGGGCGGGAACCGCCCTGGAATTTTCCCTGGCACTGGTGGCCCGGCTGTTTGATGACAAAACCGTGGATGACGTAAAAGGAGGACTGGCCCTTTAGGCTGGCACCATCCTGTGGATTTTCTGGCCGGGATGACCCGGAAACAGCGGCAGCGCGCCCTTCAGATCGGTCTGGGCTTTGGCATGCTGGTGGTGGTGATCCTGGTGGAAGTGCTGGCCATCTCCCCGGCCGGGATTTATTCTTATACCACCAACGGGTTTCGGGCCTTTAAAATCACTTCTCCCAAGCAGCGGATACTGGCGGAAATCAACCGGGTACCGGCCATCAGAACCCTGGTCACCTGCAGTCCCCGTTCCAGGACAACCCTTGTCACCCGGCGCCACTTTTCCTATACTCAAGAGCTTGACACCGCAGATGTCTGGATCGCCCGGTACAGAAAGCAGAACGTGCTGATTTTTATGTTTCAGGATCAGGTCCTGGACCGGATACTGCTGCTTAAAACCCGGTTCAATCGGCCGATATCCTCACCCCTTTTTGACACCTGCCGGCCGGAGCTGCTCCAGAACCCGGACCGGTTCCTGGAAGAGCAGACTGACCATCCGGTTTTTTATCATTAAACCCGGTGGTATGGGTTATGCTTGATAAAACATGCATTGAATGTTGGACCGGTTTGCTGTATATCAGGGTGGGGTCATCAGGATCTTAAAATTTTCATAAAAAATTAGGTCAGGAAGGGTGCATGAAGCAGACAGACAATATAAAAACGACACGTATCGGGGTTGTGGGGGGCGGCTCCTGGGGTACCGCCCTGGCCAAACTGCTGGCAGATAAAGGCCTGGCCCTGGATTTCTGGGTATATGAGCCTGAGGTGAAAGAACAGATTGAAACTTTTCGGGAAAACCGGGTGTTTCTGCCGGGGTTTCACCTGCCGGAATCCATTTGTCCCTCTAATGATATGAAAACCGTGGTGAAAGACAAAGACCTGGTGCTGGTGGTGGTGCCTTCCCATTGCATGCGGACGGTGGCATTGCAGATGAAGCGGTTTATTGCCGGCGATGCAGTGGTGGTCAGTGCTTCCAAGGGCATTGAAAACAAGACCCACCTGACCATGACCGGTATTTTCCAAGAGATCCTGGATCATATTCCCCCCAAAAACCTGGCGGTTCTGTCCGGCCCCAGTTTTGCCAAAGAGGTGGCAGCAGGTATCCCCACGGTGGTGGCAGCGGCATCGGTTGACCGGGAAGTGGCCCGGTTTGTCCAGTCCGTGTTTTCCTGCCCCACTTTCCGGGTCTATGTTAACGATGACCCGGTGGGAACTCAGATCGGCGGGGCCATGAAAAATGTTCTGGCCATTGCCGCGGGCATCTGCGACGGCATGAACATGGGGCTGAACCCCAGGGCTGCGCTCATCACCCGGGGGCTGACGGAAATGAACCGTCTGGGCACCCGCCTGGGGGCCGACCCCTTGACCCTGTCCGGTCTGGCCGGGGTAGGGGACCTGCTGCTCACCTGTACCGGTGCATTGAGTCGTAATTACACCGTGGGCGTCCAGATCGGTCAGGGCAAAAAACTGGATGATATCATCTCGGAGATGCGCATGGTGGCCGAAGGGGTGAAAACCACCCGGTCGGTGTATAACCTTTCCCGCAAAATCGGGGTGGACCTGCCCATCTGCAATGAAGTGTACCGGGTGCTGTTTGAAGATTTTCCTGTGGCCCAAACCGTGCAGCGCCTCATGAACCGGTCTCTGAAACACGAGCTGGACGGGGTGGTATAAGGGTCCGGGCAAATGCATGCCGGTATGAAAACAGGGCCGGCATCCTGGATAGACCATCGATAAAAAAATTAAAGGAGGCAGTATGCCCTATGTCAACATCAAGATTACAAAGGAAGGGGCCACCAAACAGCAGAAAGCCGAGTTGATCCAGGGGGTCACCCGGCTGCTGGCGGATGTGCTGGGAAAAAATCCTGCCACCACCTTTGTGACCATACAAGAAGTGGACACCGACAACTGGGGCGTGGGCGGTATTCCGGTCACCGAGCTGCGAAAGCAGCAGAAATAATCTGTCACCGCCCGAAATCTCAAACCATGGCATTCCCCATCTGTGACAGCCTGGGCCTTTCCAGCCCGGGCGTAATCTGTCTGATCGGTGCCGGCGGTAAAACCAGCCTGATGTTCTGCCTGGCGCGGGAACTGGCAGGTGCCGGCAGCACAGTTCTTTCCACCACCACCACCAATGTGCATTTTCCTTCAGAAGAACAGTCTCCCGTCACCCTGGTGGCAGACAACGCGCAAGCCCTTTCGGCCCGGAGCGTTTCATTTTTTAAAGACCACCGGCATCTGTCCGCCGGCAGCCTGCATGTGCCGGAAACGGGCAAACTCAAGGGGTTTGCCGCCCCGGTCATCGATGAGATATGGCGTGCCGGTTGCTTTGACTGGATCATTGTGGAGGCGGACGGGGCCCGGCAGCTGCCCATCAAGGCCAGCGACACCCATGAGCCGGTGATGCCCTCGGTCACCACTGTGGTTATCCATGTCACCGGCCTGGATGCCCTTAATACCCCCCTGGATGACGACCATGTCCACAGGTCTGCCATATTTTCCCGCAACACCGGCCTGGCCCCGGGAAGCCTTGTGGATATATCTGCCTTGGCCGGCTCCTGTGTTCTGGAAATGCAAAAAGCCTGTACCCTGGCCGGATCTGACCCGGCTGGCTTTGTCTGGCTCAACAAGGCAGATGACCCGGACCGGTTGGCAGCCGGACATGCGGTTGCGGCCAGGTTGAAAAAACACCGGCAGGATATGCAAAAAAGAGATGTCCAAAAAGGCGGGGGAAAACACCCCCTTCACCATAATCAGCCCTATCCATGGCCAGGCCGGGTGGTGATCGCCAGCCTGGCAGACCCGGATCCGGTCAAGGGTGTGGTGGTCCTGTGATGCCTGATAATTCAGGGTCCTGCAAAAAGCCGGTTGCCGGTATCATTCTGGCTGCCGGGTGCGGATCACGCATGGGTACCACCAAACAGTTGCTGCCCTTTGAAAACACCACCATTTTAGGCCGGGTGATCGCCACGGCCAGAGCATCCATGCTGGATGAAATTATCCTGGTTCTGGGATTTGCGGCTGACCGGATCCGCCGTTCCCTGGACCTGACCTGCCCGGACATGACCGGCATTCACGTGATCGAAAATCCACACTGGAACAAAGGCCAATCCTTTTCAGTGGCCGCCGGTCTCAAGGCCCTGCCGGAGGACACCGGCGGTGCCCTGTTCCTGCTGGGGGACCAGCCCCTGGTCATGGTCCGGACCATCAACCGTCTGGTATCTGCATTCCAGACCACGGACTACTGGATTCTGGTGCCCCGGTTCCAGGGACAGCGGGGCAATCCAGTGCTGGTGGCAAAGCCTTTGTTTTCGCATCTTGCCTCTCCGGCAGGCGATGCCGGTGCCAGGGTGCTGTTCCGGGAATTTGCGCACCGGATGCAGCACATTGCAGTTGCAGATGCCGGGATAATTAAGGATGTGGACACGCCGGAAGATTACAGAAAACTCGGGACAGTGCAGGATGCAGAACCATGACAAAAAGATCAGGGAGGATAAAATAGATGATACGGTCTTTCAGGGGCAAAACACCGCGCATTGCCGCATCTGCATTTGTGGATGACACGGCAGTGATTATCGGGGATGTGGAAATCGGTGAAGAATCCAGTGTCTGGCCGGGAGCGGTCATCCGGGCCGATCTGGGAAAAATTACCATCGGCAGACAAAGCATTGTGGAGGACAACTGCGTGATCCATGCCGGCGCACCAGGGGGCAGAGACGGGAATGTCTTCATCGGTGACCGGGTGGTCATCGGCCACGGGGCGGTGCTCAACTGCCGTTCCATCGGCAAATATGTGCTCATCGGCATGAATGCCACCCTGCTTCATGAAGCCTGTATCGGTGATTTCTGTCTCATAGGTGCAGGAGCCCTGGTGGGTGCCGGCAAGATCATCCCGGAGTATTCCCTGGTGTTCGGTACCCCGGGCCGGATCACGGGCCGGGTTTCAGAAGAGCAGCTCTGGTGGGCAAAAAGCGCGTATGAAGAGTACAAACCATTGATAGAGGAATGCAAAAAAGCGCAGATCGAACAAGCTGGTGAATGATTTACCGCAGCCAGTCAATATAGGCTGCGTATCCGATACAATCACTTTACCCATTTTTCAGGTCAGCCAGTTTTTTCCTCAGGGCATCGTATTCATCTTCACAGGCCAAAAGATCCATCATCACCGGGGGTTTGGTTGAGTGGGCCGGCAGCCGTTCTTTGGTTTCCCTGATCAAAATTTCCAGTTCTGCCATGCGTTTTTTAATGTCATCCGCAGTATTCAATGCTCTTTTCCTCTGATAATGGTAATGATCAGCCACAGTCCTATCACAGCGGAAATAATATAACCGATCATGCCCAGGGCAGGGAACCCGAAAAGAAAGGGGGGCACACCGGTGGTAATAATCATGGATGACCCGATGATCATGGCCCCCAGAACAATGCCCAGGGTCAGACGCTTGAAACTGCTTTCCAGGGCATTTTGCAGGGGACTGAGATTTTTGTGTTCAAACTTAATGGTGAAATCCCCATGTTCCATTTTTTTAAAGATGGCGGAAAGGGTCGTGGGCAGATGCTTCTGGAGGTCCCACATGCTGGACAGGTTATGGCGCAGCCGCTGCAACATATATTGTTTTGAATACCGCCGGGATACCAGTTTGCGTATATGGGGTCTGGCTTCGGAAATTACGTCCAGATCCGGATACAGCATGCGGGCTGTGCCTTCCACAGTGATTGCGGCCTTGATGACGATGGACATGTCCGGCGGCAGCCGCAGTTCATGGGATTTCAATATCTGGACAAGGTCCTCCAGCAGCTGGCCCACCCGGATTTCCTTGAGTGACAGAGACATGTAAACATCCATGATTTCCATTATATCTTTTTCCAGCTGCCGGAAATTTATGGGTTTTTGTGCAATTGCGATATTGAGCAGTATTTCTGTCAGTTTTCTGCTGTCTTTGTCCACTCCAGCCCGGATCAGAAAAAGCAGTTCGTTTTTTTCATCCACGGTCAGCCTGCCCACCATACCCCAGTCCATAAGGCACAGCCGGTTATCCCTTGTGATAACCATATTTCCCGGATGCGGATCTGCATGGAAAAAGCCGTGGTCCAGGATCTGAAGAATGGCGGAGCGCAAACCAATCCCGGCTAAGACTTTACGCTGATCCTGAGAAAGTGTAAGCTCTGGTGTGATCTTGGTTCCTGAAATAAAGGCAATCACAAGCACTTTAGGGGTTGAATATTCGGTGAATACTTCGGGAATAACAATATCTGATTCTTGTTCAATTTTTGATTTGGCAATCTGGATATACCGGGCCTCCCTGGAAAAATCAATTTCCCTGAGCAGTGTCCGCCTGCTTGATTCCACAATACCCGGCAGGTCATACATCCTGAGGGTATCAATATTGTTGTGGCCTTGTCTGGCCAGGGTTTCCAGAATATCCAGATCATTTTTAACGATGTTGGCAATTCCCGGCCGCCGGACTTTTACCGCCAGAACCCTTCCTTTGCTGCGGTGGACCGCTTTGTGTACCTGGGAAAGGGATGCCGCAGCCACGGGTTCCGGTTCAAAAGAGCTGAACAAAGATTCCAGGGAGGTGTCAAATTCTTTTTCCAGAACTTCTTTGACTTGTTCAAAGGGAATCGGGCCGACCGAATCCTGAAGCTTGCTCAATTCCCGGATCAAAGGCACGGGCAATATATCCGGACGCATGCTTAAGATTTGCCCCACCTTGACAAAAGTGGGGCCTAGTTCTTCAATGGCAAGCCGTATGCGCGCAAACACGTCAGCCTCTGTATCTATCTGGGGGGCTATGTCATGCACCAGGTCTTTCATCGGCAGATCCAGACGCTGGAGCAGATCTCCGAATCCATACTTGACCAGCACCACAGCGATATCCTTTAAACGCCCGAGATTGGTTAAGGTTTTCAGTTCCACAGGCAGATTCCTTTTATTGTATACGCCGCAACAATTTTTTTTTGAAAAATAACTTTTGCATGTATATCATTTTTGATTTCGCTTGTTCAAAACAAATTTTTTATATTTGGAAAACAAGAGGTAATCTCTGAAAATATTTAAAAATTTGATATATTAATACAATAAAAATGATACACTTACCAGTATATTTGTTGGATATTTCATAAAGGAAAAACAGATATGAAATCGGTGAAGGAGGCTCTGCCGCCAAAGAAAGCACACTTTTTATGAAAAAATCATCCTTATTCAAAAAAATCAAGGATCGAAAACAGATGTGGCTGTCTGCCGGGGGTATCCTTCTCCTCATTTTAGGGTTTGCGGGCCTTTGGCGCTTTACGCCCCTTCAGCATTACACTGAACAGGAAAACCTCAGCAGGCTCATTGTTTTCGTCCGGGGCCAGTGGTGGACCCTCCTCACCGTCATCCCGGCCTACCTGTTGGCCAACAGCCTTCTGTTTCCCAATATGGTGTTGAACTGTGCGGTTATTCTGACCCTGGGGGGATTTTTCGGCTGGGCCTGCGCCATCACCGGCAGCCTGACAGCCGCTTCTCTCTTCTTTTATCTTGGTCGATGGTACGGCATTGGAAAGCGCGATTTTATGAAAGGCAACCGTTTCGGGAAAGTGCAGAAATTTCTGCGCAAGGGCGGCATTGGCGCTGTGGTCGGCGTCCGTATGATACCCATTGCCCCCTATGCGGTCGTAAATACTGCGGCCGGATCGATCAATCTCCGGTTTCGAAATTTTCTGATCGGCACCTTCATCGCCCATCTTCCGGGGACCCTCACTTTGGCCATTTTCGGGGAACAGCTGGAAAACGTGATCACAAATCCTTCTGCGAAGAATATCATGGTCCTGCTGGCAGTGGTGATGCTGGGAATTGCAGTGATCTGCGGAGTCAAGCGGTATGTCCGCAAACACATCAAAAACCCTGGAACAGAAGGGGGCAAAGATGACATCAGAAAGGAACAAAGCCAAAACAATTATGGGTGATCCGCTGGTGTTGGTCATCGGCTTCAGTCTCGCAGATGAGAGTCTGGCCGAAGCCGCTTAATACGCCCAACCAAACTTTTTATGAGTGGTCTGATGCTGTGGTTTGATACGGGACAAAATGAATTTTGCCGAACAAATCCTGTAATCCGGGATATTAAAATTTGACCTGAACACGGGTTTTGATTTAAAATAGTTCCAAACATTACAAGGAGGCCGCAACATGTTATATTCAGGACATTTTTCATTTGATGAGATAAGCACATCCGGCCAGGAACGGCATGGATATTTTACCTGTCTGGTAAAAGCGGGAACCCCGGAACTGGCGCTTCAAAAATTTCGTCAGCGGATCCAGGCCATCAGAGATGAGATCCAGGCCCCGATTTTTAAAAATATTCAGGCAGTGTATGTAGAAGATATTGTGGAAATCGCAGACAGTCCGGATGATGCGGTGGTTACCCGTTTCCAGTCATCGGACGGACCTTTTCCCAAGTCCAGAAGCTGTTCTTTGCCCACTTCTGACACAAAAATCATAAAAGCCTATCAATGGATCCCGAAATCAGCACCTGACACTGACAAAGAACCAACCGACCAGGAACAGGAGTACAAAGAAGCGGTTCCTTTTATGCAGTTTTCCGATTAACGGTCTTTTTTAAGGCGGTGGGGAATTTTTATGCAGGCACATGAAATGTCACTTTTGAGACGATGACAGATCAATGGATGCCTTCTGGTCCTATATTTCAGGTCCACAGGTCCATCCGGCAATGGTGCTTCTCCCGTATGCAGTCCTGCCGGTGGTGGGATTTCCGGTCACTCCTTTCCTGGTCCTGCTGGGTCTGAGATTCGGATCTGTGGGGGGCATTGTCATCATGCTGGCCATCATGCCGGTCCATCTTGCCTTTGCCTTCTGGTTCAGCCGGGCGGTTGCCGGCAGATGGGTACAGAGCCTGGCAAAAAAAATGGGGGTGGCCATCCCCCGGATGCCTGAAAACCGGCACCTGGGATTTGGATTTTTGTTCATGGCGGTTCCGGGACTCAGTTATTCTTTGAAGAATTTTCTTTTGCCTTTGTCCGGGATCGGGTTTGTCCCTTATCTGATTTGCGGGTGGCTGATTCAGGGAATTATGGGCATTCCTTTTGTGATCATGGGAAAGGCAGTGGTGCAATGGGATATAAAGCTGCTGGTGGGGGCAGGAATAGTTATTCTTATAATTTTTGTGTTCAGACGCAAAATTCTTGATATTTACAATGATATTATGAAAAGAGAAAAAAACAGATGAAAATATTATTTACAGCCGGACTGATTTTGTTGTTTTCCTCTTTGGCCTGGTGTCAGGAATCTGCGGGCTTGCAGACGTTTCAGGTTTTTTATGAAAACGATCTTTTTGGTGATACCGACCGGTATTACACCAATGCCCTGCAGATGACCTGGCTGTCCAAAGACCTGGAACGATACAGAGAAGATGTACGCCTGCCTGAATGGGCCCTGCCTTTGATCCGCAAAGTCCCGTTTGCCCATGTTCCCGACAGTATCCACAATATCGGGTTGTTGCTGGGGCACCAGATCTATACGCCGTCAGACAAAGACGTTGCTGCACTGCTGCCTGATGACCGGCCTTATGCCGGTTATTTGTACACCGGGATTGCCCTGCACAGCAAAACCACAACCAAACTGGATACCATTGAAATCACCCTGGGAATAGTTGGCCCGGCATCTCTGGCGGAACAGGTCCAGAATACCGTGCATGATCTCAGGGGCATTGACGAGGCACAGGGGTGGGATAACCAGCTGGATAATGAGCCTGCCCTGGGATTTTCCTGGCAGCGCAAATGGCGCACACACCGGGCAAATCTGACCGATATTCTGTGTTATGACATGCTCACCCATACCGGTGTTACCCTGGGCAATGTCAGAACATCGGCAGATGCAGGGGCTGAAATACGGCTGGGATACAATATCCCCATGGATTTCGGCTCCGACGTTATCCGCCCCGGGGCCGGAATCAGCGCACCAGTGTCTGTTTTCAGTTATCCAGACCTCCCTGTCTTTGGCCTGCACTGGTTTGCTGGTGTACGGGGGGAATTTGTGCTTCGGGATATATTTCTGGATGGCAACACCTTTGAAAGCAGCCACAGTGTAGATAAAAAAAACCTGGTGGCGGAATTTTCCACTGGCATTGCCGTAAGCTATAAAATGGTCAAGCTCACCTACCGCCATGTTTTCAGAACCGAACAGTTCGATAACCAGGCCAAGGGACATGTATTGGGATCACTGGCTGTGACTGTTTCCTTTTAGGCTTGAATCACGCTTGTTTCGGGTGTAGGTTCCGGTGCGGCGCAAAAAGAGTTCCAATTTCAGCGGTGTTACACCGGTTCAAGCAGACAATGCGCCTGTGATGTATCCAGATCTTCGGGGTGATATCCGGGAACCGCTGCCCTGCAGGCGATGGGTTTGTCGTGTACAGATGCATCAAGAAACAGTTCCAGGCCCTTGTCTGATGTGGTGAATGTCACCGTAACAGTCCCCCCTGGCACCAGGGTGGGGCCAAAAGACAGGGTGGTGTTTTTTTCGAGCCATCGGGGAAAAAGGCCTGATCCCAGAACAAGAAGGCCCCCTTCTTCTCTTATGAACAGGCTGCGCATCATCATTATCCATTCTGCAGCGGCCCAGCCGTGCTGTCCGTCTCCCATGCACCCGCCCCCGGTCAAGGGGTTGATGGCTTCGGGCCACTGCCCGGTGGGGGAAGCCAGATCCGCCACGGTTGCTATCAGATCCCTGTACCGGGTGTCCTGGCTGCGCAAAAAAGTCTGGGCCATGGCCAGGGTCAGATAAATATTGATGCCTGAATGGATCATATCCTGGAAAAAGGCATTGCCATAGGAACAATGGGACATGAGATAGGACATGGTCTGCATGATTCTGGTATCGTTGGGCAAGGTTATCTGCAAGGGATAATCCGCAACCAGAGATCCTACCGCGCCTGCATCCATCCGGCGGTAGGGAGAGGCTGGTATGGCATGGTGTTTTTTATACCCCGGTGCCTGGTGCAGGGTGGTAAAAATCCGGTCTTCAAAAGCCTTTGCCAGGGCCGCAAAATCTTTTTGATCTACCGTATTTCCCTGCTTTTCTGCCAGTGCAGCCGCAGCCGTAAGCCCGGCAACCCCCCAGAAGTTATCCCAGTAATAATAGTCGTTGGGGCCTAAGTGTTCCGCGCTGAATCCGGCCGGCATCAGGCCGTCATGGAGTTTGCCATCGTTTTTGCTGCGGCGTTTGTTCACGATCCACCGGGCCCCTTTCATCAGAGCGGTGAATAGCGGTTTAGACGGTGCCCGTCCGGTGCAGCAGGCGCACCGATGGGCAATCCACAGCACCTGGCCGTTGGAATCCCATTCCCCTTCCTGGGACTGGAAATATCCGCTCAGGTTCTGACGTTCGGGAAATCTCCGGATCAGGCGTTCGCTTCTCTTGCCAAGCCCCAAACCCAGCAAGGCATTGATCATTAAACAGGCATCCCGGAACCAGAACCGTCGGTATGTATAGGGACCTGGAAATATCTCATCTGCACTTAACAGCAGCATGGTTCTGACTGCTGCATCATACAAAAATTGAAAATGTGTATCCGGTATGGACAAAACAGCGGCCTGTGAGACAATCTGCGCAGTCGGCGTGACCTGTGTACCGGCCCCGGGAAAGCGTGTGGCCGTGTCCTGATCCAGGGGCACCCGAACATCGATATGGGTGGTTTTATTGGCACCAACCGGAAAAAAAGCGGCTGCCGTAGCCATGCCGATGGGGCAATCTGCCTGGTTTTCAGCTTCGGCACGGTGCAGATCCAAAGACACATCCCCGTGATCATAGGTGGAAAACAACACCTTGTCAGGCACAGTGCCAAAGTATACCTTATGGGAGTGGTTGATGGTAAACGTGCTGTCCTCATAAAGGATATGGTCGATGAAATGAATGCCTTCCGGATTATAGGGCCGTATGGATACAATAAGCCAGCCACTCTCTTTTTGCATACTGCCTTTGGCAGTCAGCTGCATCACCGGATGTGCAGGATTGTCCATTGCCACCGTGGTGCTGCAGACCAAAGACAGATTGTCTTTTGCCGTGGCCGTGGTAACAACGAGTTCGTCTGCCAGATCCAGTGTCTGTTCAGCCTGTGCCTGCCGGGACGGCAAAAGCATGTTGTCGGTTTCAGTCATGAGCCAGACATCAATGGACCATGCGTCAAACAAGGGTGTCACAAGTCCTCTGGGATCAATGACAGGATATGCTGCAAGGTCTGGATGCCCTACTGCGGTCCAGTTTCTGTGGGTGACATTGATATGGGAAAAAGTAAATCCCCGGGGGATAAAAGACGCGTCTGTGGGTGTGAACTGTTTTACCACCCAGTAAGGCCAGATCCAGTCAAGGTTGTATTGAATGGCCCGGGTGTTGACCAGGCCCCGAGCATGAAAAATGAGCCCGGCCCGGAGCAGTTCAATAGGTTCCTGCACTTCTGATGGTTTGCTGAACTGGCGCAGCCGGGCCATAAGGGTAACAGGATCCAGAAATCCGTAAAAACCGGTAACCCGTCTGATCAGAAAATGCCATGGCAGCCATTTTTTGAAGAGTCTGAGCATAATAAGACTTGGTTAAATAAAGGGGTTGGCAATATGCTGCTGCAGCTGTTTGTCAATGTTTTTTTCAAACGGTCTGCCGTAATAATCATACAGACGGGTCTCTGTTTCCAGGTTCACCGGCGTTTTGGGATCAAATTCAGGACCGTTTTCAATGGCATGGGTGGTCAGATCCATTTCAAAGGTGGAATCCGCCCAGTTAACGGATTTTGCCCAGTTCAAAGACAGCATGACTTTTTTACCGCCGGGCAGCCAGTTGCGGGTGTCCACCACCACGTACCGCAGGGCCCAGGTTTCATCATCTAAAATAAAATCCTGGACATGTCCGATATCGCCATCCGAGGCCTTGATAAAATATCCTTTTACTTCTTTGAAAGACCGCAGATGGTTTTCTTCACTGTCTTCTGTCTGCTCTGACTCTTCCTCCAGGGCGGTTGGGGTGGCCGTGGTAATCGGTTCCACTGCTGCCGGATAGGTCGATGGTCCCCACAGGCCGGCTCCGGCCCAGTAATAGGGATAACCATAGTGCCGGAAAAATTTTTTTTCATGTTCCCGGGACACAGTTTCGTCTTCAGACAGGTCCGGACAGTTTTCCACCGCTTCTTTGGATACACTGAGAAAAAGGCTGCGGGTGTTCCAGTCAGGCGTGGCAATCATCAAAGGAGATACCAGCACCAGCTTTCCCACCAGCCAGTTTCCGGTATTGGCCGCTATATGGCGCACGGTCCACCACCGGTCATCGAACAGCAGGTCTTCACATGTGCCGAACTTTTCTTCTTCAACATATAATTTATATCCAATAATTTCATTTGCGCTTCTAAGCATACTATGCCTCCTTATTTATGTTTTCCGGACCTTTTCATGATCGGGGCTCAGGTGAAAGTGCGGACAATGGATTGTGCTTTTTCAGTGAACAGGTCCCATTCGCTTCGTATTGCCAGTAAAAATGTATCCCAGGGTTCGGCTTCAGTCTCCGCAGCCCGGGTGTTTTCATGCCCATGGGAAATGGTGAATGTGTAGAGGTCCAGAAGTTCTCTGGTACAGGTTTCTCTGCTGAAATTTTGGGCCGTCTGCCAGGCGCTCTGCTGCCATGCGCAAAGTTTTTCAGGATCAGATACCGTATCACAGATACTTTGAGAAAAATATTCTTCCCTGGCATCAGCAGGAAGAAGCAGTCCGTTCTTTTTGTTTTCCACCACTTCTCTGACCCCGGGGGCATCAAGGGCGATGACCGGGGTTTTTGCGGCCATGGCTTCGGTAAGTACCATGCCCTGGGTTTCCGATTGAGAAGAAAAAACAAAGATATCCATGGCCTGGTAAGCATGGGCCAGATCCCTGCCTGTGAGGTTTCCTGTCAGAATCAGCCGGTCAGAAAGGTTGCTTTCCTTGAAGATATCAGCAATTTTTTGTTTGTCCGGTCCGTCTCCTGCCACACAAAAAAAGGTGTCTGCAGACTTTTTCATGGATTTGGCAACGCTTTGCGCCAGAAACACAAGATTTTTTTCCGGGGCAAGCCTGCCCACATGCCCGATGATAAACGCATTTTTGGGTATGTGGTACGCTTTTTTAAAGACATCTGCATCTCCGGAAGAAAAAAAACGGGTATCCACCCCGGTCGGGATTTCTGTCACCGGCGTGGTAACGCCCCGCTTTTTGATCAGATCAGCAATGCTTTTGCTGGGGGCCACTACCTGGTCGCATAAATTGGCGTACATGGTGGACAGATTTTTGGCAAAGAGCTTGAAATTGTCATTGTCTCCGGTTACATAATGGGTATATTCCTCGTACAGGGTATGGTGGGTGAAAATCAGCGGCAGCCTGCGCCGCCGGGCAGCCCTGAAGGCCGCATCCCCCAGCAGGTAGGGATGATGGCTGTGAATGATATCAGCTTGGAAATCATCGAGTCTTTCATCAATGTAAAACGGTACCGGGATGCGCATGGAAAAGTCACTGCCGTTGAAATTCTGGATGGCAGGCACCCGCAAAACAGTGTCATCTTCCGTATCCTCTGTATCGGTTTCGGCAAAGGTGGGTGCAATAATAAGCACCTCATGTCCATTTTTCTGCAGATCCTGAGAAAATGTGTGCACCGAGCGCGCAACACCTCCCACATGGGGCAGGTATGTATTTGTAAACATGCAGATATGCATTATATTCTTTCATATGTGCCCATAAGTTCGTCATGGGAAAGTACATGGCCGGGCATGGCGTTTTCCACATCTGCCTTGGTGCTTTTTTCAGGCAGATCAAGCTGTGTATCAAGTGCAAACAATTTGAAAAAATACCGGTGCTCTCTGTCCGGGGGGCAGGGTCCTGCATACCCTGTCTTGCCGTTGGTGCCGAGGCCCGGAGTTCCCGAAGGCTCGCTGTTTTCTTCAATGCTGTGTGTGTCCGGAGGTATGTTGAAAACCACCCAGTGGTCCCACATGCCGTCTTCCCGCAGGTTTTTGGGAACATCCGGGTCATCCACGATCAGAACCAGACTCTTGGCCTCATGGGGAACACCGGTTATTTCCAGGGGCGGATTGACATTGTCGCCGTCGCAGGTATATTTGGACGGAATTTTTTCTCCCCGGACAAAAGCGGAACTGGCAAGTTTCATAATTACCTCCAAAGTCTTTAGTAATGGTAAGATAGTAACGTGCACCTTCATCTTTGTGTTATATTTGTCACTGATTGTATGCATATCTTTTTGCTGGGTCAATGGGGGAATTCACCCATTTTGCAGTAAAACAGTATGGAACTGTGTGGCATGGATGCCGCCCCCGGTGGTGCCTTCCTGCCGGCCTGAGATCCCCAGGATCTGACAGTCCTGCAGGAAGGCACCACCGGGGGCTACCGTTGTACGAAACTAACCCGGAGAAAAAAAGGACCGCAGGGTCTTTACCCCGTCTTTCACTGCCTTAGCTGATGCATCCAGGGCGGTTTTCTCCTCGTGGGTCAAGGACAGTTCCAGGATTTTTTCCACCCCGTTTTTTCCCAGCAGGACAGGCACCCCTAAGAATATATCCTGGTACCCGTACTCTCCCCGCAGATACGCAGACACCGGCACCACCCGTTTTTCATCCTTGATGATGGCTTCCACCATCTTGGCAACCGAAGCCCCGGGCGCGTAAAAAGCAGATCCCTGCTTGAGCAAAGACACGATTTCTCCGCCGCCGGTGCGGGTGCGGTCGATCAGTTTTTCCAGTTCATCAGGTGCGATCAGTTCTGTTACCGGAATGCCGCTTACCCGGGTATACCGGGGCAAAGGCACCATGGTGTCGCCATGGCCTCCCAGAACCATGGCCATGACATCCCCGGGCCAGACCGAAAGCTTTTCCGCGATAAAATACCGGAACCTGGTGGCATCCAGAATTCCGGCCATGCCCATGACCCGTTTCAGGGCAAATCCTGTTTCCTGGAGGGTGGCCATGGCGATGACATCCAGGGGGTTGGACACCACCACCACTATGGCATTGGGGGCGTATTCGGCAATGGCCTGTGAGGCTTTTTTGGCGATGTCCACATTGATTTTCATTAAATCCATGCGGTCCATTCCCGGTTTTCTGGGAATGCCGGCGGTGAGAACCACCACATCCGAGTCGGCAATATCTTTGTAGTCATTGGTACCTGAGATACGCACATTGTAGTTTCTCATGGGTGCGGCATGCAGATAATCCATGGCCTTTGCCTGGGGAAGGCCTTCCACCACATCCACCATGACAATGTCTGCCAGGTTTTTTTCCGCGATATAATACACCGCTGTGGCTCCCACGTTTCCTGCGCCGATAATGGATACTTTATGCATGCTCGTCCTCCTTGACAGTCTTTTTTATCATCTGTGCACCTGTATGCAGTGTCTCCATCTGCCTGTTGTCCAGCCGGGGTTCCATCACTTCTGCCGCACCTGTCCGGTTGATTACACAAGGCAGGGACAAGGCCGCACCATGAATGCCGAACTGTCCGGTGAATACCCGGGATACGGACAAAACCCGGCCGGTGTCGCGGCAGACGGCTTCGGCCAGGTCTGCGGCCACGGCAGACGGGCCGTAGTATGCACTGGCCCTGCCTGCCATCTCCACGATCAAAGCACCGGCCTGCCGGGTCTGGTCAAACAGGTCTGCAATGGTATCTTTTTCCATGAAGGTTTCTATGGGCACCCCGGATACGCAGCAGTAATCCTGCAGAATGATCATATCATCGGAATGTCTGCCCACCACCTGGGTTGCCACGTTTTCCATGGATACCCCCAGGGTTTTGGCAATGAAAAACCGCAGTCGGGTGGCATCCAGAATACCGCCCAGGCCCATGATCTGTTGGGAGGGCAGCGGCGAATGCTGCGCAAACACCGTGGTCAGCAAATCCACCGGCTCGGTGACCACAATGACCTTTGTTCCGGGATTGGTGATTTTTTCTGCATATGTTTTGATGATATTTTTGTTTTCCCGGAAAAGGGCATCTCTGTCCATGCCGGGTTTGCGTGCAGCTCCGGCGGTGATGATAATGATGTCTGCATTGAGAACCGTATCCGGATCATCTGTGCCCTGGATACAGGTCCTGTATCCCCTGATGGGGGCTGCCTCCATCATATCCAGGGCCTTGCCCTGTGCCAGTCCCTCCTGGATGTCGCACAGGACGACGTGGTCCACCCCTTTTTCCGCCAGAAAAAAAGCCGTGTTGGCGCCGACATTTCCGCTGCCGATGATTCCGATCATGGAAACCTCCTTTTTGGTAGATTGCAGGTGTTGCATGGTAAAAAATGTTTGGTGTCAATGGATTTATATATGCAAAGTAAATGCCTGTACTGTAGGCTGACCCGGTAGCGGTTGTCAAATCCAAAAGAAAAAAGTGCCGGGATTAGCCACTGCCCGGCCCTGTCAGGCAGGAATGCCGTATTGCCTTGAAGCAACAGAATAAATGAGCAGTTGTAGACGGTGAATTCATGGTTATGATTATACTTATTAACCCGAACCAACAGGAGACCATCCATGGAACGACTGCTGATTACCGGTGCATCCGGTTTTGTGGGAACACACCTGTCCAGGCATTTTCTGCAAAAAAATGTGCATGTGACAGGACTGGGCACTTCCACAGCCCCTCCTTTTTCACAAGAGTTTGATAATTTTGAATGGGTGCAGGCAGACCTCACACAGCAGGGAGTGTGGCAGGAGCACGCAGCCCGTGCAGATACCATTATCAACCTGGCCGGGCAAAATATTTTCAAACGCTGGAACAAAGCCTATAAAAAGGCTATTTATGATTCCCGGATTCTTACCACGCGCAATCTTGTGGCTGCCATGGCAAAAGACAAACCGGTAAAACTGCTGAACGCTTCTGCTGTAGGTATTTATGGAGACGGCAAAGAACAGCTGCTTACAGAAGACGCAGAAACAGGATCGGATTTTCTTGCCCGGGTCTGCCTGGACTGGGAAGCTGAGGCCCGCAAGGCACAGGAGACCGGGGCATCAGTAAACATCATGCGTTTCGGGGTGGTGCTCGGTGACGGCGGGGCGTTGTCAATTATGTCCCCGGTATACAAATGGTTTGCCGGCGGTCCGCTGGGCAGCGGCCGTCAGTGGTTTTCCTGGATACATATTCAGGATCTGGTCCGGGCCGTGGATTTTCTGGCACATAAACCGGATTTTTCAGGAACCTGTAACCTGGTGGGACCCGAACCTGTCCGGCAGCGGGATTTTGCAAAAGCCCTGGGAGAGGCATTGCACAGGCCCGCACTGGTGCCTGCCCCGGCCTTTATGGTGAAGCTGGTCATGGGAGAGCTGGGAGCTGCTTTGCTCCAGAGCCAGAAAGCCACTCCCAGAGCATTGCTGGATCTGGGGTTTACATTTGAACATGAAAATGTTGAAGCTGCCCTGGCAGCAATATTCAATAACGCCTAAAAGTTGCTTGCGATTGCCCTGAATCTGGTATACAAACTGGTGCAAAACTGGTATTTTACCTGATTGTTATACAGGCTTGTCATATTATACATCAGGTATGCACCCAATTGTGAAAAACATAAATCAGGAGGAACACACCCATGAATTTTGGATCCATTGATGAAATACTGGAATTTGCCATCGGCAAGGAAAAAGAAGCGGTTGCATTCTACAACTCGCTTGCACAAGAGGCTACCAGGGCCTCTCTTAAGGGTATTTTTGAAAATTTTGCCAAAGAAGAAGAAAAACATGCAGCCCTGTTGTCTGATATTTCCGGAAACAAGGAAAAAATTGATTCCTATGAGTTTAAAAATATACCGGATCTGAAAATCAGTGATTATATGGTGGAGCAGGAATATGAACAAGGCATGCCCCTGCCTGAAATTCTGAAACTGGCCATGAAAAGAGAGGAAAAAGCGGTGAAGCTGTACCAGACCCTTTCCGATCAGACCGATAACCAGGATGCCAAAAAGCTGTTTTTGATGCTGGTCCAGGAAGAATCCAAACACAAACTGGGTCTGGAATCCATGTATGACGATTTCCTGGCCGACCAGGGCAACTGAACATAACCCCCTTATGAACCTTACCTGCCTTTTCAGACCGTCTTCCATGGCTGTCATCGGGGTGTCCACCTCCCATGACAGCCACCCGGCCAATGTGATTTACAACAAAAATCACCTGCGGTATCCGGTACAGACTTTTGCGGTCAATCCCAAAGGCGGACAGCTCAACAGAGAACCCCTTTACAGGAGCGTGGCAGACATTGAAATTCCCGTGGACCTGGCCGTGATTGCGGTCAGGGCCAGATTTGTTCCTGAAGTCGTGTCCCAGTGCATTGACAAAGGCGTAAAAGGGGCGGTGATCATTTCCGGCGGGTTTGCTGAATCCGGCGGCAGGGATCTGCAGAAACAGGTCACAGATATGGCTGCCGGTGCAGACTTTCCTGTTATGGGTCCCAATTGTTTGGGCATTTATTCTCCTGATGCAGTGGATACATTCTTTTTGCCCGGAGAGCGTATTATCAACCCCAAAAAAGGCAATATCGGATTTGTTTCCCAGAGCGGTGGGGTACTGGTGGACCAGATGGTGAAATTTGCCGGCGAGGGCATCGGGGTATCATCTGCAGTGAGCATCGGAAACAAAGCCTGTCTTCGGGAAACAGACATGATCGACTGGTTTGAACAGGATCTTGCCACCCGGGTCATCGCTTTTTATATCGAAGGATTTGACTGCCGGGAAGGCAGGGATTTTATCAAACGGGCCGAGGCCTGTTCCAAACCTGTTGTGGTGCTCAAAGCAGGCAAAACCGCCAGAGGCAGTGCAGCCGCCTCCAGCCATACCGCCTCCATGGCCGGTGACTACCGGGTATTTTCACAGATCATGCAGCAGCATTGTGTGGCAGAGGCAGATACGGAATATGAACTCACCTCTTTTTGCGAAGCGTTAAGCTGTTACCCCAGGGGAATCTTCGGCAATGTGGGCATTGTTTCGGTTTCCGGCGGACACGGGGTGGTGGCGGCAGATGCCTGCGGCCACCACGGTCTGGATATCCCCAAAATCGGAGCATCCACTGCAGCGGCCATCCGGTCCAGGCTGTCCCCGGAAATCCGGGAAATTGCCGCCCTGGACAATCCTCTGGATCTGACCGGTTCCTGTGTGGATGCAGATATCCTTACATCTGTGCGCCACTTGTCCCGGGACCAGAACCTTGACTGTATCCTGGCCCTGCTGCTGCCGTATTCTCCGGGTATTTCCGCTGACATCGGGGCCAAATTGAGCCAGGTGGCCAGAAACGAGGGCAAGCCCCTGATTGCCTATGTTCCCAAGGAAGATAAGTACAAAATTATTACAGAAGGGTTTGCACTCAACAAGATTCCAGTGGCCTCTTCTGTGGAGGGTGCCGTGCTCATGGCCAAGGCATTGAAGAGGTGCAGACCATGGTGATGACCTCAAAGATGCAAAAAATCATTGCAGAGACACAGCCCATGGGCTGGATCCTGGAACCGCAGGCCAAAGAACTGCTGACAGAATGCGGGCTGGGCATCCCCAAAGGGATTGTAACCGATTCTTTGGACACGGCACAAAAGTTTCTGGCAGCCAATGCTGGACCCGTGGTAATCAAGGCCGTGTCTGCTGACATTGTGCATAAAACCGAGCACCAGGCTGTGGTCACCGGGATACAGGATCCCGACACTCTTGCAGAACACATGGAACGGCTGTTGTCCCTGAAAGGGTGCAGCCAGGTCCTGGTGGAGGAAATGGTATCCGGCATCGAGATCCTGGTGGGGGGCAAAAATGATACCCAGTTCGGTCCGGTGGTGGTTTTGGGACCCGGCGGAACCGGGGTGGAACTGTATAACGATACTGCCATCCGGATGGCACCGGTGAAGCCCACAGATGTATATTCCATGGTGGATTCTCTGGGAGCAAAACCGGTTTTCCAAGGATTTCGGGGCCGGCCAGGGGTGAACATGGAAGCACTGGTTCATCTGCTGGTAACCTTTTCGGGGCTGATCATGGATCTGGAACCTTTTTTTGAATCCATTGATCTGAACCCGGTGATCTGCACCCCGGAGCGCTGTGTGGTGGCTGATGCCCGTATCATGCTTTTTTAGAGAATACTGTGATGGCCCCAATTTCTGATCCCGATACCCGAAAGCTCCGGCTGGTGTCCTGGAATGTCAACGGATTCCGGGCAGTACTCAAAAAAGATTTCTTTGCATCGGTGCGCACGCTGGATCCGGACATCCTGCTGCTTCAGGAAACAAAACTCCAGGAAAACCAGCGCACTCCTGAAATGATCGATTTTTCCCCGTTTCAGTCCTTCTGGTCCTATGCCACGGTGAAAAAAGGATACAGCGGGGTAGCAGCCTATGCAAAACATGCCCCGGCAAAAGTGATCACTGATTTCGGCCGGCCGGAATATGACGGCGAAGGCCGGGTGATCCAGATGGATTTCGACCGATTCACCCTGTTCAATGTCTATTTTCCCAACGGACAGATGAGTGATAAACGCCTGCAGTACAAACTGGATTTTTACGACTGGTTCCTGGATTATGCCCGGGGGCTGCGGGACGCGGGAAGGGGGTTGATCATCACCGGGGATTTCAACACCGCCCACAATGAGATCGACCTGAAAAATCCCGGCCCCAATGCCAAGCGCTCCGGATTTTTGCGCATTGAAAGGGATGTCCTGGACCGCATGACAACAGATGGATATGTGGACACCTTCCGCTATTTTTATCCGGACACGGTGAAATATTCGTGGTGGTCCTACCGGTTCAGTGCCAGAAAAAACAATGCCGGGTGGCGCATCGATTATTTTTTTGTCACCCGGGATCTGCTGGACAGCGGCATGGTCAAAGATGCCTTCATATACAATGATATTTTCGGGTCTGACCACTGCCCCGTGGGAATTGAAATAGAGGTATGAGGTGTGAGGTATGAGGTGTGAGGTATGAGGTGTGAGGTATGAGGAAAAAGTAACGATCTCCCTTGCTCCTCACTCCTCATCCCTCATACCTCACCCCTCCATCTGCTTGCAGATCTGCCGGCCGAACTCGGAGCAGGATACCTCGGTGGCACCCGGGATCTGCCGGGCCAGGTCATAGGTGACGGTTTTGGCAGCAATGGTCTTTTGCAGGGCATCATGGATCAGATCGGCAGCCTCATGCCACCCCATGTGATCCAGCATCATGGCACCTGACAGAATCAGGGATCCCGGGTTGACCTTGTCCTGGCCCGCATATTTGGGGGCGGTGCCGTGGGTGGCTTCAAACACGGCGCATTCTGTTCCGATGTTGGCCCCCGGAGCCAGCCCCAGTCCACCCACCATGGCAGCCAGCAGATCTGAAATATAGTCCCCGTTCAGGTTGGGGGCGGCAATGATGTCATACTCTTCAGGCCGCAGCAGCACCTGCTGAAACATGCTGTCGGCAATCCTGTCCTTGAGCAGGATTTTTCCTGCGGGGAGTTTGCCGTTGAAATCTTTCCACAGCTGGTCTTCCAGGATCACGGTACCGGCAAAATCCTCTTTTCCCACTGCCAGGCCCCAGTTGAGAAATGCCCCTTCCGTGAATTTCATGATATTGCCCTTGTGCATGAGAGTGACGCTTTTGCGGTTGTTGTCCAGGGCATACTGGATGGCTTTGGTCACCAGACGTCTGGTGTTGGCTTCACTGATGGGTTTGATGCCGATGCCGGTGGTGTCCTGCGCCAGGGCCTTGCCGGTTTTGTTTTTGATAAAATCAATGATCTCTTTTGCATCCTCACTGCCAAACTGCCATTCAATGCCTGCGTAAAGGTCTTCGGTGTTTTCCCTGAAAATCACCATGTCAATGGCAGAGGGGTTGCTGCACGGGGAGGGCACCCCTTTTATATACCGGGCCGGCCGGATACAGGCGAACAGATCCAGTTCCTGGCGGATGGCCACATTAAGAGAGCGCATGCCCTCTCCCACCGGTGTTGTCATGGGGCCTTTTATGGCCACCCGGAATTGTTTGATCTGCTCCAGGGTGGTTTTGGGCAGCCATTCTCCGGTTTTCCGGAATCCGGTTTCTCCGGCAGGCAGTTCTTCAAAGCGTATTTTCCGTTGTCCGGCATAGGCTGTTTCAACCGCTGTATCAAGCACCGGCCGGGTGGCATGCCAGATATCTGGTCCTGTGCCGTCTCCGGGGATACACCCGATGACCGGATGATCAGGCACGTTCAAAGAGTTGTCCGCGTTCACGGTGATAAGGTCTGACATAATATACTTCCTTTACAATTTGGTTGTGGATGAATTAGTGTAGTGGTGGATGAAAACAGCAATCAGTCCTTGAATACCAGCTTGCCCCCGATGTAACCGGCCACACCCGCAGATGCCACCATAACAACATTTATGAAAATAAATGCCACGGCCAGAGGAGATGACAAAACATCAGGGTCCAGCAGGTACCAGACCAGAGAAATAACGCAGGCCCCGGTGGTCAGGGCAGCAGCCAGAATTTTGATTCTGAACAAAACCGTATCAGCCTGGTTGTATTTTTTCTGCCACACCAGAAAACCGCTGTGCAGTACCGGGGGCAGGGACAGGACCACAAAGACCAGGTTGATGAATGCGGCCGTTGCCAGCAGGGATGCGCCAGACACCCAGGCCAGGATAAACAGGACAACTGCAATCGGCAGAACCCCGTTCGGGGTATGCACCAGGATGGGGTGGGCATGGTGGCGGACCATCAAATCTGTCATCCGCTGGTACAATGTCCGGGGGGAAGCCGGTGCTGTTTTTTCTGCTTTTGGATCAGGTTCCTGTTTTCCGGTACCAGCGCCGCCACCGTTGCCGGCAGGGACCTCAATTTCCACAAACTTGTCTCTGCCGGCCCCGCATACCGGACATTTGTCCGGCGGGGAATCACCTTTATGAATATAATTGCATACAGTACATTTCCAGGCTTTCATATGTTTTCCTTCTCAATTATCATTTCTAAACTTGCCTCCTCACTCCTCACTCCTCACTCCTCATCCCTCACTCCTCACCCCTCACCCCCTTTCCTCAATATCAGTGAACCGGCATTCATCCGGTCCGCAGTATTCTCCCACATAGGCGGCACCGGGGCGGTACAAAGAGGGTTTGGGTGCGGCCATGGCAAATTGTTCTTCCATGATATGGGCACACCAGCCGCTGACTCTGGACAGGGCAAAAATGGGGGAAAACAGGTCCATGGCAATACCCATGGCATAAAACAGGGATGCGGAATAAAAATCCACATTGCAGAAGATATCTTTGTTTTTGTGTTTTTTAAATGCCTGTTTGGCCTTTTTTTCCAGGGCTTTTGACAGCTCATACCAGTGGGTATCTCCGGCGATTTCTCCCATGCGCCGGCACATGGGGGCCAGAATAAGGGCCCGGGGGTCGTCTGTCTGGTAGACCGCATGGCCCAGGCCCATGATCAGGCCGCCGGAATCCAGGGTTTTGTTGATATATGGTTCGATATTTTCCTCGGAATTGATTTCCATGAGCATTTTCATGACCCGGACATTGGCTCCGCCGTGCAAAGGGCCGGAAAGACTGCCGATGGCTGCGGATACTGCCGCATAAATATGGGCTTTGGTGGAAGCCACCTGTCGGGCTGTAAAAGTGGATGCGTTAAAGGAATGCTCTGCATGAAGCACCAGTCCTGTATCAAAAAAACCGACCACTTCCGGTTCGGGCTTTTCACCAGTGAGCATATACAGGAAATTGGCGGCATGGCCCAGGGTGTTGTCCGGCACCACCGGGGCCTTAAAGTTACGGATTCTGTCCCAGGCTGCAATGATGGTTGACAAACCGGCAATCAGGTTTTCGGCGCTGTAAAGGACATCCTCCATATTTTCCCTGCCTGCATTTTCATCGGTCTGGATCAGCATGGGTGTGGCTATCTGGATTACGTCCATGGGGTTCATCTTTTTGGGCAGGCTTTTCAAAAGCGGCAGCAGATTTTCAGGCAGCCGGCGTTTCTGCTTCAGGCTGGCATCAAAATCCGCCAGTTCCTGTTTTTTGGGCAGGCGCTCGTAAAGCAGAAGAAAACATGTCTCTTCAAAGGTTGCGTTTTCTGCCAGGTCTTCAATGAGATATCCGCGGTATATCAGTTTGCCTTCTTTGCCCCGGACATCACAGATTTTTGAACTTGCGACATCAATGCCGCGGAGACCTGTGTTTAAAACAGGTGCGCACTCGTCATTCATGGTAATCTCCTTAAAGGCATTTAAAATATTTTTTCAGGGGGTCTTCTTTCCGGGACATATTCCACCAGGGCACCATCGTTGTGCACTGCTTTGGAAACATAGAGTCCACAGTAGCAGGCCCCGAATTCTTCAAGATCCGGTTCCCGGTATACACATGGGCAGATAATGTCCTTGTCTTTTTCTTTGTCTGCGCAGGCCAGGCGGCAGGGACAGGCCATGTAGCCATACCGGTCTTTGTTTAAAAGCAATGATTCCAGCAATTCAAAAACCAGATCTTTGTCCTTGTTAAAATAAATACCTTTGGCTTCCTGTGATTTTTTTAAAGCCTGATAAAGTTGTTCGACTTTCATTATTTTATCCCCAGTGCGTCTTTGATTTCTTTTTCCTTGTAACCGACAATTACTGTATCATTGATTTTGATGGTGGGAAAAGAACACCTGGGGTTCAACTCCTTGATATCAGAGATAATGGCTTTTCTTTCTTCACCTTCCAGGTCATCCACTTCCACGTAGGTATATTCCACATTGCAGTCATTCAATAATTTTTTGGTGGATTTGCAGTGGCTGCAAGTGCTTAAGGCGTATAGTATGGGTTTTTCCTTGGTCATTGGATGCTCCTTGAGTATTAGGTATCATGGTTTGTTGTGTTTGCTTTTTTTGTGAATCGCTGCCAGGTTTTATCCTGGCTGCAACCGGTGCCGGATTTTGGTTTGCATCATTTTTTTTATTTTCATATACAGTTTGCATTTTTTATGCCGGTTTGGCAAGGAACAATTCACATTTTGACAGGGCAGCCTTATGGGAACTGGCGTGATTTTTGCTTTTAAAACCGCCCGGGTAATGATACAAAATATATGTATACCATCCATACAAAAAAAGGCATAAGTGTCTCAGGATGAAACGTATCAGCGGTACAGGTTGACAAAAGACGGGGATATCCCCATTACAAAAACACCACAAATACGTAAGGAGGACCCATGGGAACGGTATTGATTGTTTATGCAACCCGGTCTGAAGAGACCAAAGCCATTGCAGACATCATCGGTGAAGGCATCCGGATATCCGGTCATAATGCAGAAATCAAAAGGGTCACTGATATTAAAAGCGAAGAAGATATCAAAGGCTATGATGCCTGTATTTTCGGTTCTCCCACCTATCACGGGGAAATGATTACCTCAATGAAACAGCTGCTGTTCATGGCGGAACGCGCTGATCTGTCGGGGAAACCCGGCGGTGCATTCGGTTCCTACGGATGGAGCGGCGAGGCAGCAGGCCGGATTTTTGATACCATGAACCATATTTTTAAAATGAACATGGTGTCTGACGGTCCGCTCATGCTCAAGGCAGCATGGGTGGGGGGCGGGATAAAAGCAGCCCAGGAATACGGGAAAAAGATCGCCGCCATGATATAGACAAATTCAGGTAAAGGAGAGGCCATGAAACCCCAGACAGTTATTGTCGGCTGCACCGGCTGCAATGCAAAGAACCGGGTACCGGTGTCACGTATGAAAGATCACCCCAGGTGCGGAAAATGCGGCACGCCTCTTTCCATGGAAGCCCCGGGAAAGCCTGTGGTTGTGTCTGATGCCACCTTTCACCAGGAAGTCATGGCTTTGGATCTGCCCGTGCTGGTGGACTGCTGGGCACCCTGGTGCGGACCATGCCGTGCTGTGGGACCGATCATGGATGCCCTGGCCCAAAAATACCAGGGCCGGTTAAAAGTGGCCAAGCTGAATCTGGATGAAAATCCCGGCACAGGATCACGGTTCGCCATCACTTCTGTTCCAACCATGCTGCTGGTGAAAAACGGGAAGGTGCAGGATACCCTGGTGGGGGCACTGCCAAAAGAACAGTTGGAAGCCGCCATTGCAAAAATTTTGTGAGACCTAAGCCGCCTCTGCAGGCAATTGTCCCTGGCGCGATTTTTTTTGGTATGATGTTTGCTTATTAAATTACTGGTAGCAATTGTGAATGCACAAACGTGAATGCAAAAAAAAGTGGACCAGTCCGAAAGACAGGAAACCATGCCAGAAGAAAAGAAAATACCAAACCAGGATAGAGAAAGCCAAGAACAGCTTTCAGCCAGCTTTTACGGGGCGCGGAAGTCCAGAAATGAAATATATTTCCAGATTGCCTCTGTATTCAGAGAGGTGAGTCAGAATGAAACCCGGCTGGCAAAAGAGTGGATGCACCGGATTTTAATGGACAGGCTTCCGGAACAGCCGGATAACAGTGGGAAAATGATTGTGAATGGCTTATGAAATAAGGTAGTGTTACAATAGTGTTACAGCAGATTGGCCACTGTCCCTGTGCGGGCCGAAACAACCTGTATAATCCAACCCCAAACATAGCAAAAGGAGTAGAAAATGGCAGAAAAAATGGGTATTTACAAGTGCGAAAAATGCGGCAATATCGTGCAGGTCCTTCATGGTGAGCAGCCGCCGGTAACCTGCTGCGGCAAACCCATGGACAGGCTGGTGGAAAACACCGTGGATGCAGCCCTGGAAAAACATGTGCCGGTGGTGGAAATAATCGAAGGCGGATACAAGGTCAAAATCGGCAGTGCGCCGCATCCCATGACCAGTGAACATTATATCCAGTGGATCGAACTGGCCAGTGAAGATAACATGTTTGTCCAGCGCCAGATGCTGACCCCGGACAGTGCACCAGAGGCCACTTTTAAAACAGATGCCGCCAAAGTGGTGGCCAGGGAATACTGCAACCTGCACGGCCTGTGGAAAGCCTGATACCCGTCATATAAAACCGTGTAACAAAAAGCCCCGGAGACCAAAATAAGGTCCCCGGGGCTTTTTTGTTCTGGTTTTTTTATGTCAGTTATCAGCTTCCAGTTAACAATTACAAATTCTTCCCTGCTGGTTACTAACAGCTAACAGCGTTGCGTGGTTATTCCGACAGTTTTTCCTTCAGGGTTTTCGCCAACGTAACGCCCAGGTCAAAGCAGCGCGCAAGATCGGATGCATCCGGCACATACAGCACCTTGACCCCGTCATCAACCATGTCCCATTTCATTTCCTCAAACTCTTTGTTCAATATCTTGACCGCCTCACCGCTCCACCCGTAGGAGCCGAATGCCGCAGCAATTTTGTTCTGGGGCCGCAACCCTTTGATATAGGTCATGACATCGGCAACCACCGGAAAAATCCCGTTGTTGAGGGTAGGGGACCCCACAGCCAGTGCGCCGGCATCCAGCACCTCGGTCATGATGTCGGATCTGTGCCATTTGCGGGTGTTCATCAGCCGTACATGCACATCTTCCGACTCGATACCGCTGGTGATGGTCCGGGCCATTTTGGCGGTGCTTTCCCACATGGAATCAAAAATTACCAAAGCCTTTTTTGCAGGCTCCTGCCGGGACCACTGGTCATAGGCAGAGATGATTTTTGCAGGGTCTTTGCGCCAGATGATGCCGTGATCCGGGCATATCATGCGGATATCCAGGTTCATTTTGGCCACATCCGCAAGCAGGGCCTGTACCCGGGGAGAAAAATGCAGCAGAATATTGGCATAATACTTGCGGGCATGGGGCATGATCTCCTCTCCGATTTCATCATCAAAGAATTTGTCCCCTGCATAGTGCTGGCCAAAGGCATCACTGGAAAACAAAATTTTCTCATCAGGCATATAGGTGAACATGGAATCCGGCCAGTGCAGCATCCGGGTCTCCAGAAAAGAAAATGTCCGGTTACCCAGTGTGACGGTTTCTCCTGATCCCACCACCTGATAGTTGTAGTCTTTTTTATAATGGCTTTTCAGATTTTTGGCCCCCATTTTGGAACAATACAGGGGCTTGTCTTCTCCGATTTTGTGCATTACCAGGGGAATTGTTCCTGAATGGTCCATTTCCGTATGGTTGCTGATCACGGCATCGATTTTTTTTGGGTCCATGATGCGGCTGATATTGTCCATCATCTCCTCTCCAAAACCTGATTTCACCGTATCAATGAGGATATTTTTTTCCCCCTGCACCAGAAAGGCATTGTATGTGGTGCCTTCATCAGTGGAATACCCGTGAAAATCACGGATATCCCAGTCCCGGCACCCCACTGAATAAATCCCTTCTGCTATCGTAACGGGTCTAAACATGAAACCTCCGGTTAATCCACTTTTTCAAAATATTCCTGTTCTGCACCGCAAAGGGGGCAGACCCATGATTCAGGCAGATCTTCCCAGGCAGTCCCCGGTTCTATACCATTATCCAGATCCCCTTCTTCAGGGTCATACACATATCCGCACGGGCATTCCCATTTGTCCATTTTTATTCCTCCGTTCATTAACGATTGATATTTTCCTGTTGTTGTCCAGGCTGTCGGCCCATTGCCGAAAACCATTGGAACGTATTACATATTACAGGTCTTGCAAAGAGTGTGCCGGAAAATAGAACACGACAAGTTGGATAAAAAAGGTTTTCACTTTGAATACTATTATTATAATATACCCTGGGTAAAATCAATGATGATTTGGGAAAATACAGGATATGCAGGTATTTACAAAAAAGTCAAAAATCAATGCCCCGGTGGAGCAATTGTTTGCCTGGCATGCCAGAGACGGCGCCATCATGCGGCTCACTCCTCCCTGGGCCCCGCTCAGACTCAAGTGGCGGCAGGGCAGCGGGATCGACAAAGGGGTACGGGTGGGGTTTGACATGCGGGTGTTGGGCATTCCCATGGAATGGGAGGCTGAGCACATAGATTTTCAGGAAAACCGACTGTTCAAGGACCGGCAGACAAAGGGTCCGTTTGCCAGATGGGAGCACACCCATCTTTTTTATCCTGACGGCCGGAACCGTTCCATCATGGAGGATCAGGTGGTCTGGCAGCTGCCCATGGGGTTTTTGGCCAGCCCCTTTTACGGCCATGTGCGCAAAGAGCTGGGCAGGATATTCGACTACCGGCACCGGGTGCTGGCATATGATCTGACACACTATGCAGACAAGGTCAAGCGCCAGCGGATTTTGGTGTCAGGGGCATCCGGTACCATCGGTTCCATGCTGGTGCCTTTTCTGCGCACCTGCGGCCATGAGGTGATCCGCCTTGTGCGCCGCAGCAATGATCTGGCAGCAGATGAAATGTTCTGGGATCCTGTCAAGGGTTTTCTGGACATGGCCGCAGCCGGGCCGGTGGACGCTGTTATCAGCCTCAACGGTGTGGATATTTCCCGGGGAAAATGGACCGAAAAGCAAAAACAGAAGATTATTGACTCCCGGATACAGCCCACCAGGCTGCTGGTGGAAAAAATGTCTGCCATGGACCGCAGACCCTCTGTGTTTATTTCCTCATCTGCCATCGGATATTATGGAGAAGGACAGGATGCCGTTCTCACCGAAGCATCTGCCATGGGGGATTCTTTTATTTCCCGGGTCTGCCACAAATGGGAACAGGCATCTTTACCGGCAGAAGATGCCGGTATCCGCACTGTTCAGCTGCGCATCGGTGTGGTGCTCACCCCGGCCGGCGGTGCCCTGGCCCGGATGATGCCTGCATTTCTATCCGGATGCGGGGCCAGGCTTGGTTCCGGACAGCAATACATGAGCTGGATCAGCATGGATGATACCCTTGGCAGCATTCTGCACATCCTGGACAACAAAGCGGTACAGGGACCGGTTAATCTGACAGCGCCCCATGCCGTTACCAACCGCAAGTTTACAAAGACCCTGGGCAAGGTGGTATCCAGGCCGGCCTTTTTTGTGATTCCCGGTTGGGCTGCAGCCCTTCTCTGGGGAGATATGGGAAAAGAAACCCTGATGACCAGTGCCAGAGTGATGCCCGAAAAACTGCTGGACACCGGATTTGTATTTCAGCACGATAGACTGGACCCTGCCCTCAGGCATCTGCTGGGCCGATGATACCCGTGACACTTTTTTAAAAACGGAATTTTTTCATGACAGCACCTTTGAAATTATTATTTTCTTTTTTGATGATAACAGCCCTGATTTTCGGATTTGTTCATATTTATTTTCCTTTGCAGAACTACAGCTTCGAGCGCCTGCACATCTTTTTGTTCAACCTGTGCACGGGCGGCTCCATTCTGCTGTACTACACCCAGGGACAAAAACAGGTGTCCAACACGGTAAGGCTTTTTTTTGCCGGTTCTTTGATTTATGCATTTTCCGCCTTTTTAAAACTGTATCCCCTGACCCTGGCAATATCTTTTTTTTTGTATCTTCTGGTGGAAAAAGTCCGGGTCAATGCGTTTTCCTGGTTTCCCAAAGAGTTTTTCCAAAAAAGCGTGTCTGTGTCACATAAATTTCATCAGGCATCTTTGCTGTGTCTGTCCACCGGTATCGGCATGGCCTCTGCAGTAATTTTGAACAATGAGTATTTTCACTGGGTATACATGGAAAAACTGGTGTTAAACACCTTTTTTCTGGGCTTTTCCTTTCCCTTGTCATTGATCACTTTGTCCCTTGTGTTTTCCATGCTCAAAGAAATTGAAACTTCCGGTTATAAAGTGTTTATGGAGCTGTCTTTCTGGACCATCACCCTGGGGGTGATCATTTTTTTTGTGTTTATCCTGCTGGAGCGGTTCATCCCCCAGATTTTTGTGACATTCGCTCTGTTTGCAGCGGTGATGGTGGTGTTTTATCTGTATTACACTTTTGCCAAGTCCATGCAGCAGAAAATGTTTCTCACCTCGGGCATCGGATTTTTGATTGTCACCGCCATTACCGGGATTGCCTACATTTTTTTTCAGATGGCGGAAAGTTATGATCCGGAAAAGACCAAATGGCTTTTGCACCTGCATGTGTTCGCCTCTCTTTATGGCTGGAACCTGTGCGGTCTGGCCGTTATCTGCAGGTTTGATGATTTTCCCATCCAGCTGCATTCTCTCACGGTGATTTTTATTCACTGGCTTACCGCCATTGTCCTGGCACCTTTGGGGGTGTTTTACGGGTGGTTTGCCATTCTGGCCATTATAGGGTATGCTTTTATTACACTTGTTTTATTTTTCAGCAGCAACCATACACAAAAGCTACCTCTATGAGCAGTAACCGGGAAAAAATAAAACGCTTTTTCAAGCAGTTCAAAACCAATGCAAAGGTATTGGTGATCATCAATGCAGATCCGGATGCCATAGCCTCTGCCATGGCAATAAAACGGCTGTTGTGGCGAAAGGTATCAGAAGTGGCCATTGCCCATTTCAACCGTATCAGCCGGCCGGACAACCTTACTTTGATTGAACTCACAGATGCCGGACTGGTGGACCTGGCATCACTGGACAAAACCTATTTTGACAACTTTATGATTGTGGATTCTCAGCCGGATCATAATGCGGCATTTGCCGGAGTCACCTATGATGCCATCATTGATCACCATCCGGTGTCCGCTCCTGATGCGGCCTATACAGATATCAGACCTGGTTACGGGGCCTGTTCCACCATCCTTAACGAATATCTCAAATCCTGGAACATCAAACCATCGGGAAAACTTGCCGCAGCTTTGATGATGGGTATTAAAACCGATACTGCTGATTTCACCCGCCAGGCTAGCTTAAAGGATATCCGGGCGTTTCAGTATCTGTATAAATTTGCAGACAACAATATCGTCACCAAGGTGGAGCGTGCGTTTTTTACCAACGAAGATCTGGATTTTTTAGGGGTTGCCATTAAAAAACGGCGGGTGGTCAACAACCGGGTTTTTTACCATGCCGGAAAAATTTCCAAGCCGGATGAACTGGTGGTGGTGGCTGACTTTTTTCTGTCCATTGCCGGGGTTAACTGGTCCGTTATTTCCGGGGTAATGGACCGCAAACTCATTATTATTCTCAGAAACGACGGCCTGCGCAAAGGCGCGGGCAATACTGCAAAGGAAGCTTTTTCAAAATACGGTTCCGCCGGAGGCCATAAAACCATGGCCCGGGCCGAATTGTCCCTTCACCTGATCCGAAAAGATACCGGCACTGCAGCCCGTAAATTTCTTGCCGACTGGATAATAGACCGGATTGAAAAAACCGCCGGCAAAAAAACAGAATAAAACCCCCCATTTTCAGTTTTTTCCACCCGCACTTACCTGAGGTAATAAAACGGGTCATATAAGGAAAAGCAAAAACAAAACAAAACAAAAAAAATACATATTTCTACCTATTGTTTTCAGATGGTATCCAGTTCATGATGAAAAAAATCGATACCAATTCAATCATTGTAATCTATCGACAGAAAAAAAACTTAAATCATAAAAAAACGGACACACAGCGCAAAGAAAATTTTGAAAAATTTACCATTATGCCCGGAAAAACACCGGAACGGGACATCCTGGAACAAAAATGCCTGCACCAAAGGAGATAGCCATGCAGATAAAATTAGATGAGATGCCGGTGCGGTTTACATCTGACGGCAAATTATACATTGTTGATGCCATTGCAGCCCTTGCCGGGGGCCATGAACCAAAAGATTTGTGGGAAACATTAAAAAGAAAAAAACCGCTGATAAACCAATATGTTGACTATCACCACACAGATGACAAACACGCCCGGCCCATAACGGACAGTGATGGATGGGATCATATTCAGGACCATTTGTTTGATCACATTATTGAGACCGCCCCCCACAAGGAATAAACAGAGTTTTGAGCGGTTTCTTACTTATTGTAAAAATCTTTGTATAATCCGGTTGACTGCCTTTCCATAATTTAATTCCAGACACATGATAATTTACAGGTTCATGATGTGGACAGCAGTTTGGCGTTCACCGCCACAATGACCGTGGAAAGTGACATGACAACGGCACCGGCCGCCGGGGGCAGCAGAAACTGATAAACCGGATACAAAATGCCTGCTGCCAGGGGAATGGCAATGATGTTGTATCCGGCAGCCCACCAGAGATTCTGGACCATTTTCCTGTAGGTTGCCCGGGAAAGCTTCATAACAGATGCGACATCCCGGGGATCCGAGCGCACCAGTACAATATCGGCAGCTTCCATGGCAACATCCGTTCCTGCGCCGATGGCAATGCCCACATCGGCTTCAGCCAGGGCAGGGGCATCGTTTACCCCGTCTCCCACCATGGCGACACCTTTGTTGTTCTGCCGGAGCTGTTTGATCTGATCCGATTTTTGCTCAGGCAGAATCTGTGCCAGATAGTCATCCAGGTGCAGCTGATCTGCAACCGTTTTTGCCACTGCTTCCGAGTCACCTGTGAGCATCATCACCTTCAGGCCCATTTCCTGTAATTCCCGGACAGCTTTTTGGGCTGAATCACGGACCATATCTTCCAGTGCCAGCACTGCTTCAGGCATATCTTCGGACAGAAGATAGACCACGGTCTTTCCCTGTTCAGCCAGTTGATCGATCTTGTCTTTGTGCTCTTTGTCCACACTGATATCATGTTCCTGCAGAAAGCCCGGGCTGACCACCTTGATTTTTTTGTCTGCCACCGTGGCTTTGGCCCCTTTTCCCGGAATGGCCTCAAAGTTTTCAGGATCAGGGATATCAATGTTTCTGTCTTTTGCAGCTGCAACAATACCCCTGGCAATGGCATGTTCAGACCGGCTTTCCAATCCGGCGGCCAGGCCCAGAATATCATCTTCAGAAAGACTGCCGAGACTGACAATATCAGAAACACCGAAACGCCCCTGGGTCAGGGTGCCGGTTTTGTCAAAAACCACAACTTCCAGATCTTTTGCTTTTTCAAAAGCGGTGCGATCCCTGATCAGCAGTCCTTTTTTGGCTGCCATGGCAGTGGATACCGCCACCACAAGGGGTACTGCCAGGCCCAGTGCATGGGGACAGGTTATAACCATCACCGTGACCATCCGTTCCAGGGAAAAAACAAACTCCCTGCCTGCAGACAGCCATGCAGCCAGGGTGATACCTCCTGAGGCAAGTGCGATGATGGTGAGCCAGAAAGCTGCACGGTCTGCTGTATTCTGTGCCTTTGACTGGGATTCCTGTGCTTTTTTCACCATATCGACAACCTGGGAAAGATAGGTTTCATCACCGGTTTTTTTGATTTCCACCTCAATGGCTGAATCACCGTTTATGCTGCCGCCGATAACCTCATCACCTGTGTTTTTTTCCACCTGCCTGCTTTCCCCGGTGACCATGGATTCATCAATACTGGTACGTCCGTCTGTTATGACCCCGTCGGTCGGGATTTTTTCCCCCGGCTTGACAGCTACCTTGTCTCCTTTTTTGATATCAGATACTTTGACCTCTTCGGTTTCACCATCTTCCGTGATACGGTGGGCGGTTGAGGGAATCAATTTGACCAGCTCTTCCAGAGCGCCGGAAGCCCCCATTACAGAACGCATTTCAATCCAGTGACCCAGAAGCATGATGATAATAAGGGTGGCAAGTTCCCAGAAAAACACTTTTCCTTCAAGACCCAGCACCACGGCCGAACTGTAAGCGTAGGCAATAAAGATGGCAAGGCCTATCAGGGTCATCATGCCCGGATTCTTTTTTTTGAGTTCGTCCACCAGCCCTTTTAAAAACGGCCATCCCCCATAGAAAAAAACGATGGTTGAAACTCCGAACTGAATATAGGCATCGCCTGGAAAGTCCCACTGGCCTTTTACACCCATAAATTGCTGGATCAGCGGAGAAAGCAGCACAATGGGAATTCCCAGAACCAGAGAAACCCAGAATCTGCGCCTGAAATCAGCCACCATGTGTGCATGATGATCAGAGTGATCATGGCCCTGGTGCTCCTGATCTCCTTCCTCCTGGTGCTGGTGACCTTCCTGGTCCTGCTGTTCCTGCTTGTCCTGGTCTCCTGGCAGCTGTTCCTGCTGTCCCTGGTTGTCCTTTTGTTCCTGGTCTTCGCGTTGGTGATCCTGCTGTTCGTGGTTGTCGCTGTCAGGGTTTCCGGTACTGGATGATCTGGTCATGGCAGAAATTTTCCTTGTTTTCTGTAATTTTTATTTCTTGATATTTTCAACTGCATTACCCCGGACGGTAAATAAGGAGTTTCACCCATATCACTGTCCTGGTGCATGTAAATCCGGTCAAAACTGCAAAAAAAAAATGAAATTTTGAACAGTCCGGGATGCCTGCATATGGGAAAGGAATGCCGTCAACCGCCAAATAAGAATCCGGCAAATCTTTGATCTGCTTAAAGGTTTTGCCTTTACCGCCGACTTCAAAAATAAGGGAACCATCCACCTGAAAATCACCTTTGGACGGAATCGTGATATTGTGATTTTCCCGGACCATGCAGATAAAAAACAATTCCCTGTTCTTTCATCGCCGATATCGATGATCTGTTTCAACCGCTTCATGTCCAGTGTGAAGGGTGCGGATCTGGCAATGGCGGCAAGCAGCCGTTTCAATTTTTGGATGCCGGCACCGGACAGACCGGGGTGAATGGAATGTATGGATATACTGGATCATTGCCGTGGTTTTTCCCACACCCCGCTGACCGGAAATCATGGAAAAACGGTTTTCAAGGCGATGTTTTGATAGAAAATACCGTTTGAACGGACGGTTGAACGTGCGCAGGATGGTGCGGTGGTGATGGACCAGTGCTTCAATCATCATATCTCCAGCTTATTAGGATTTTAATACTAATATAAATAAAAAATATTAGGTATGCAATCCTAATTCAGGAATAGAGCTTAAAAACGAAACCATCAAGACCACAACCGCCATGGAAATAGACAGAGTGGTCACCTCCATGCCAAAATCCAGAAGAAACCCGAGCAGTACCGGGGCAATGGCAGTGGACAACACCATTATTGCCAGTGTCATGGCCCGTATAGCCCCCCATACAGCGCCGCCGGCAGTAGCACAAAGCCCTGATGCCATGCCGATCAGCACCAGGTAGACATATGCTGCCCAATCAGACTGGACCAGTCCAAGAAAAACAAGGCTTGCAACCAGCGGAAGCAGCCCCAGGGGCAGGGTCCGTCCGGCGCTGATCCTTTCAACCACTGTGCCGGCCACAAACAGGGTCAAAAAATGGCCCAAAGCATACCCGGAAAAGGCTCCCTGTCAGCCATGACCAGCGCCATAGAATACAGAAATTCCGTTGAAATAGATATGGAATATGAATTATCCCTGTGAACCTCCAAATCCACCTGCTAACCCAAAAAATATACCGAAAATGACGATCTGAACAATCCAACCGATAAGACAAACTCCAACGGCTCGCCAAGTACTCTTATAGTC
>JAABUB010000049.1 GCA_011389575.1 Desulfotignum sp. | reverse complement strand
TCTTTGGACAGGGTTGGCGTTTCCCGGAACGCTCCGGCAAAGGCGTGGGCCGATTCCAGGGCCGAAATGATGCCTTCGGTTTTCATGGTCAGCTTCAGGGCATCCACCACTTCCGCATCCGTGGCACTTTCAAACCGGGCGGTCTTGTTTTCATGCATGTGGGCCAGGATGGGGGATACGCCCACGTAATCCAGGCCTGCGGAAATGGAATGGGTTTCTTTCATCTGCCCGTCATCATCCTGGAGAAAAAAGGTTTTGTATCCCTGGGCAATACCGGAACTGGCATCGGCTGAAGACAGGCGGGCGGCATGAAATCCTGAATCAATACCTTTGCCGCCGGCTTCCACCCCCACCAGTTCCACCGGATCATCCATGAATCCGGAAAACAGGCCCATGGCATTGGAGCCGCCGCCCACACAGGCATACACCCGGTCCGGCAGACGTCCTTCCCGCTCCAGGATCTGCTGCCGGGCCTCGATGCCGATGATGGACTGGAACCAGGTGACCATTTCAGGAAACGGATGGGGGCCGCAGGCCGTGCCCAGGACATAATGGGTGGTGTCCATGTTGGTCACCCAGTCCCGGAACGCCTGGTTGATGGCATCCTTGAGGATTTTCGTGCCGTCGGTCACCGGCACCACCTGCGCCCCCAGCTGCTCCATCCAGAACACGTTGGGCCGCTGGCGCATCACATCTTTTTCCCCCATGTAGATGGTGCAGTCAAATCCGAATTTGGCCGCCATGGTGGCGCATGCCACCCCGTGCTGGCCTGCCCCGGTTTCAGCGATCACCCGTTGTTTGCCCATTTTTTGTACCAGAAGCCCCTGGCCCATGACATTGTTGGCCTTGTGAGCACCGGTGTGGTTCAGGTCTTCGCGTTTGATATAGATTTTTGCCCCGCCGAAATGGCGGGTCAGATTGGCAGCAAAGGTCAAGGGCGTGGGCCGGCCGGAATATTCGGCCATCAGAGATTCATACTGTTTTCGAAAGCCGGGATCGGTTTTGGCTGATTCAAAGGCGGATACAAGTTCGTCAAACGTGGGAATCAGGATTTCCGGCAGAAACGCGCCGCCGAAACCGCCGTAATAACCGCGGTGTTTCATGGTGTGATATTCCTTGAGACAAAAAGGGGAAAAAAATGGGTGAAGGTCATGCCGGGCTCCCGATGGTCTGGGAAAAAGCAAAATGGTCGGTCCTGCAGTGCAGCACCGCATACACGGCTTTTGGGGCCTGGGGAAAATTCAGTTCCCGGAAGACCCTGAGTACGGGTGTATCCGGCACCAGATCCAGCAATTGTGCTGTTGCCGGATCCGGTACAGCCACGGTAAAGGTCTGGGTGCCGTTTTCCGGTACCAGGTGATACTGGTCTGCCACCAGTTTTGACAGGGATTGTGTGCCGATATCCATGCGGTCCAGGTTTCGAAAAAGTTCCGGGTCCAGAAAAATGTCTTCTTTGAGTACCGGTGTCCCTTGTGCTGTAATCAGTCGGGACAGAAAAAATGCAGATGATTCATTAAACGGATTGTCCGGCTGCTGTGTGACCGATACCAGGGATACCGGACTCACCGGTGTTTTTTTTATATCAATTCCCTGGGTGAGAAACGCCCGGGAGGTGCCGCCTAAAGAAAACAGATCCACGCTTGGCGGCGCAGGCAGCACAAAGCTGCCTGCGCCCCGCCTGCGCTGGATCATTTTTTTCTGCACCAGCACATCCATGGCCTGGCGCACAGTGGGACGACCGATGCGGTATTGCTTTGCCATGGCGGTTTCAGACGGAATGCTCTCACCGGGCCGGTACGCACCGGCCTTTATCCGGTCCGTGATAATCTCGGCCAGCTGGTGGTATAAAGGGATGGGGGAATCGGGGTTAAGCATGTAATCCTCATACATCTGCCGGTAATTTGTCACCGGCACCATAAAAGGTATTTGTCAAGTTGTCAAGACATATTTACGTGTATGACAGGGTAGCTGCATATAGAAGCCGCGTCACATAGATTGACACCGCCCCCTGATGGTGCCGTGCGACTGAACCGTCAGATGCCAATCTCTGGGCGGTCACACGGCACTCTCGGGGGCGCTTATCAAGCAGCTGAACAGGAGGTGGTTACATGCGGTTCTTTATTACATCAGCCGATAAGTGCTTTTTCAAGCCGGTCCACCATGAAATCCATTTCATCCTCATTGATCATCAAAGGCGGGGAGATGCGGATGGTATGTCCGTGGCTGTCATTGACCACCAGGCCCAGTTTCAGCAGTTTGTGGCAAAATTCCATGGCATTGCCGTTTTTTACCTCGATGCCGATGAACAGCCCTTTACCCCGGACCTCCTTCACATGGGGAGACCGGTTTCCGATCTCCTGGATGCGTTTTTTAAGGATCTCCCCTTTTCTGGCAGCCTGTTCCGCCAGTTTTTCTTCTTCAAACACCTTGAGAGACGCGGTGCCGGCAACACATGCCAAAGGATAGCCCCCGAAGGTGGACCCGTCCGATCCTTTGGAAAAGATCATGTCCATGAGTTTGGCATTGGTGATGAAAACCGACAGGGGAATCAGGCCGCCTGACAGGGCCTTGCCCAGGATGACGCCATCCGGCACAATGTTCTCATGCTCAAAGCAGAATTTTTTGCCGGTCCGGCCCATGCCCACCTGGATTTCATCGGCCACCAGCAGCAGGTCATGGTCATCGCACAGCTGGCGCAGCCCGGCCAGAAATCCTTTGGGTGGAATGAGCATGCCGCCCTCTCCCTGGAACGGTTCCACCAGGATACCGCAAGTGTTGTGGGTGATGGCGTTTTTCACCGCTTCAATATTGCCGAATTCCACAGAGACGAATCCCGGGGTCAGGGGGCCGAACCCCTCATGATTCTTTTTCTTTGAGGAAAAAGAAACCACGGAAATGGTGCGGCCGTGGAAATTGTTGTTGAACACAATGATCTCCTGTTTGCCGTCCGGGATGCCCTTTTGCTTGAATCCGTAATAGCGCATGGTCTTGATGGCCGTTTCCACTGATTCCACCCCGCCGTTTTTGGGCAGTACCTTGTTGCCGTGATTTCCGAAACGCGGGGCCATCTGGGGAGCGAATTTTGCCGCCTCGGACAGGAAGATGCCCAAAGGATCGGTAAATACCACATTGGACAGCACGGATGCGTAATTGCCGATCAGGGCATCCATGACCGCATTGGTGATGGTGGGGTGATGGTGGCCGGGATTGGCTGCAGAATAGGCTGCCAGGCAGTCCAGGTATTTGTTGCCTTTGTCATCGGTGAGCCAGCAGCCTTTGGCATGCCGCACCACCACATGGATGCGCTCATAATGGTGGGCACCGAAATCCTGTTCCAGATCAAAGATGGTGTCGTCGGTTTCATTGGAAAATCCGTCAAAATAATGTATTTTTCTCATGCTGGTCATGGCCCCTTCTCCTTAATTGTCTTTTTTTATGAGTTGGTACAATTGTTTTTCTTCGTTTGTCAGGCCCTGGCATCTATCCAGGGTTTTTTCCAGAAAACAATGGTAAAAATCATGGCGCAGGCTGTCTCGGTTGGCCACCACAAACCACTGGTTCCGGGTCCAGTTGATGGGGGAGGTGTCTTCGTTGCCCACTTCAAAAATGCCCACCAAAGCTTCGCTTTTGTCGGTGATGATGTCAAAGGATCGGCCCCCGATGGTTGCGATCAGGTTTTCATGGTCCGGATGGGTGACCTGTACCGCAAACCTGTGGGGGATGTCACCCATGGCGATGTACCGGATGGCAACTCCTTTTTTTTCCGCCTTGATCAGGTGATGGCACAGATGCTGGTCTGCCTCCGGAAACAGGCGGGCATAAATTTCTGTTTTTGCATCCTGGATCATGTGCCTGGCTTTTTCCATGACGTTGTCATACCCGTTCAGGGTCCAGATGAACTCAAAGTTATTCTGCTGCCCGGCCTTGGCGATTTCGTCTTCAAACGCCTGGATGGTGGCTTCAAAATTGTGCCGCAGCCGCCGCACCAGTTCATCGGCGGGCAGCGGGGCATACAGGCCGGTGTTCACTTCAATGACAAACCCTTTGGCTGTCAAACTGCGCAGCACATCATAAATACGGGACCTGGCAATGCCCGATATTTTGCTCAGCTGGGATCCGTTCACCGGGTGGTTTCCCACCAGGGCCATGTAACAGGCTGCCTCGTACTGGGAAAACCCAAGGTCTCTGAGTCTGTATCTGTCTTCCACTGCCCGCACTCCTGACAAAAATAGACGGTAAAAAATATAAAGTTGCTACCTTAATAGCAACATATAGGGAAAGCCGCTTTATTGTCAAGCATTATTACATGTTTGTTGAAAAAGTAATGACCCGCTGATACACTTTGATGCCGCAAACCGGTTCAATTTTTCTTCAATCCAGTGTTCCGGCACATGGATGCCTGAGATATTTTTTTTCATGAACCGGCCCATTTCAACGGTAAAAACGTCTTGTTTCCAAATTTGTAAATTCCCTGTCAGCCGGCGAAAAATAACGGTCGCGTTTTTCATACCCTGTAAACAAAGGGTATGCATGTTTGCAACGGTTTGTGAACGATAATTGTGCTGTAATGTGAATCAGGGTTGGCGTGGCGTTATATAACGTTACCATTGTGAAAAAGTAACGGTTTTGGCTTTCAGACGTCTGTTTCATTAGAACCGGGTGATCGCCATCAGCAGCTGAAAGATATATCATGTGCAGGGACCGGTGCCGGGTTTCCGGGTATGGATTACAGAACCCGGGGATGAAAAAAAGAACTGTCTTGGAATTGTCTGGCATGAACTGTGCATATTAAAGAACCGGTGATCAGATAAAGTAAAGGCATTTACTTACCTCCAGAATCTGACCTGCCGCCGGGATTCCAGGGCAGCTTGATACCGCCAGGAGCTGCCCTGGAATTCTCGACCCAAATTCTAAAAATTCAAAGGAGATATGATGCAACACCATACATTTGTTGATGCCGCAATCGTGGCATGCGGTACCCTGCGGCCGGAAATAGATCATCTGGTTACAGAAAAATTCATAGATACAGACCAGATTTATTACACAACCCCGGGACTGCATCAGGATATCGGAGAGTTGGAGCGACAGCTTTCAAAAGCCATAGAAAAAGCCAAAACCAGGGCAAAAGGCGTTATTGTTGTTTACGGCGGAAAGTATTGTTATGTAAATTCGGACGAGCCCACCCGATTGATGAAGTCTGTTGTATCCGAACATGGGCCGAATGTTGCCCGTATCCAGGCCAGTCACTGCATGGGAATGCTTGCCAGCCAGGAAGAAATGGATAATATTGCCCGGGAAATTGCCGGTGGTGAACCGGTCTGGTTCATGACGCCGGGCTGGGTAAAATACCGGAAACTGGTGTTTAAGGGCTGGGACAAGGGGATTGCCAATGAAAATTTTCCCCGCCATACCGGCGGGGCCGTGGTACTTGACGGCATCGGGTTTATGGATGATTATATGGCCAGTGATCCGGAAGGCTTTTTGGACTATTGTGACTGGATGGGGATTCCCATGCAGGCTTATCCCATAAGTCTTGACAGATTTAAAAACCTGCTCACGGAGCAATTGTCAGTTTTGCATCAACAACAAAAGGAGAATGATTGATGACCATGGAGATTTCATTTCCCGGCAATAAAAAAGTAACTGCCCGTTACAGAGGATTCATCATTGAAACCGATCAGGCCAAGGATGAGGGGGGAGACGGCAGCGCACCGGAACCCTTTGATCTGTTTTTGTCCTCCATGGGAACCTGTGCCGGTATTTATGTTATATACTTTTGTGAAGAACGAAACATCGATACCACAGGCATGAAAATGTCTCTTTCATTTGACAGAAATGAACAGACCCACCTGGTGGAAACCGTGCGCATCCAGATCAGTCTGCCCCCGGGATTTCCTGAGAAATACAGGTCAGCGGTGGAGAAAACCGCGGGTCTGTGCACGGTGAAACGCAATATCCTCAATCCACCCCGGTTTGAGGTGTCTGCACAGATACAGGCAGAATAATTAGACAACGCACATAACCCTGACCAAACCGGTGGGATTTATCAACCATGGGATAGACCATGATAAAAGTAACCGGGATTATCAGCTGTTTTAAGGAAGAGGTGTCAAACAGGTATCCGAAAATTAATCCGAAACCCATGGAAACAGGGATGGTCCATACCAGGTTTTTTTGAATATATTTCAACGCTTTTATCATGACAGGTTTTCCTTTGCAGCTGTGTGTCGGGTGTCAGTATCGTCAAAGCCTTTTTTGGTTACAAAATGGATGGGGCAGGATGACCGGAATTTACAATAAATGTCCGGATCACGGCACGTCAGACACTGGTCACACAAATAGATGTTGTGTTTCATACAAAGGTAACTGGTTTGTCTTTCCGGGTGGTTCACACACTTGCCCATATTTCCTCCTGGCGCATTGGTTTGCGCTATAATTTTTTTGTCAGGATAGCATCTAACTTTTTTTCCAGATTTTCTGTGGACTGGACTCCCACAAACCGCATAATTTCCCGGCCGTGATCAAACAAAATCAGGGTAGGGATGCTCTGGACCATATAATGGGTTGCCACCGCAGGCTGGGAATCGATGTTTATTTCCACAATGGCTGCCTTGTCTTTGTATTTTTCTGTCAGCCTGCTGATGACCGGTACCATCTGCCTGCATGGCGCGCACCAGGGTGCACTAAAATCCACCAGTGCCACTTTGTCTTTTATATCGGGTGCAAATTCCGTTATTTCCACTTTTGGTATCCTTTTGTTTTGTGTGTCTGCATCTTTGCTCCTGCTTCCGGCATGAATCAAATCAAGATTCATGCCAGAAAACATTATGCTTTTGAAACCATGACCAAAACAGGCAGTAACCAGGCTTTGTACAAGGTTACCCGGGCGGGATACAAGCCCCAAAATGCCGTTACTTTATCACAGGTGTGTTTCAAACCATAACGGTAACGTTATAGGAGATGTTTCCGAATTTCATTGTTATAGTGCCGGTCACATGACTTGATACTTGTGCTAATATAAAATTAGGGTATGCTTGGTATCAGTTCATATGCCCGGAACTATAACCTGTTTTGCAGGAGGAGCAACTTTTGATCGGCATGGCGGTTTATATGAAAGCCCTCAGTACTCACCTAACAGCTAACAGCTTTCATATTTTGTTGTGCCCGTCAGGGCATGGTCGTTATTCCGATGCTGCCGGATATTTTTCGATGAATTTTTTTTCTGCGTCGGCAGTACCGATGAGCACCAGCTCATCCCCTTTTTCAAGGACAATGGCCGGGTCCGGGTTGATGATCAGATTTTCATTTTTTTTGACAGCCACCACACTGCACCCGGTTTTTTCCCTGATCTGGATATCGATCAAGGATTTGTTTCTCAGTTTGGCATGCAGGGGCATCCGGAATACATTGAGGCCTTCGGAAAGCATGAGCACTTTCTGGGGTTGAATCAGGTTCATGATGGTGGTGGTGAGCAGGGAACTGAAGGACATCACCAGATTGGCACCGGCCCGGTGCAGGGTATTGATGTTTCTGTCCAGGCTTGCCCGGCTGATGATCTGCACACCCGGCCGCAGACGGCGGCAGTAAATGGTCAGGTAGATATTTAAATTGTCGTCATGGGTGGTTATGATGATCGACGGGGTGTTTTCCAGGCCGGCTTCGATCAGGGTATTGCGGTCCGAGGCACTCCCATGGATAAAGTTTGGATGCTTATCTGCAATACCGGGCTTTTTTTCCACCACGCAATAATCAACTCCCCGGATTCTCAAAGCGTCTGCCACTGCCTGACCCACTCGGCCGCCTCCCAGCACTACTACCGGCCCGTTTGTGCCGGTCTGGTTTTTATCAGCCAAAGCAATGGAGTCATCAAACTGTTCCAGCTGTTGCTTGGTTCCGGCCAGCACCAGAACAGTGGATTCTGTGATCCGGGTTTCCGGGGTGGGAATATGAAATTTGCCCTGTACCCAGACCCCCACTGCCGTCACGCCGCAGATTTCCCGCAACCGGCTTTCCGCCATTGTTTTCCCCTGGAGCCAGGTCCGCATGACCGGGGCTTCGGCAATCAGCAGCTCATCAAACTGTCCGACGATATTGGCCTGCATGTTGATTCCCAGAACCCGGCGGGAAAGTGCTCTGCCCAGCATCTGGGTAAACTGGAAAACATGGGTGCTGCCGGCCAGTTTGAGAATATCCAGAGAATCTTCCAGGTCGGCATTGCTCACGGTTTTCACTTTGTCATTGGTTTCCCGGATGGTGTAAATGATGTTGGTGCTGGCAATGTCATCATTTAACACCACCACCAGTGCGGCCTGGTCAATGCGCAGGCGGCGGTAGGTTTCCGGATCATCCAGTTCACCCACCACCACGCGGTAGCCCTGGTCATATAAATCCAGGGCATCCTGCAGCCCGGATGTGAGAATCACATAGGCAAATCCGTATTGGTTGAGCTTTTCAATAAGCGTGACAGCCACGGCATCAAAATAGGTGAGAATCACATGCCCGGACATGGTGTCGGGAACGGATCTGGGTGCCCGGGCCTTGTTCTGTTCTTCCAGCCACGGGGCATAAAAAAACTGGATAAAGGTAAAAGGCAGCATCACCAGCAGAAAAACAATACCGCTGAACAATACCACTATGGAAAAAAGCCGGCCTATATCACTGTGAAAGGTAATATCACCGAACCCCAGGGTGGACATGGTGGTCAAGGTCCAGTAAAATCCGGTTATCCAGCTGTATTGACGGCCTTCATACAGCATCAGTACATGAAACAGCACCGAGAACAAGGTAAACAGAAACGCAAGTATCAATGCGAATTTGATCAGAATCCAGCCATTGCTTTTTTTGCTGCCCATTTGAAAAATTATGGTCAGCTGGGTTGCCATGGTTTTGAGCATCGATATGTTTTCCTTATCTTTATTTTCTGCCAGCTTTGCAATTTTTACCCAATTGTATAACATACCGCACTTTCCCGGCCAACGGTTTTTCACCTGAAAGATGCGGCATGGTGCATGACTGTGTTTCAAAAAAGTGATAATGGCTTGACAAAAAAAAAGTCCGACTTTAGGATGCAAAAAGTCCATCAGGTCTTGTGGTACCTGGATGCCGGTTATTCCGGCCGGCTGTCCCACAGGATAAATGACAACAGCGGTATTACCGACAACAGGCACCAGAATGACACCATGAAGATTTTACCCATTGTTTTTCAAAAAATAAAAACCGCTCTGATGGATCTGCTTCCCATAATTCTGGTGATCGCTTTTTTTCAGCTTGTTGTTATCAGACAACCCCTGCCCCAGCTGGGAGAGGTTATTTTCGGGGCCCTGCTCGTGGTGGCGGGGCTGGTTCTGTTTGTTCAGGGACTTGAAATGGGACTGTTTCCCATTGGTGAAGCCATGGCATATGCGCTGGCCAGAAAAGGCAGCCTGTTCTGGCTCCTTCTTTTTGCCTTTGCACTGGGATTCTCTACCACCATTGCCGAACCCGCCCTGATTGCCGTGGCAGCGGAAGCTGCAGATATCGCCGGCAAAGGGGGTTTGATCGATCCGGATCAAAAATCTTTGACTACCTATGCCTTAGGGCTTCGTATCAGTGTGGCGGTTTCCGTGGGCCTGGCCATCCTGGTGGGGGTCATCCGCATCCTCAAGGGCTGGCCCATTCATTATCTGATCATCGGCGGATATGTGGTGGTGATGCTCATGACCATAATCGCCCCTGAAGAGATCATCGGCATTGCCTATGATGCCGGCGGGGTGACCACTTCCACCATTACCGTACCCCTGGTGGCGGCCCTGGGGGTGGGACTGGCATCTTCCATTCAGGGCAGAAGCCCCCTGCTGGACGGGTTTGGACTCATCGCCTTTGCTTCACTGCTGCCCATGATTTTTGTCATGGGATACGGGCTGCTTATTTTCAACTGATAAAAGGAGGGGACCGTCTTTGGAATTTTTGATGGATTTCGTGAAAATACTGGTTGCCACAGGCAGGGATGTGCTGCCGATTATCCTTTTGATCGGGGGATTCCAGCTGCTGGTCCTGCGCCAACCCATTCCCCATCTGGGCCGTGTGCTGATGGGCGGTGTGTATGTGGTGATCGGGCTGGCTTTGTTTCTGGCCGGTCTGGAAAAAGCATTGTTTCCCTTGGGAAAAATCATGGCAGCCCAGCTGTCCGATCCGGTTTTTATCTACGGTACCCCAGATCCGCCTGCCATGGCAGACTGGACCGCCTATGGATGGGTGTATCTGTTTGGTGCCATGATCGGATTTGCCACCACCATTGCCGAACCGTCCCTCATTGCCGTGGCCTACAAGGCCAGTGAGGTATCCATGGGCACCATCAGCCAGTGGGGGCTGCGTATTACCGTCGCCATCGGGGTGGCTGCGGGCATCAGTCTGGGGACCTTCCGCATTGTATCCGGGACCCCGCTTTACCTGTACATTCTCGTGGGATATATCATGGTTATTTTACTGACCCTGGTATCTCCGAAAAATATCATCGCACTGGCCTATGATTCCGGGGGGGTCACGACATCCACTGTTACCGTGCCCCTGGTGGCAGCCCTGGGCCTTGGTCTGGCCTCCACTGTGCCGGGCCGCAATCCCGCCCTGGACGGGTTCGGGCTCATTGCCTTTGCCAGTCTTTTCCCTATCATATCGGTGCTGGGATATGCCCGGCTGGCCGTATGGATGACCCATCGTAAAACCAGAACAGCGGAGAAAACCTATGCGGTTTAAACTTATTTTATCCTCTGTAAAAGCAGAGATTACCGACAAGATTGTTGATGCCGTCAAAAAAGAAGGTGCCACCGGCGCCACCATCATTCCCGCCAGAGGGACCGGTATCAAAGAGGCAAAAACATTTTTCGGCCTTACCCTGGAAGCCCAGACCGATATCATCATGCTGCTGGCGGAAGAACATGTGGCTGAAAAACTGTTGACCGTCATAAAAACAGCCGGAGAATTCGGCAAACCCGGCACCGGTATCGCGTTCATGCTCCCGGTGGAGCATGTGGTGGGCCTGGAAAGCCAGATTGAAAAATTCAAGCAAAAGGCCCGGGACAATTACCTGTAACTGCTGCATCAGATATCATACTTTATAAGGAAGGCAATTTATGGAACCGGATAAACCCAGAATCATTCGGGTCAGGGATGTGATGCACAAGGGGATCATATCCATTGACGGCATGGCCACCACCCGCGAAGCAGTCAAAAAAATGAAGGAAAACAATGTATTTTCTCTTCTGGTGAACAAACGGCATGAGGACGATGCCTGGGGCATACTGGTATCCCAGGATATAATCAAAGGTGCGATACTGTCGGGCCGGTCCCTGGATGAGGTGAATGTGTATGAAGTCATGACCAAACCGGTGATTACGGTACCGGCGGACATGGATATCCGCTATGCGGTACGGCTTATCTACCGTGCCGGTATTCGCCGGGCACCGGTTGAGGACAAAGGGGAGCTGGTGGGGATGATTTCCCTGATTTCATTAATTCTTGATGAAAACGTATTTTAAATTAAAGCGCTGCCGCCTTCATTGGCCTGATTGTGCCGGCAGGGGCGGGGCAGAAGATTGGTTTGCTTTTGTCCGAAAAGGTATTATAAAAAAACAGCCTTCTCATGGTAGGTCTGCAGGCTGATATAAATCCAGGTGTTGATATGACCGGAAGAGAAAAACAAAGGCATAAATGATTACCACTGAAACGTTGGCGATTTCCTGCGGCATCGGCAGTGCCATGGCGTGGGGGGCAGGGGATTTCAGCGGGGGGATGGCCTCCAGAAAAGGCAACCTGCTGCGGGTGGTGCTGTTTTCCCAGCTCCTGGGTGGCGTTTTTCTCCTGGGCCTGGCCCTGGGGTTTGCTGAAAAAATGCCGCCGGTAAGACATCTGATGTATGGCGCGTTTGCCGGTATTTTCGGCAACATTGGATTGATCGCCCTGTACAGGGGACTGGCCACCGGCCGTATGGGAATTGTGGCACCTTTGTCAGCAGTGCTAACAGCCCTGGTTCCCATCGGCTACAGTGCATTTTATGAAGGGCTTCCTTCACTGGTCCGGTTTTCCGGGTTTGTGGTTTTCATGGTTGCGGTATGGCTGTTGTCATCCGGAGAGGCCGGGTTCCGCATGACCCTCCTGGAACTGCTGCTTTCCTTTGCCGCGGGCCTGGGGTTCGGCCTGTTTTTTATTTTTATTGACCGGGCAAATGACCTGGCCATTTTCTGGCCCCTGGTGGGGGCAAGACTGGCATCTGTATCTTTGCTGTTTGGTGTGATTCTGCTTATGGGCAGGGCAGCTTCTCCCCTGACAGGGCAATGGCTTTTCATCGGGATTACCGGTGTGCTGGATGCACTGGGCAATCTGTTGTTTTCCATCGCATCCCATCTGGGACGGCTGGATGTTTCCGCTGTTTTGGGCTCACTTTATCCGGCGGCAACCGTACTGCTGGCCTGGCTGTTTCTCAAAGAAAAACTCAGGTTTCAGCAGTGGGTGGGGGTTGGTGCAGCCTTTGTTGCCCTGGCCCTGATTTCGGTGTAAACCCGATCATGCAGACAGAGCAGCGTGTTAAAGGAGGTTATGGAACAGAAACACAGCAAAATCGATGATGAAACCATCCAGATATACCGGGTGGCCGGGTATGCCTTTGTTTTAAATCTGTTTCTGGCGGGCATGAAAGCCATGCTTGCCTTTTTTTCAGGAAGCCTTGCCATTACTGCCAGTGCCATTGATTCCGCCACCGATGCTGTGGCATCCCTTGTGATCTATGGGGGGGTGAAACTGTCCACAAAAAAGACCCGCTCATTTCCCCTGGGCCTGTACAAACTTGAAAATGTTGCCTCCGTGCTCATTGCCATTTTTATTTTCATTGCCGGGTATGAGATTGCCATAAGTATCTTTTCTTCCTCACAAAAGATACCTGCTATCTCTTTGCCTTTTGTGGGACTGCTTGCCCTTGCCACGATACTGACATTTGCTTTTGGACGGTATGCCATTGTCATCGGCCGCAAAACAAAATCCCCCACATTGGTTGCCGAAGGCCGGCACCGCCAGGTGGATGTGCTTTCCTCCCTGGTGGTTTTGGTTGCTGCTGTGCTGGGGTATCTGGGTGTCGACTGGACCCTGTGGGGTATCACCATTGATCAGATGGGGGCCTGCCTGATCCTGGTTTTTATTGCCCGTGCCGGTTGGGAGCTTTTGTCCGACGGCATGCGGGTGCTGCTGGATGCATCCATTGATTTTGCCACCCTGGACCGGATACAGAAGATCATAAAAAAAGAACCCCTGGTGGACCAGATAACGTCTTTAACCGGCAGGAATGCCGGGCGGTTTCAGTTTATCCACGCAGGTGTTACCGTAAAGACCCGGCACCTTGAAAAGGCCCACCAGGTCAGTGAGCAGCTTGAAAAAAAGATCCGGGAACAGATACCCCACATCGAAAAAATAACCATTTTATATGAGCCCCAGCAGCGGGAGAATGTCAGAATAGCCCTGCCTCTTGCAGATGAAAACGGCAGTATCAGCGGGCATTTTGGTGAAGCCCCCTATTTTGGCATGGTACATGTCCAGCGCAGGGATCAGACAATCACCGAACAGAAAATTGTGAAAAATCTTCATGCTGAAACCCGGACCGCAAAAGGTATCCGGGTGGCGGAATGGCTGGTGGATTTTGGTGTTGAACATGTGGGAATGAAAGAGGATATTTCCCAAAAAGGACCGGGCTATGTGCTGGCAAACGCAGGAATTAAAACCCACCTGCTTTCCTGTGACGACCTGCGTCAGGCTGTTGCAGAAATAAGCGCTGCCGGACTGTGATGTCAGCGCTTTGTTCTGCAGCCGCCGCCAAGGCCCCTGCCGCCACCCATACCCTGGCCGCCGCCACCTCCCATGCCCCGGCCGCCGCCTCTGCCGCCGCCTTTTCCCATACCACGGCCCCCGCCCATACCGCCGCCGCCGCCCATGCCTCTGCCTGTGGGCGGAATTCGGGGTTCCCGGCCGGTATCAGCAGGGGGAACCTCTTGTTTGGATGGAGATGATGCGGCAAGCCTGCCGTTTTTAAATGCCTCTACTGCCTGCCGGACAGTCCCTGCCTGGCCTGTGTATACGGCGATGTTTTCTGAGGCAAACACATCCATGGCTTTGGGCCCGCAATTACCGGTTATTACAGCCTGAGCCCCTTTGGAAATGACAAAGCTGGCCGCCTGTATCCCGGCACCGCTGGACTGGGCACCATTTTCATTGGGAAAGCTTTGGGTTTCCATGGTGTCCGAATCGATAATCAGAAAATAGTCGCACCGACCAAAACGCTGGTTAATAGGGGCATCAAGATCTTTGCCCGAGGCGCTTACTGCAATTTTCATTTTTTCCTCCTCGTTAATGGTTAATGGGGATGCATCCAGGACAATGCTTTTTCAGGATGTCATTTTTCGGTGTCATAGGTAATGTCCTTTCAGGGGGTGGTATTTGCCAATATTATTTTAAAACATAGCAAGGTTTGTACCAGAGGCACGGGAATAATGCATGGCTGTTATTTTCAGCTGTAGATAAGGGCTTTCACGGTTTTGGGTATCGGCATATGGGAACAAAACAGTAGCAGTATTGCATTGTTTTTGATCAAGATTGCAGTATTGCATCTTCGGGTCTGGACAAGGATTTTGGCCGGGAACAAATAATTGACATTTGGCTGGTCTTGTGTGCATATTGCCCTGGTAAACAGCAACAAAAACCACGATGAGAAGGAGTAAAACATGGCGGGTTTAAACAAGGTAATGCTCATTGGCAATCTGGGAAGGGATCCTGAAATCCAATATACTCAGCAAGGGGTTGCGGTGGTTAATTTTACACTTGCCACCAATGAGCAATGGACGGATAAAAATACCGGGGAAAAACAGGAAAGAACAGAATGGCACCGGATTGTGGCTTTCAGGAAGCCAGCTGAAATTCTGGAAAAATATCTGTCTAAAGGAAGCCAAGTTTATATTGAAGGAAAACTTCAAACGCAGAGTTATGAAAAGGAAGGACAGACCCACTATACAACAAAAATTGTGGTCAATGATTTTGTGTTTCTGGGTGGGCGCTCTGATAACCAGGGTGGCGGCGGATATCAGCAATCAGGTGGATACCAGCAGGGTGGTCAGCAGGGTGGCGGATACCAGCAGCAGGGAGGCCCGGCCCCCGGTAACCAGAATTTTCAGAACCAGACCAGTCCGGGCATGGGCGGGGGACAGGGTCCTATCCCGGATGATGATATTCCCTTCTGAGCATCAGGGTATTTGCGGTAAACTGCCCTGGTTTTTAATTTCTGGGATTTTCCTTTCGCCACTGCCCGGGGCTTTTATAGCGGCTGCCCAGGGACCACATGCCGATGCGGTTGTTTCGGGCCCGGGTCTGGGCTGCCACATAAGGGGCCGCATCAAAATGTTTCGGTTTTCTGCCCTGGTATACCTCTGCAAGCCCCGTTTTTACCATTTCCAGGTTGACATTGGTGCCACCGGAAAACACTTCTGCCAGAATCCGGTTATATCCGCCAAGACCATAGCTTTTGAGTGTGACAGACCGGTCTTTTACAAGGCGGCGTAAATACAGATGGGCTTTTTTGCTGTAGGGCTGGCCAGGTTTGCTTCTGCCCCCGGTTTCCGGGGCATCAATACCTACCATGCGTATCTTGAGGGTCAAATCCAGGCCTTTCACCAGCAGTGAATCTCCATCATATACTTTGAGCACCCGGAAGGACCGGTCATCTGAGATCTGGGTTTGAATTTCTTTTCCCAGTATCCGTACATCGTCGGCTTCCGGTGATGGGGCAATATTGGAAAAATGTTTGAATCCATCTTCATCTGTCCAGACAAATACATCACTGCTCACCTGTATGGCAAGCAGTAAAAGTACCAGGCCTGGTATCAGATATCGGATAAATTTTTTCATCGGCTCCTCAAGGTTCCTGATTGCCTAAAAAAAACAAGTATAACGGATCATCCTGCCACAGACAATGTTTTTATGGCGCCTGTTTTCTGTCTGCTGCCGTGCGGATAAATATCAGGGCTGTCCATTTTTTCAGTGTTTTTTCCCAGATCCGGATAAAGCCGTATCCTGTAAAATCTGCTATCAGGTCTTTGGCTTCCCATTCCCTGATGCCGGAAAAAATGAGTACACCACCTGGTTTCAGTCGGCGGCGCATGACAGGAGCCAGTTTTGCCAGAGTAGGGGTGCGCAGATTGGCACAGATGATGGAAAAAGCAGGGCCGGTGTCCGCCAGTGGATGTCCGGACACCGGTATTCTGCTGCAAAGATGGTTGGCTTTTATGTTTTTTTGGGCTTCGTATACAGCATTGGGATCAATGTCACAGGCATGGCACCGATCCAGGCCTGCCAGGCACAGGGCAATGGCCAGAACACCGGATCCTGTGCCGATATCCGCTCCCGGGCTCTGGCCTTTTGCCGGCACAAGACCGGCGGTGAAAAACACATGATCTATGGCAGCCAGGCTCAGCCGGGTGGTGGGGTGGTGGCCTGATCCAAAGGAGATTCCCTGTGTCAGCCGGATGTCCAGCTCACCAAGGCCTGCAATGCTGGGTATGTCCGGTGGAATCAGGAAAAAATGGTCGGTTATCCGGACCGGTTTTTGAAAATTTGCAATGACACAGGTGCTGCCGAAAAGATCCTGATAGGCCAGATCCTGATTGTTCACCAGGGTTTTGAGGATGGTTTTGGCCCGGGAAAACGGTATCTTAAGCTGCCGGGCAATGGCACGCACACAGGCCCGGGCTGTCAAACAGGTGTCAGCATTCTCCAGGATGGCCAGAACAGCATCCCGTTCAGAGGGTGTCATGTCCTTCCTGTTTGAGCAGGGCCTTGTACCAGCAGGCAAATTCAAACATGCCTCTGATTTTTTCCTCTTCATTGATAATACCCAGGCACATTTCCAGGGCTCCCTGGGCAAAGGAGTTGGTATAGGTGTCATGGTCGGCCCGGGATAAAAATTCCCTGATCAATACCTGGGAGGTTCTTTTGGTTTTGTCTTTTCTGATATCAATGGGGTCTTTGGGTTCCTGGAACGGATCCCATTTGTCATACCCTTTTTTGAGGATCTGGCGCTGCCCCCGTTTGCCCATGGCATCAAAAATCGCTTTTTTTCTCTCCTGGATCTGCTCGTCGGTAAAGTTATCCATCCTGTCTGACCCCCAGATATTCTTCATTAAAATCAGTGACCAGGGCCATGGATACCGGGATCAGCATTTCATGCATTTTGATATTGCTGGACTTGATGTCCTTTATGAGCTGGGCTGACAAAAGCTGGAGCTGGGTATAGAGCTTGTCCATGTTCAGGGTGGGATAAGCCTGTCCCTGGATGAAGTTGGTACGTCCGCAGATATGGCTGGCACCGGCGGTGGAGGTGGGTATGCCGTAAATCCGGCAGGTGATGGGCCGAAATTCATACAGCACGCACAAGTCGTCAGATCCCAGCAGCGGGCACCTGACCCGTTCCTGGGACATCCGGCCCACAATCTCGAGCTGGTCTGCACCGCCCTGCACTTTTTTATAGGCCTCCCGTTTGAGCTTGACCAGGGCCCGGTCGGTTTTGTCAGCTGTTTCCAGTATATCGTTTTTGGCTTTTCCGGAAAATTTTTCCAGAAATTTTGCCTTCAGGTACAGGGCTTCGATCAGAGGCATGTCAAAAATGGCATAACAGCAGTCACTGCATTTTTCTCTACAGAAAACCTCTTTGGGGTATTCCTGTTTGACCCGGTCGAACACGCCGTCCACCACCTGAACCAGGGCTTCGTATTGTGTGAAATGTTTTTTAAAGTCAAGTGCCATGGGCAAGTATCCTTTTTATTTTCCAATGCAGAAATTATTAAAAATAGTATCCAGTATATCCACAGATGCGGTTTCCCCTGTAATTGTTCCCAGAGAATCAATACTGTTTTTCAGGTCAATGGCCAGGGTTTCTTCAGGTTCCCGGTTTTTTATGTTCTCTTTTGCAGATGTAAGAAACCCGAGGGCCTGGACCAGGGCATTTTTATGCCGCAGATTGGGGATTACGGCAGAGTCCTCCATGGTCGTCAGGTCCCGGACACACAGATAAACAATTTTTTCGCGCAAATGTGTAATGCCCCGGTCATGAAGTGCTGAAATATGTATGTTGGGCATGGCATCACAGGCACCAGGCAGTTCGGGCATTGGCGGTCTTCCCGGTTTTTTTCTCCCGTCCGGGTCCTGGAGCAGGTCAATTTTATTGGTCACCAGGATGATTTTTTTTTCTGCGGGCACCATTTTTTCAAATTCTTTGTCAGACAGGACTGTTCCCGGTTCCACCATGAACAATACCAGGTCAGCATCCTTGATATGGTCTTTGGCCCGTTCAATCCCGATGATCTCCACCAGATCGTCGGTGTCATGGATACCTGCGGTATCCGTGACCACAAAAGGAACCCCGTTCATGTTCACCGCATCCTGGATGGGATCACGGGTGGTGCCCGGCATGGCCGTGACAATGGATTTTTCCCGGGTCAGCAGCCGGTTCATGAGGCTGGATTTTCCCACATTGGGTTTTCCGCAGATGGCGATACGGATACCTTCCTTGAGAAAACAGGCATCTTCGTGCTGCTGGATAAATGCTTTGCACCGGGTTGTCACCGTGTCAAGGATTTGTGTTCCGCGGGCTGTGATATCAAGGTCTTCAGCATCATCCGGAAAATCAATACTCACTTCCACCAGGGACATAAGATGAATCAGTTTGTCCCGCAGAGCCTGGATCTGTTCCTTTAATGCCCCCATGTTCTGGGAAGCGGCAAATTTAAGAGCGGATACGGATCTGGCATTGATGATATCCGCCACCGCTTCTGCCTGGGTCAAATCAATGCGCTGGTGTAAAAATGCCCGTTTGGTGAACTCTCCGGGTTCAGACAGCCGGGCCCCTTTTGACAGCAAAAGTTCCAGGATCTGTTTGAGGACAATGGTGCCGGAATGGGCCTGGATTTCCACCACATCTTCGGCCGTGTAGGACCGGGGGCCGTACATAGGAATGAGCAGGACCTCGTCGATGATATCTGCCTTGTCCCGCACATATCCGTGATACACCCGGTGGGATGCCAGATGACCGGGGGCTGCTTTTCCTGTGCGGGTCCTGGAAAAAATCCGTGCTGCAATATCCATGGCCTCCGGACCTGAGATCCGGATGACGCCTATTCCTCCGCTTCCGTATGGGGTGGCGATTGCAGCAATGGTGTCATTCATAAAACCTATCTTTTAAACCGCTTTTTCCCGGCAAAGGAATTCTTTTTTTTGGGGAAGATCACCAGCCGTCTGTAATAGCCGTCCCCCATGCTCTGGGTCCGAACCCGGTTGTCTTCTTTCAGGGCCAAATGGACGATCCGCCGGTCCTGGGCACTCATCTGGTTGATGGTGGCCGGCCGGCCGGTTTTTTTGGCTTTTTCCGCCATTTTGAGAGCCAGGTGCCGCAGATTGGATTTGCGCGTTTCCGTATACCCTTCCACATCCACCTTCACCCGGACCCGGGCCTCGCTTTTCCGGTTGATGATCTTGTCGGTCAGAAACTGCATGGCATCAAGGGTCTGGCCTTTTCTGCCGATGAGAATACCCGCGTTTCCGCCGGAAATTTTCAATGTCAGATGGTCTTTGTCCGTCTGCGCCTCTACCACAGCATCATCAGTGATCAGGTCGGCCATTTTCTGCAGGGTCTGTATGCCCAGATCGATTGATTCCCGGGTTACATCCACCACCGGCGGGGTTTCTGCCTGGTTTTCCGGCTGGGATTCCGGCTGAGATTCTGATTTATCAGTGTTTTGCCGGGATTGCAGCTCGTCCGGTTTTGGTCGGGATTGCGGTTGCGGTTTTTTGTTGTCAGCTTCCGGCTGCGGGGCAGATGCAATATTTTCCGGTTTTACCCGGGGTTCCGGCTGCGGTTCTTTTTCAGAAGAAGGCCCGGGCTTTTTTTGCGGTTTTGCAGGGGCCTGTTTTTTTTGCTGGGCCCCATCGGTTTTATTCTGTTTTTTGCGGGAACCCTGACTGTCCAGTCGGGTATCTTCTCCAAAGGCTTCATCCACCATGGAACGAATGCCTTCCATATCATCTTGAGATGCATCTTTGCTGTTCGGGGCAAGAAACACTTTTATGATGGCATCTTTGCGGCCCACAATTCCGAATATGCCGGATGCACCGGTAGAAATCACGTCATATTTGAGTTCTTTTTTGGAAACAGACAATGCTGAGCAGGCAGTTTTGATGGCAGCATCAACGTCTTTTCCAGTAAATTCCTGGGTTTTTTTCATGGATTGCCTCCTGCTATTTGGAAAATTTCTTTTGGGTATAATACTGCTGGCCCATGGAAATGATATTGTTAACCAACATGTACAAGACCAGTCCTGACGGAAAATTGATAAAAAGCACAGTCATGAAGATGGGCATGAGCATCATCATTTTTGCCTGCATGGGATCGCCTGCGGTAGGGGTCATTTTCTGCTGAAGCAAAAAGGAGGCTCCCATCACCAGGGTAAGCACTGGAATGCCGTAGGGCGCCTCCATCAGGGGAATGGCAAAATCAAAATGAAACAGCCGGTCCGGGGCGGACAGATCGGTGATCCACCCCACAAATGAGGCATGGCGCAGTTCAATGGCCTGGTAGAGCATCCGGTACAAGGCAAAGAAAATGGGCATCTGCACCAGCAAAGGCAGACAGCCCGAGGCCGGGTTGACCTTATAGGTTTTATACAGGCCCATGATTTCCTGGTTCATCCGCTGCTTGTCATTTTTGTGTTTTTCCCGGATTTCCATCATCAGGGGCTGGACCTTTTTCATCTCATTCATGGATTTGTAGCTTTTGGTCCCCAGGGGCCAGAAAATGAGCTTGATGAGAACGGTCAACAGGATGATGGCCACCCCATAGTTGGGAATCACATCATGGATAACATTCATGGTGATGAGCAACGGTTTGGCAAGAATATCAAAAAATCCGAAATTGATGGCTTTTTTCAGAGAATTGTCATACTGGCTCAACACTTTGTGGCTTTTGGGTCCCATATAGTAGACAAAATCATATTTTCCCTGTTTTCCCGGATCTATGCGGTCCATTTTCCAAACCAGCCGGCTTTCTGCGATCTCATCTTCATATTGCAGTTTGAGACGGGCATCACCCGCTTCCTGAGGTATGACAGCCGTTAAAAAATACCGGTCTGTATATCCGGTCCAGTCAACCTGGCCGATATAGGTGTCCTGGTCTTCAATCTTTTTGGGCTTTATGGTGAGATATTCGTTGTCAATAAAGGCCACAGGGCCTTCAAAGGCAAATCTGGAACGTTTTTTGGTTTCTTCATCAAAAATGCCCGGGGTGGTGATCATCAGGGCATCATTCAACGGCATTTCTGAACCGTTCTGGATCACAATATCACAGCCGATCAGATAGGAATCAGCCTGAAAAGTATATATTTTTTTGACCGTAATGCCTTGGGGGCTGGTCCATGAAAATGCAATGGATTTTTCTCCCCGGGCAAGTCTGAGTTCTGTGGTGTCTGTGTCGGCTGTGAACACGGCATTTTCAAGTCCCTGGACGGTACCGCTCTGGGTGCCGGAGATCAGTGTGCCCCGGGGCAGCCGGGGGTTCACCATCTGCTTCAGTTCAGTGGATGATCCGTTGCTGGATTTGTAGTGTTTGAGAGTCAGGCTTGTGACAGACGCCAGATATTCAGATACGGCAATGTTATACAAAGGGGTTGACAGGGAAATGGTTCTGAAATCCCCTGTTGACGACTGAGGGGAAGCCGGAGGCATGCCCTGGTCTGGCTGCGTATAGTCGGAAACAGTGGATTGTCTGTCTTCGGTTGCACGCTGCTGGGACTGATCCCGGGATTCCCGGGTGCTTTGGGGAAGATTACGGTCAGTTGGCGGGGCGACAAAAAAGAATTGATAACCCACAAGGACTACCACAGACAATAACACCGCTAACAATAATCGTTTTTGTTCATCCATTTTCTCTCCTAAGTTTGAAAAATTTTTTTTCAAACGGTTTTTCAAGGAAGAGGAAAACAGTCGGGCATATGGATCAATTATGGAACCGGATCAAATCCCCCTGCATGAAATGGATGACAACGCAATATTCGTTTTACAGCCAGCAAACTGCCTTTGAGACTGCCGTGTTTTTGCACCGCCTCAACCGCATAAGCGGAACAGCTCGGATAAAACCGGCAGTTCTGTCCTGTCAGCGGTGATATAAAAAATTGATAAAATTTAATCAATAGTAACAATAGCTGTTTCATCATTCTATATCGGCCAATGCTATTTTGGTAAAAAGTTTATCAAGCTTTTCAATTATCTGCTTGTTGGATAGCGTAGTCAGACCCTTTCTTGCAATGATATTGATGTCCCTGGCTCCCGGGATCGAATGTTTCCTGTGTCTGAAATATTCTCTGATAAGTCGTTTAATCCTGTTACGCGCTACTGCATTCCCCACTTTTTTTGATACGGTAATACCAATTCGGTTATACTGGTTCGACCGGTCACAGACAATGGCTAAAAAATATTGGGAATATATCGGTTTTCCCTGTTTCGAAAGCGTTAAAAATTCGGCCCTTTTCCGGAGCCTCACCTCTTTGGGTAAAGAAAAATCCTTCAATCAAATCCTTTTTACAATGCCAGTCTTTTTCTGCCTTTTGCCCGTCTGGCCCGGATGACGCGTTTTCCGCCCGGTGTGGACATTCTTTTAAGGAATCCGTGTTTTCTGGTTCTTTTTCGATTGCTCGGCTGAAATGTTCGTTTCATAAAATTAGTGTCCTTAATTGCATCTGGTTATTATTTTTGGGGTTAAACAACAAACTATAATAAACACAATATAATATTTTTTTCCGGTAAAAAAGTCAACAATTGAATCATCATTTCACCAGAGATTCAAAAATATGGTATTCTTCCAGGTGGTAATGGGGTTCCGGATAAATGGCAATGGGTTTGGAGAACTGGTTTTCCAGAGAGGAGATCAAATGTTTTTCCCGCCCATGGAGCAGCTGGGCTATTTCCGGATGCACTTTGACCGTGAATCGGTTGCCCAGAATATCTCCTGCTTCGGAGACAAGATCCCGGTAAATTTTGTGGCAGATGGATTTTTTGGACAAAAGATGTCCGTTGCCGTTGCAGTAGAAACAGGGCTCGCACAGGGTACGGGTCAAATTGCGCCGGATTCGTTTGCGGGTCATCTGGACCAGGCCCAGCTCGGTCAAAGGCAGGATATTTGTCTGGCTTTTGTCTTTTTTCATGGCTTCATTGAGCTGGGACATCACCTTTTCCTTGTGGGAATCTTTTTTCATGTCGATAAAATCGATGATGATGATGCCCCCGATATTGCGCAGCCGGATCTGGTAAGCAATTTCCTTGACCGCTTCCAGGTTGGTCTTCAGAATGGTTTCATCAAAATTGTGTTTGCCCACATACCGGCCGGTGTTCACGTCGATGGCCACCAGAGCCTCGGTCTGTTCAATGACAATGTATCCTCCGGATTTGAGCCATACTTTTTTTTTCAGGGCCCGGGCCACATCCCCTTCAATATTGTAGGCATCAAAAATGGATTCGCGTCCCTGGTAAAGTTCCACTCCCAGATGTACATCGGGCAGCAGTTTTTGTAAAAACTGCTGGACCCGCTCGTATTCTGCAGGAGAATCAATAATCAATTTGTCTGCCTCACTGGCCAGCAGATCCCGCACCGCCCGGAAGGTGACGGTGAGATCTTTGTAAACCAGGGAAGGAGCGGAACCGATGCGGTTTCTGTTCTGGATGTCCTCCCAGGTTTTGGTGAGAAAAGCAATCTCCTTTTTGATGGTGGCGGCATTCACCCCCTGGGACTGGGTCCTGAAAATATATCCGGAATTGTTTTTGCGCATGGACAGCAAAAGTTCCCGCAGACGGGTCCTTTCGGTCTCATCTTCAATGCGTTTGGAAATACCGATATGGTCCACCGTGGGCATCAGCACCATGTAGCGCCCGGCCAGAGAAATATGGGTGGTGACCCTGGGGCCTTTGGTGCCGATGGAGGATTTGGATACCTGGACCAGGATCTCCTGGCCTTCGGTGAGCAGGTCTTCAATGCTGCAATCCGGGTGTTGTGAGGGTTTCCAGGTCTGTTTTTCCATGGAACCGTTTTCTTCATCATCTGTTTCGGTTTCCGGCTCCACATCCTGGTCCTGTTCAAACTTCTGGTACATTTTGTGGCTTTCCGTATCCAGCACATCATCCACATAGATAAAAGCGGCCTGTTCAAACCCGATATCCACGAACGCCGCCTGCATGCCGGGAAGAACCCGCTGAACACGGCCTTTGTAAATATTGCCGGCAATGCTGGTTTCATCTTCCCGCTCAATGAACACTTCCACAATATTGCCGTTTTCCAGCAAAGCCACCCGGGTTTCATGGGGGGCTGAGTTCACAACAAGCTCTTTTAGCATGGGGTCATCCTTGTTTCAGTTTTTTGATCCATACCTGGCAGACGGCGGCATCTGAAAGGCCAAAACAGTGTTTGAGTATGGTTGCAGGACGGATATGCCGGCCGTTATAGGGCTGCATGGTCATTTCAAGGGTATGGGGTGTTATAACATCCATGGCTGCAACAGATTGCCGTAAATCGGTTTTTCTGATTTTACCTTTTTTGGACAGATCTTCAACCAAAAATTCTTTTTTGGCCATAAACCGGTCCACTGTTTCTGCTTCCAGGCAAGGATGCAGAAACCGCACCTCATAGACACAGACAGCAGAAGCATCGCTCTGCCCCGGGCTGGTGCGGCGGCAGTCTGTCACAGCCAGGCCGGAGGGCAGCTCGCGGTTTAAGGCATCCTTGATTGTTTCAGGGGCCAGTTTCCGGTCAAGGAAAATATGAAAGATCTCTTCCTGGCTTTCCATTCCCACAGGCAGGGCACTGTCAAAGGAAAGCCGCATGGACGGGTTGAATCCTTTGGAGTATTTCACAGCCAGCCCGGCCCGTCTCACTGCCCGCTGGACAATGGTGGCCAGTTCCAGGTGCCCGAAAAACCGGGCATCTTCCAGTTTTGAATACCAGACTGTATACCGGGCAAAGGCTGCATCTTCCATGGGGGGGGCAGGCGGTTCCCCGGAAACAGGCACTGTTTCGGTATCATGAATAACCGGCCGGATCTGCTTGAAGTCACAGACCCCGCATCCGGTGCAGTCCTGTTCCCGGCAGTCCGGGGTCAGGGCCTGTTTGGCCGCATTTTCCCACTCTTTTTCCAGA
>JAABUB010000048.1 GCA_011389575.1 Desulfotignum sp. | reverse complement strand
TGCCCTGCTCGAATCACAGCCCCGGATCAAATGCCCTGAAAATCCGGTGCCAATATCCCGGGTGCATGGAAACATCCGGTTTTCTCACACCGGATTTTCCTATGATGACGGTTCTCCGGTACTTTCAGACATCTGCCTGGACATTTGCGCCGGCACCCGGACAGGCATCACAGGTCCTCCCGGTACCGGCAAAACCACCCTCATGTACCTTATCCTGCGGCTGTACGATCCCACAGACGGTGAGATCCGCCTGGACAATATTCCCACCACCGACCTGGATCCGGAAGCCCTGCAGTCAGGTATCGCCTTTATGCCCCAGGAACCCTTTTTGTTCTCCACCACCATCAAAGACAATATTCTCATGGGGCGGCATCTGGATGCCGGAAACCTGGACCGGGTGATCCATACCTGTGATCTGACCGACACCATTGCTGCCATGCCCGAAGGACTGGATACCCGGGTGGGAGAGCGGGGTGTCACCCTGTCCGGGGGCCAGAAACAGCGGCTTGCCCTGGCCCGGGCACTGGTGGAGCAAAAACCGGTTCTGATCCTGGATGACCCGGTGAGCCAGCTGGACACCCAGACTGCGCACAAAATCATTGACCGGATCATCCGCCTGACAAAGGGCAGTACCTGCATCATCATTTCCCACCGGCTGTCGGCCCTGGCCGGCTGTGACATGATATATGTCCTGGAAAACGGCCGGATCCGGGCAAGCGGATCCCATGCCGAACTGCTCAACACCAGCCGCTATTACCGCCATGCGTTTACGGTTCAGCAGTTTGAGGAAGCACCATGAAACTGGAAGAAAAAGAAATCCGACTGGCAGATCTGGTGCTGGCAAAAGCTTTGTGGCCCTATATCCGGCCCTATGCCTGGATGCTCACCTGCTCCACCCTGCTGGTATTTGCAGGCATTTTCTTTGAACTGTCCATTCCCCTGCTCATTCAAAAAGGCCTGGACGGATTTATCCTTGGATCAGAAAAGGGGTCGGGTGCTTCTTTTCTCGGATTCCACATGACAGCATTCAAAGAATTTGCCGTGTTTTTCGGCCTGGTGATCCTGGCAGCCTTTGTGATCGATTTCGGCCAGACCCTGTTCATGGAATACAGCGGCCAGAAGATCATTCTGCATCTGCGGTGCGCCCTGTTTTCCCATATGACCGGTCTGCCGGTGGCCTATTATGACAAAACCGCCTCCGGCCGGCTGGTGGCCAGGGTGGCCGGGGATATTGAGAACATGAATGAGATGTTCACCAGTGTGCTGGTGTTCATCTTCAAAGACCTGGTGCTCATGGCAGCCATTTTTGTGATGCTGGCCAGGCTCAATACCGGTCTGGCCTTTTACCTGTTTTTGCTGGTGCCGGTGATCCTGGTAAGTGTGACCGGTTTTTCCAGACGGGTGCGCAGTGTCTTTCGGACCATCCGCCAGAAAATCGGAGAAATCAACCACAGCTTTTCCGAAGGTATCTCCGGCATCCGGATCATCCAGACCACCGGCAGCAAAGATACCTTTATCAACCGTTTCAGGCAGCTCAATGAGGCCCACTATACCGCTGCCATGTTCCAGATAAAAATTTTTGCGGTGTTCATGCCCTTTATCGGATTCTTAGGCATCATCAGCACGGCCATCATTCTGTGGGCCGGCAGTTTCAAAGTGACATCCAATCAGATGACCATTGGCGAGCTGGTGGCGTTTCTCACCTATATGAAACTGTTTTTCAGGCCCCTGCGGGAACTGTCGGAAAAATTCAACCTGCTCCAGAATGCTCTGGCATCTGCCGAACGTATCATCACAGTGCTGGAAAAACCCCGGGACCTTCAGCGCATCACCAGCAAAAGAACCCGGCTTGATACCATTGACCGCCTGGCCTTTGATCATGTTGATTTCTCCTATGATAAAGACACACCAGTGCTCAAAGACATCTGTTTTTCTTTAAAAAAGGGAGAATCCATCGGCATTGTCGGGCAGACAGGTTCCGGCAAAACCTCCATCATCAACCTGATCACCGGGTTCTACCGGCCGGATGCCGGCCGTATCCTGATCAACAACCAGACCATGGATGCCATCAACATCATGGATATCCGGAAAAAAACCGCCCTGGTCATGCAGGACCCCATCCTTTTTTCCGGCACTGTCAAAGACAATGTCTGTCCCCCTGAAAAACCGTTGAACGCCACTGCCCTGAAAAAAGTGCTGGAACAGGCCAACTGCCATTTTCTGTATGACAGATTCAAGGGACCCGATACCCTGTTGAAAGAGGGAGGACGTCCTTTGTCCGCCGGAGAAAAGCAGCTGGTGTGTATTGCCAGGGCATTTGCCTGCGATCCGGACCTGATCATTTTCGACGAGGCCACCTCCTACATGGATTCCGGATCTGAACAAGCCGTACATGAGGCCATGAACCGGCTCATGCACGGCCGGATGTCCATTATCGTCGCCCACCGTTTATCCACCATCCGACAGTGCGGCCATATCATGCTGCTCAGGCAGGGCCGGATACAAGAGCAGGGAAGCCATACAGAGCTGGTAAAGATCCGGGGAGAATATTATCATCTGCTGGAAAAAGAAAGCTTGTGAACGATAAATTAAAAACAAACAGGCAGGTATTTTTATGAAACCATTGGAACATATCACCGAAGAGATCCGCAGCATGTCATCCAGATGCCGGCATTATGCCATGTGTAAAATTGATTTTCTGGAAACCGGACTGTGTCCTCCGGCAAAAGAAACTCCCTATGTAAGCTTTTTTCCCCAGGGCCGGATGGATATCTGTGATGCCCTGGCCCGGGGGCTTATACCGGTTACAAAAACGCTCGTAGAAATAATTTCTTCTTGTACGCTGTGCGGCCGATGCGACAAACAATGCCATTTTGTTACCGGCATGCGACCCATGGCGGTCATGCAGGCATTAAAAGCCTTTGTTGCCGCCTTTGAAAAAGACGGTGGAAAAATAAAAATTATTCCGGAAGATGAGACATTGGACGCGCTGAAACATATAACGGGGTCAAAATGGGCCACCAATGACCCGGCCCATCTGGTGACCTATTCCAATGACCCCTTTCCCCTTGCCAAAAGACAGATGCCTGGATATGTTGTGCTTCCGGGAAGTGCAGACGAACTGGTGGAGATCGTCCGGTATGCGGACCAATTGGATATCCCGGTCATGGTCCGGGGAAACGGGGGCAGTGTATTCGGATTTGTCTTTACCCACGGTATAGTAATCGATGTAAACCGGATGAAGCATATAGAGCTGGATCATGAAAACTGGACGGCAATAATTGAACCCGGGGTAACTTCTTTTGAACTGCAAAAAGCGGTAACAGAACACGGCTTCCGGGTGAATACAGCTGAACCTGCAGCCACTGTGTGCGGAAATATCGTATGCACAGGACTGTTCTCCACATGGGCCAATGCATATGGCGTGGGAGCCGACCACTTTGTGGACATGACTTTTACGGATCTGCACGGTGAAATCTTCAGGCTGAACGACAAAAATGCCCCCAATGCATTCGGGTTTGAAGAGGCGGTGCTGCCGTCTCCGGGCATCTGCACCAGTGCCAGGATACGGATGCATCCGGTCACCGATGATGAAGCAGGTGTTCTGGTGCCCTTTACTTCTCTTGAACAGGCGGTTTCCTTTGCCAGGGATTTGAGCATTCGCCGGATCGGACTGTCTGTGGGTATACTGGGGGGCCATTATCTGTCCACTTTTATTTCACCCACGGCTTTTCTTGCCGAGAAAACAGGTAATGTATTCAGCGATATTCTGGATATAAGGTATATGGTGTGCGTCATCGGTGACAGATACGCGCGCCAGGCCATCAGGCAGATGGTTTCTTGTGTAATCGCTGCAGATACCTTTAAAATGCTCATGCTCGGACTGCCGCGGCTTACCGGTCCTGAATGGATGGATATTGTCAAAGGGCTGGAAAGCGACCGGCCGGCCTATGAGACCGTGTTCAGCCAGGAAATGCTGCCAGTACTGGAAACCCTGCTTTCACCTGCTCCGGAAACACTGGCCGGTGCAGTGGACGAAGACCTCAGGGAATTTTACACTGATCTCTACAGCCGCCCCCATATGACAGATATGGTATGGCTGAACATGTTCAGAATAGTAAGTGCCAGAATGTCGCGGCACAAGCACATGTTTGCCTTTCTGGTGTATGTTCCTCTGGACCGGATGGACGTGATCCACAAAATACTGGCATCTCTTGAAAAAATAGCCCAACAACATGGCATTGACCATGACTTTGGTTTCCTTACGCCTTTGGATTTCGGCAAACGGGGAATACTGGAATATGATTATTACATCGATCATACAGATAGCAGGGAATCTGATAAAATCCGACTGGCCATGGCGGATTTAGAACCACTTATGGACAGGCTGAGTGCAGCCCATAAGGGCGTAAAATGGCTTAAATATATCTTTTCCCAGGGTTGTGCCAGAAAAGAAAATTTTTTATATACCTGAGAACATAATTTTTGTGTAAAAGGGGGTATTATCAGAGCGAGTGATGATGAAATTGCCGGCAAAAGACATTTTCGCCAAACCCGAATCCTGCTGACCGGGGCCTCGGGCTTTCTGGGCATTCACCTGGCACAGATGCTGGTTAATAAAGGATATTTCATATATCTGCTTGTCCGTCCACACAAAAAAGATTCACCTGAAAATCGGATGCACAAACTTTTTCAGTGGATGGGCATGGATTTTCCAAACCCTTCTTATGTTCATATCATACCCGGAGATGTAAACCGTTCTGATCTGGGCCTGTCACCGGAGGAATACCTGCGGCTTGCATCCGGGGTGGATGAAATTATCCACTGCGCTTCAGACACCTCCTTTTCTGAACAAAAACGCGATCAGGTAAAAAAAGCAAATGTGGAGAATCTGCACCACCTGCTTGGTTTTGCCGCCAAAAGCAATTGTTTTTGTTTTCATCACATCAGCACCGCCTATGTGGCCGGCAAAAGGCGCGGGCCATGCCCTGAGGCCCCGGCAGAAACATTCGAATATTTCAATGTCTATGAAGAAACCAAACACCGGGCGGAAAAAACAGCAGCAAACTTTTGCAGGCAGCATGGCATACAACTGAATATCTACCGGCCGTCCGTGGTGTACGGGCATTCCCGAACAGGAAGAACGCTTCGGTTCAATGCCCTGTATTATCCTGTAAAAACGCTTCTTTTTCTAAAAAACCTTTATTATGAAGACACACTGCACAAATCCGGCAAAAATGCCAAAAAGATGGGTATCACCTTTGACGAAAATGGAAGGGCCCATCTGCCCATACGCATTGAAACAGTTCCGGAAAGCGGCATCAACCTGATCCCGGTGGATTATTTTACAGACGCATTTTCAGCAGTGATGCAAACACAAAAAAACGGCGGCATCTACCACCTGGTGAGTGACAAAAATACATCCATAGCAGAGCTCATTGACTATAGTCAGCGATATTTCAACATCAGTGGCATGCAGGCTGTCTGTCCGGAAAACATGCATCCCGGTTCCAAAAACCATCTGGAACTGTTGTTTGAACGCTGTATCAAAACCTACAAACCTTATATGAAAGATGAGCGCATTTTTGAAAATCACAGCACAAGGGGTGTTTTGAATACACACAAGATTTCATGCCCGGAATTTGATTATCCCATGTTTGCAAGATGCATGCAATATGCGCTGGCTGTAAACTGGGGAAACAACTGAAAAATGCATATGAAAAAGCCTTTCCAGTATCCCGGGGTTTTTGAAAAAAGAACACGGGTGATAAATTATTTCAACGCCATCGGACAGCGCTATGATCTGGCCGACTCCCTGATGAGCTTCGGCCTTCATTTCTTCTGGCGAAAGGCCTGTCTGCGGTACCTGGATATGAAAAAAGACAGCTGCATTTTGGATCTTTGCGGCGGTACCGGAGAGTTTGCCCGCCGTATTGCCCGGTTACATTCAACCGGACTTTCTGTAGTATGTGATTTCAGCCCAACCATGATGGCGGCAGGAAAAAAAAAGGCAGCTGACAGATTACCGGAAAATAAAATCCATTGGATACAGGGAGATGCCGAACAGCTCGGTTTTAGCAATAATTGCCTTGATGCTGTTTTTGTGGGATTCGGCATTCGCAATCTGGTGGATATGCCGGGCGGATTTGCCGAGATATACCGGGTTTTAAAGCCCGGGGGTAAATTGATCATTATGGAATTTTCCATCCCTGAAACACCATGGATAAAAACGCTTTACAACTGGTATTCCTTTAAAATCATGCCTTTTTTGGGAAAAGTTATTACCGGTGAGGATGCCCCGTTTATCTACCTTGCCGAATCCGTTCGAAGATTTCCTTCCCCGGAAACCATAAAAACCCTGCTTGAAACCACGGGTTTTTCCCAGGTGTCTTTTAACCGGCTTACCGATGGTATAGTCATCGCTTATTCCGCCAGAAAAAGCGGACCAGCCGGATCCGCGAACAAGGAACCCATACCGAACCGGTGAATGCTGATAGATCCGTTGGTGTGTGCATCCTGCCATCAGAGCATTCATGAAACTGGTTCCTCTAATAACACCCATGCCCTGCCGGGCACAACAAAAAATGAAAGCTGTCAGCTGTTAGCCGGCTGTTTTCACACGACCTGCTGATACGATTCATCTGAAGACATGGTGAAACCTCAGGACGGACCGGTGGTCTGAAGGGTAATGGTAAAACAGGTACCCTGCCCTTCGTTTGAATCCACATACATTTTTCCGCCATGTTCTTCTATGATGCCGTAGACCACGGACAGCCCCAGGCCCACACCTTTGCCTTTCTTCTTGGTGGTGAAAAACGGTTCAAATATTTTGGAAAGATATGCTTTGGGTATGCCGGCACCGGTATCCGTGATCTGCATTTTCACGGCATCCTTGTCCGGGGTGCTGCAGGTTTTCAGGGTCAGCCGTTTTCTGGGGGCCTGGGTCATGCTCTCCACGGCATTGGAGATCAGGTTCATGACCACCTGTTGTATCTGATCCTCTGATGCCTTGATCAAGGGAAGGTTTCTTTCCAGGTCCTCGATGATCCGGATCTTGTTGAGGCGCAGCAGGTTGGCGTTGATCATCAGGGTTTGTTCAATGATTTCGTTGACGTCAAACCGGGTGACCTCAATTTTGGACTGCCGGGCAAAGGCCAGCAGATTACCGATGATGCGGGTGACCCGCCGGGTTTCGGTCTCCATGAGATCCAGGTACTGGGAAAAAACGTCCAGCTCGGGCCCGGTGAGGGTATCTTCTTTTAATATCCGCTTGCTGAGCAGCACCAGATTGAGTATGCCGGCCACCGGGTTGTTGATTTCATGGACCACGGAAGAGGACAGTTTTCCCAGAGATGACATCTTGTCCTGGTGCAGAAGCTGCTCATGGGATTCTTTCAGTTGCCGGGTGCGCTCCTCCACCATTTTCTGCAGGTGCTCTCTGGTCTTTTTTTCATCGGATTTGCGTTTGGTGATGTCCCGGCTGATTTCGATAAATTTTAAAATTTTGCCTTTTTTCTCCCAGATGGGAAAAATGGTCAGTTCCGTGTACCAGGTTTTGCCTTTCGGGTCCACCCGGGAAAGCTCCACCTGGCAGTGGCGCCTTTTTTTGACCACCTGATCCAGGGGGCATTTTTCATGGCAGTTGGAGCTTTTCCGGGTGATGCGCTGGAACACCTCATAGCATTTTTTACCGATCACATCGTCCCGGTGATACTGCATGTGTTTTAAAAACGCTTCATTCACTTCCAGAATTTCCTGGTCCGGAGAAATAATGAGAATAAAATCCCTGATCCCGTTGAGGATGGTCTCAAATTCATTCTGGGGAACACCGGCCATAAAAAACCCCTTGCACATTTTTCAACAAATGGAAATTATACTTTTTTTTATCACAGGCCCGGCCAAAAACACAAGCGCAAGTTCTGCAACGCTTAGGGGCAGCACATGTAACAACATCCTGTTCAGCTGCTTGATACCCGCCCCCTGAGGGTAGCGGTGTGACCGGCCCGAGATTGGTATCTGACGGTCCTGCCACACCGCTACCCTCAGGGGGCTATCTCAATATATGTGACGCTGCACCTACATGCGATTACCCTGCCGCAATGTCCGGGTCCGGCATCCCCCCAGAAGTCAGTCCATATGCAGGATACCCACAGGGGCGGTATTTTTACAACCGTTGCCCAAACCCGGATATATTCCAGGAGAAATTGCTGTAAATTCCCACAACGGTGTCGTAAAATCCAACAACTCAGTAAAACCCCCTGACTGCAAACAGATGAAGCCCCTTTTCTTTCATTCCTGCTGGGTTGTTGTTGGAAAATTCACCAATTCCCGCCTCCTTGTATTCTTTTATGGATCTGAAAATACCATCGGAATACCTGCCTGAAATCACGGGTGTTCAGGTTTTTTTGTTCTCGGTCCAGGCCCTGGTATTGTTTTTGCTCTTATATCCGGTAACGGCTTGGAAGAAAAAAAAAGTTTTACCCGACACAAAAGTTTACCCAACACAAAGGAGGCACACCATGATGACCAATACCGCAAGCCCCATTTTGAAAAAAAATGTTTCAAAAACCAGCCCTGTCTGGGAAATCGGCAAAAACAATACCCCTCGCCCCTGTATCTGGATGCAGGCCGGGGTGACGGCCAAAAAAAACTGTAGCCATTATTATGACTGCACCGGGTGTAAATATGATGCTGCCATGGAAAAGGCCGCAGCCGCCGGCAAACACCTCACCTGGCAGGAATCCATGCGGCGGCAGCCGGGCAGCCAGCGCCTCTGCCGACATGCCATGACCGGCCGGGCTGACATTCGCACCTGCCCCATGAACTACAACTGCAACCGGTGCGCGTTTGACCAGGTATTTGAGGATATGTTGGCCCCTTCCCGAGGCCATGAACCCGTCAAAACCACACAGGTCAAGGGGTTTGACCTGGCCGGTGGTTATTATTTTCATTCAGGCCACACCTGGGCTGCCATTGACAGCGGCGGTGTCATCCGGCTGGGCATGGATGATTTTTCCTTCAAAGTGCTGGGAGGTCCGGACGGATTCGACCTGCCCCTGGTGGGACAGGAGTTGAACCAGGCAAGGGCTGGCTGGGGTATCCGCCGCAAAGACAACCAGGCAGATGTCCGCTCCCCGGTGAACGGGGTGATCACCCGCGTCAATGAAACCGTGAGAACCCGGCCTGATCTGTCACAGGATCACCCTTACGGCGACGGCTGGCTGTTCACGGTGCACAATGCAGATATCAAAGGCGCAGTAAAGGACCTGATGGATGATGAAACCAGCATCACCTGGCTGGACAATGACATCACCTCCCTTGAAAAGATGATTGAAGAGATCACAGGCCCCCTTGCCACTGACGGCGGTGTGCTGCAAAGAGATGTCTTCGGCGGCCTGCCTGCCCTGGGATGGGACCGGCTGACCCGAACCTTTCTGTAATTTTTTACCCGCAAGGAGAAATCCCATGGAACTGTTTCAAACCAAACAGCGGACCGCCCCTCAGTGCCTGTGGATGCAGGCGGGGGTGGTCCAAAAAAAATATTGTCACACGGATTTTTCCTGTACCGGGTGCCGGTTTGACCGGGCATTGAACCGGGTATGCAGACAAAACCAGCGCCTTCTGGATCAGGGACAAACTCCTTCAGGAAAAAAAAGCTTTCTAATGTTCTGGCAGGACCGGCTCAAAAAAAAGCCTCTGTCTAAACGTCCCTGTATCCACCACATGAAAGGAAAAATTTCCTTTAAGGCCTGCCCTAAAGCCTATCACTGCATTGACTGCGAATTTGACCAATACTTTTATGACCATTTCAAGGTGCATGCAAAGATGCAGCCCATGGACTTTGAAACCGTCAACGGGGTGTTTCTGCCGGCAGGGTATTATTTGTCTGCCGGGCACACCTGGGTGAAGATCGAAGACCAGGGCCTGGTGCGCATGGGGATCGATGATTTTGGCGCCCGGCTTGTGGGAAAAATTGACCACATCGCAACCCCCCTGATGGGCAAACAAGTGGCACAGGGACAGACCGGATTCACCCTGTTTCGCAACAGATACCCCATACCGTTTTCTTCTGCGGTTTCCGGCATCATCACCCAGGTCAATCCGGCGGTGAAAAAAAACCCGGGCCTGTTGACAACCGCTCCGTATACCGACGGGTGGATATGCCTGGTGCACTGCCCGGATATCAAGCAGAATCTCAAAAAGCTTTTGTTCATGGCAGACAGCCGGCGGTTCATGGCCGGCCAGGTGGAAAAGCTGCATGCATTTCTGGAAGATGCCACCCGGTTGAAAGCGGCTGACGGCGGTTCTCTGGTCAGAGACATTCTGGGCAATATCCCAAAAGCACACAGAAACCGGCTGATAAAAACCTTTATTTCTCCAGGGTCTTGATACTGTCGGACAAAAAAATGCTGCAGTACCGGCAGAACCGGTTGAGTTTCCGGTCCACATCTGAAATTTTGCGGCAGTAATGCATGATGCACAAAGGGTCTTCACAATGGTGCAGATCAAAGGTATGACCCAGCTCATGGACCGCTTCTTTGACAATCCGGTCCATGAACCTGACCATGCCCACAGCATCCAGTCCGGTGTTCAGCCGGGAAAGGGAAACAATGGCAGCCTTCCCCCCAAGCTGGGCCTCTCCATACACATGGGTTAAAATGGGAATGAACAAATCTTTTTTGGTGATGGCCACCACCTTGAGGCAGTGATCTGGGGCAGTTTCTGCCAGTTTTTCCAGCACCCTGGTGGACCAATACTGGTTCCGGTCTACATCATAGGCAAAAGCAATGTCCGGCAAAAGCGGCATGATCCGGGCCTCGGTATTAAAAACCTTCGCAACTTTCTTTACCACCGCCTCACTGATATCTTCGGCAATATCGCCCACAGGGGACACCAGAATCAGACCGGGAGTTTTCATTGGTAAAAAGCCTTTTATTCCGGCTTCAGATCATACCGTTTGATCTTGTTGTAAAGAGTGGAGCGGTCTATGCCAAGAACGCCGGCGGCCTTGGATATATGCCAGCCGGTCCGGGTAAGGATGGTGTGGATATGCTGTTTTTCCACATCATGCAATGCCACCCCGGCAGGCTGGGCAGGATGGTCCGGGATCCCGCAGATGGGCAGCTCCTGGGGGGTAATGGTGGTGGTTTTGCACACCACCACGGCCCGTTCAATGGCATTGGACAATTCCCTGACATTGCCGGGCCAGTGATAGAGCATGAGTTCATCCATGGCATCTCTGCTGAACCGTTCCACGCCCCGGTTCACCTCCCGGGTGAATTTTTCCAGAAAATGGTCGGCCAGCAGCGGGATATCCTCCTTGCGCTCCCGCAGGGGCGGCATGGTCAGGGAAATGACATTGAGCCGGTAGTACAAATCCTCTCTGAAACTGCGGTTGGCAATGGCTTCTTGCAAATCCGAATTGGTGGCGGCAATGACCCTGAAATCCACGGTAATGGGCTGGGTTCCTCCCACCCGGTAAAACACCTTGTCCTCCAGTACCTGGAGCAGATCGATCTGCATGCGCATGGAAATCTCACCGATCTCATCCAGAAAAAGGGTCCCGCCGCCAGCCATCTCCAGACGGCCTTTTTTGGTTTCTTTGGCATCGGTAAACGCCCCTTTCTGGTGGCCGAACAGCTCGCTTTCCATGATATGTTTAGGGATAGCCCCGCAGTTGACCGCCACAAAAGGTCCTTCAGACACCCGGCTGGAAGAATGGATGGCTTTGGCGGCCAGGCCTTTGCCGGATCCGGTCTCACCGCTGATAAGCACGGTGCTTTGCGTGTCTGCGATATCCTGGATCAGCTTGAAAATTTTCTGCATGGCAGGCGACTGACCGATCATGCTTTCAAACCGCGTCTGCTCTTCAAACGCATCCTTTAAAAATGCATGTTCTTTCACCTTTTTGCGGTGTTCCAGAAGCTTCTGGATCATCACACCGAGTTCATCCGGGTCAAAGGGTTTGAGCAGGTAATCATGGGCATGGGATTTCATGGCCTGCACCGCAGAAGGGATGGATCCGTAGGCCGTGATCATGATCACATCGATATCCGGATAATGCTCCTTGACATGGGACAGCACATCCATGCCGCTGATGCCGTCCAGCTGGATGTCCAGCAGCAGGATATCAAATCCCTGTTTTTTGAGCAGTGCAAGGGCATCTTCGCCGCTGGGCACGGTATCCACGAGAAACCCGTCCCGCTTAAGCCATCCGGAAAGGGATTCCCGGATCACCAGTTCATCATCCACCACCAGGATTCTGGCCTGGGACATGTCTGCCTCCTTTCTGCCAGACCGGCCCGGAACCGGTTGCTGCAAACAGCCCGGTTTTGGCCTGTCAACGAATTTCCACAAGCATCTCTTTTGGATGGCGCCGCCGGGGAGGCTGGTCACCTGCCCTGTACCCCAGGGCCACCAGCACCGCCACTTCAAATTCTTTGGTATCTATACCCAGAACCGCCTCCACCCGGTCTTTTTCAAATCCTTCCATGGGGCAGGAATCAATCCCCAGAGAGGCTGCCGCGGTCATGATATTGGCCAGGGCAATATAGCACTGCTTGCAGCACCAGGCATACAGGTTCATCCGGGAAAGCACCTCGGTTTCCATATACCACTTATATTTTTCAATATAGGCTTTGGTTGCATCTTCAGGCAGTCCCCGCCTGGCAAAACTTTTATCCACATAAGGGTTATCCGGAGCGACCAGATCCGGTCTGGCAAGGATCACGATTACATGGCTGCTGTCGGTGACCTGGGCCTGGTCCCAGCAGGCCGGCCGCAGTTTTTTCCGGATATCCACAGACTGGAGCACCAAAAATTTCCAGGCTTCCATACCGAATGAAAAGGGAGACAGCCTTGCTGCCTCAAGGATGGTATCCATGGCGTTGGGGGCAATTTTTTTGTGCGGATCAAATTTTTTACAGGCATGCCGGAAATGCAGGGCATCGATAATGGCATTCATGACAGGATTTCCTTTTGGATCAGATTAATATGCTCGGTTCCCCAGGCACATATAATGCCCAGTATAAAAAATTTGCCGCCTGAATAAAAGCATTTATTTGATCCTGGGCTCTTGTGATGTCCCGGGTAATAAACCGGCAGCTGTGGATTTTGGTTTTCTATACAGATATGTCAGCGGTAATGCGGATAATTTCTCCCGGACAGTCAGGGCCGGCCACGGACAATACAGCCGAAGAACCGTTCAGGCATCTGCCCGCTTCAGCCAGGGCATGTTCAGGCCGGTTGTTCTCTTCACTCAAATGTCCCAGAATCACATGTTTGAGATCCTTGTGGGCCAGCTGGGACAAAAGCATTCCTGCATCTGCATTGGACAGGTGTCCGGTGCGGGATTTGATGCGCTGTTTCAGGTACCAGGGATAGGACCCGTTGATGAGCATGTCCGGGTCATGGTTGGATTCAAGGTATAACACACTGCAGTTGCGCAGATGGTCTTTCACAAGGTTGGTGGCAATGCCCAGATCCGTGGTAATGCCGATCTTGCAGCCCTGCCAGGTCAGGGTGAGACCCGCCGGGTCTGAGGCATCATGGGAGGTTGAAAAAGGATGCACCATCAATGCTGATTCATCAGGAACCTTGTCATCTATGGGACTGTTATTATTTTTGACCGCAAAACTTTCCCCACAAGCAAAACACTGTACATCGGGAATTCTGCCCACAACCCCTGCACAGGCCTGGTGAGTCGCTTTTGTCATGTAAACCGGGATATTGAACCGACGGCCCAATACCCCGGCTCCCTGAATATGGTCCCTGTGTTCATGGGTGATGATGATGGCGGACAGGCGCTCCGGGGTTTCCCCCACAGCAGCCATCCGCCGCTGGATTTCCTTTCCGGACAATCCCGCATCCACAAGAATGGCGGTTTTTGGAGTGGAAACCAGCACTGCATTCCCCCTGCTGCCGGAAGCAAGGGGACAGATACAAAAAGAATTATTCTTTTTCATCCGCTTTTGCAGCTTTGTAACTCAGCTTGATTTTTCCGTCCCGGGTAATATCCAGCACTTTTACGGAAATAACATCACCTTCTTTGACCACATCGGTCACTTTTTTCACCCGGTAGTCAGCCAGTTCGGAAATATGCACCAGGCCGTCGGTACCGGACTTGATGTTCACAAATGCGCCGAAATCGGTTATTTTCACCACTTTGCCTTCGTAAATGGCCCCGATCTCCGGATCAAGGGCAATATCAGAGACCATGTCCAGTGCCCGTTGTGCATCTTCCTGGTTTTCTCCGGCAATTTTCACAAGACCGGAGTCATCCACTTCAATGACCGTGTTGGTGTCCGCCTGGAGTGCCCGGATGATTTTGCCGCCAGGACCGATGATATCCCTGATTTTGTCCGGATTGATCATGATACTCAAGATTTTGGGGGCATGGGGGGAAATGTCATCCCGTGATTTGCCGATAGTTTCCAGCATTTTTTCCAGGATATGCAGCCGGCCGTCTCTGGCCTGGATCAGGGCCTTTTCCATGATATCTTTGGACAATTCCTTGATTTTTATATCCATCTGCAGGGCGGTGATGCCTGCTTCGGGACCGGCCACCTTGAAATCCATGTCCCCGAAATGGTCTTCGTCTCCCAGAATATCCGAGAGGATGACGGTTTTGTCCCCGTCTTTTATCAGGCCCATGGCAATACCGGAAACCGGTGCCTTGATGGGAACCCCGCCGTCCATCATCGCCAGACAGCCGGCACACACCGTGCCCATGGAAGAAGATCCGTTGGATTCCATGACCTCTCCCACCAGGCGGATGGTGTATTCAAAATCTTCAGGATCAGGCAGGATTTTCTCAATGGCACGGGTGGCCAGGTTGCCATGGCCGATATCCCGGCGGCTGGGGCCGCCTGCCCGTTTTACCTCTCCCACGGAATAGGGAGGAAAGTTGTAATGGAGCATGAAGCTTCTGGTTTCATTGCCGGCCAGTGTTTCCACCCGCTGTTCATCCGGGCCTGATCCCAGGGTCATCACGCCGAGCACCTGGGTTTCTCCCCTGGTAAACAGGGCACTGCCATGGGGGCGGCGCAGCATACCCACTTCACAGGTAATATCCCGGATTTCATCAAAGGCCCTGCCGTCGATGCGGTGATTTTGGGTAAGCGTTATATCCCGGCTGACTTCCTTGACAGCCTTGCTGAAACCTTCCTTGATCTCTTTGACCTGATCTGGATAGTCATTGCTAAAATGGGCCACCACCTCTTCTTTAAAACTGCTCAGGGCGACCTGGCGCTCTATTTTGGTCTTGGTCTGCACCCGCTCCTGGATACCTTCTCTGGCAAAGGATGCTATTTTTTGTGCCAGTTCAGGATCACGGGCCGGGGGGACAAATGCATGTTTTTCTTTTCCCACACTGTTTTTGAGTTCTATCTGCATGTCAATGATGGGCTGCATGGCTGCATGTCCAAAAAAGATGGCATCCAGCATATCCTGTTCCGATATGATATTGGCGCCGCCTTCCACCATGACCACACCGGTTCTGGAGCCTGCCACGGTCAATTCAATGTCGCTTTCTTCCATCTGTTCCAGGCTGGGATTGGCAACAAATTCACCGTTTATTCGGCCGACCTTGATACCGGCGATGGGTCCGTCAAAGGGGATATCAGATATCTCCAGGGCGGCAGATGCCCCCACAATGGCCAGAATGCCCGGGTCACACATTTTGTCGGTGGACAACACCGTGGCCATGACCTGGGTTTCGTGGTTGTAGTCATCTTTGAACAACGGCCGGATGGGCCGGTCAATCAGTCTGGCCCGCAAAGTTTCATCTTCAGACGGCCGGCCGATCTCCCGCCGGAAATAGTTGCCCGGAATCCGTCCGGCTGCATAAATGCGCTCCTGGTATTCCACGGTAAGGGGCAGAAAACTGATCTCTTCTTTGGGGGTTTTGGATGCCACCGCTGTGACCAGGACAACGGTTTCACCGAGCTGGACCACAACAGCGCCGGGGGCCTGTTTGGCGATTTTGCCGGTACTGATGGAAAATTCTCTTCCACCGATCTGGGCTGTTACAATTTTTTCCATAATTTCTCCTTGGGGTAAAAAGGCGGAGAATCCTTGCAGAACACACAAAATAATAAACCCGCATCTGTATCATCCAGCACAATGCTGAATGATACAGATGCGAACTTATTTAAAAGCATTCCCAAGAATCGCCGCCCGGTTATTTGCAAAAAGCCGGTTTTTGACATAGATACCGTCAAAAACCGGCTGTGATTCATTTTTATCTTCTGAGTCCCAGTCTTTCAATTAAAGCCCGGTACCTGTTGATATCTTTTTTCTTGACATAATCCAGAAGGCTTCTGCGCCGTCCTACCAAGATCAGCAGCCCCCTTCTTGAATGGTGGTCTTTTTTGTGAAGCTTCAGGTGTTCTGTCAGATAGCTGATGCGATGGGTCAAGATAGCCACCTGCACTTCAGGAGAGCCGGTATCTGACTCATGAAGCTTGAATTGTTCGATCATCTCTTCTTTGTTTTCTGCTAATAAAACCACTGTCTAAACTCCTTTGTCTGGAATACATTAAATACGGCGTTTTATTTGACACGCAGATACTGCAACAGGCTATCCAATATTCCATTCAGACAACCTGTTTTTTTGCCAAACCGCCGTCACAAAAACGAAAAATTAACCTTGACTAAATACCAGTTACCCTGTGAAAACGCAACAATAATTATAGTCTGATCCGTTATTATCTGCCTGTACCACCGCAATAAGCCGGCCGTCCGATCCTGTTATCCGGAAAAAGCCGTCTGCAGGCTCCGTGTCCGGTCCAGATGCAATATCCTGATGCTGCAGTTTGCGGCCATAGCGGATTTTTTCTTCCAGGACCGTGTCTGCCTGTACCAGGGGCATGAAAGGCAGGCAGTCCGCCATGGGAAGGATATGGGTTATCGCTGTTTGCGGATCACAGGTGTGCAGTGTATCCAGATCAATTGCCTGGTCCAGGGTAAACTGGCTGACACCGGTTCTGCACAGACCGGACAAATGGGCGCCGCACCCGAGCAGCTGCCCCATGTCGTGGGCCAGGCTCCTGATATAGGTGCCTCCGGAACACTGTACATCTATTTCAAATAACGGCAGGTCCATGCGCGTCACACTGATGCCGCAGATCTCAATGGTGCGGGGGGGTTTTTTAATCATCTTCCCCTGCCGGGCCAGTTTGTAAAGCGGCTGGCCCTGGTGTTTGAGTGCAGAAAAACTGGGCGCCACCTGCTGCTGTATCCCGACAAATTTTGCCACCACCTGTCTGACCTGCTCCGGCTGGATGGATGACACCAGATCCGGATCTGCCTGGAAAGTGACCCTGCCGGTCTTATCAAGGGTATCGGTTTCAATCCCCAGGGTAACAACAGCCCTGTATTGTTTGGCACTGCCCAGAAAAAACCGGGACAGCCGGGTAGCCTGCTCCAGAGCCACCGGCAAAAGGCCTGTGGCAAAGGGGTCCAGCGTGCCTGTATGGCCGGCTTTTTTCACCTGGAAAATTTTTTTGACCTGGTCCACCACCCGGGCGGAGGACAACCCTTCCGGCTTATTGACCAGCAGCATGCCATTTTTCATGAAAAAAATGTCCTGGGAAAACAGATGTTGGCTGGGGGGTTATTCTTCTTCCTGATCCCGCGGCAGATCCCTGACTGCGGATGCAATCAAGGCATCCATTTTTGCTGCTTTATCAAAGGAATCATCATGAAAAAACCGCAGTTCCGGCATATATTTAAGGCCCAGCTGGGGGGCAATCTGCTTTTTTATAAATCCCCTGGAGTGTTTAAACCCTTCCAGGGCTGCAGCAATTTTGTTTTCATCACCGAATACAGTTACATAGACACTGGCCAGCCGCAGATCCGCAGTCATTTTCACCTGGGATATGGTGGCCATTTCAATTCTGGGGTCACTGATTTTTCTGGTCAGCAGCTCGGTTATGGCCTGCTGAATCTTGATACTGATACGCTCGGCTCTGGTATATGGTTTCATTATTTCTCTTGTTTGGGGGCATATTTTCTTTCTTCCACTTCATAGCATTCAATAATATCGCCCGTCTTGATATCATTATATTTTGCCAGGCCGATACCGCACTCATATCCCTGTTCCACTTCTTTGACATCGTCTTTGAAGCGGCGCAGAGAAGACAGCTGGGTATCACACTTGATCACACCTTCTCTGAGCAGCCGTATCTTCTTGCCCCGGACCACCTTTCCTTCAGAGATATGGCAGCCTGCTATGGTACCGATTTTTGGTACCACAAAGGTATCTCTCACCTCGGCCCGGCCGATGATGATTTCATGGAAGGTGGATGGCATCAGCCCGTCCAGGGCGGCCTTGATATCATTTATGACATCATAGATGATATCATAAAACCGCATGTCCACATGTTCATCCTTGGCCATTTTGCGGATCTGAGGCGTGGGCCGTACATTGAAGCCGATGATGATAGCATCCGACACATTGGCCAGGGCCACATCTGATTCATTTATGGTACCAGCACCGGAGTGAATGATTTTTATATCCACTTCTTCTTTGGCCAGATCCTTGAGGGAATCATTCAATGCCTCGATGGAGCCGTGAACATCTGCTTTGACAATGAGCTTTAATTCCTTGACCTCGGCTGTTCCCAGGTTTTCAAACATTTTTTCCAGGTTGGCCCGGCTCTTTTTGGCCAGTTCCTTGGCCCGCTGTTTCTGCATCCTGTGACCGGCAATCTGTTTGGCATCCTTGTCTGACGTCACGGCAATAAATTCGTCTCCGGCATCAGGCACACCGGTGAGGCCTACGATTTCCGCAGGGGTGCTGGGCCCTGCCTCTTCAATGCGGTTGCCAAGGTCGTCTATCATGGCCCGGATACGGCCGGAATGCAGGCCGCAGACAATAGGGTCCCCATCCCTCAGGGTCCCTTGTTTCACCAGCACCGTTGCCACAGCACCACGGCCGGTATCCAGCCGGGATTCCACCACATACCCGCTGGCGTTTCTGTCCGGGTTGGCCTTGAGTTCCAGAACATCTGACTGCAGCAGCACCATTTCCAACAGATCATCAATGCCTTCACCGGTCTTGGCAGATACCTTGACAAAAATCACATCTCCGCCCCAGTCTTCAGCCAGCAGGTCATGTTCCGCCAGTTCCCGCATGATCCGGTCTGGATCTGCCCCGACCTTGTCCATCTTATTCACCGCCACCACCACCGGTACACCGGCTGCCTTGGAATGGTTGATGGCCTCGATGGTCTGGGGCATGACCCCGTCATCCGCCGCCACCACCAGAATAACGATATCCGTAACCCTGGCACCCCTGGAGCGCATGGCAGTAAACGCGGCATGGCCCGGGGTATCCAGAAAGGTAATCCTGCCGCCATTGGGGGTTTCCACATTATAGGCACCGATATGCTGGGTTATGCCGCCGGCTTCTCCACTGGTTATCTTGGATTTTCTGATAACATCCAAAAGAGAGGTCTTGCCGTGGTCCACATGGCCCATGATAGTGACAACAGGCGGACTTTTTATCATGCTGCCTTTGTCTTTATTTTCTGTTTCAATCTGCAGCAGGGTGTCTTCTTCAAAACTGGCTTTTTCCACTTCAAAATCAAATTCACCTGCCACCAGGGCTGCGGTTTCAAAATCAATGGTCTGGTTGACTGTCGCCATTACCCCCATGGTCATGAGCTTGGAAATCATCTCATTGGCCTTGATTCCCATCCGCTTTGCCAGTTCAGCCAGTTCAATGGCCTCATCAATCTTGATCCGCCGTTTGATGGCTTTGGGGGTTGTGATCTGGGTCTTCTGGAATCCGCCCTTTTTGGCCCGACTGTCTTTTTTACCCCGTTTTTTCTTGCCACGGCCCCGGTACAGGGCCTCGCCTTCAACCACGGATTTTTTCTTGCGTTTTTTTCGTTTGCTTTCAAAGGGATCTACAATGCCTGTATCCTTGCGCCGGTCTTTTTTCCGGGCACCGGCATCCGGATCTCCGGGCATGGGGGGCAAATCCTGATCAGGCGCCTCAACCGCAGTCTTTGGACGACCTGCCTGGACCGGCTTGGCAACCTTTTCCAGGGGTATTTCTTTTTTATCTTCCACAGGTTTTGTTTTGCGGATATTTTCCAGAACAGCAGGGTCTGCCACCTTTACAATCTTGGCAGGCGTGGTTTTACGCTTTTTCTTTTTCTTTCTGGCAGATGCTTTTTCTTCTTCCGTCTCTGCCTGGAGAGATTCCGTGTCTGTTTCTAATTCCTGTGCAGGCCGGGCATTTTTCACTGCTTTTTGCGCTTGTTCTTTGGAAACCGTTTCTTCACGGGATTTTTCAGCGACGGATTCGCTCTGCCGTTCAGAAGGGGGTGTTTTTTCAGGCGATTGTGCGGCTTCAGTCTTCTTTGCTGTTTCAGGCTGTTTTGTCTCCGGGACAGACACCTTTTCTTCAACAGAAGACTCAGGTTCTTCAACAGAAGGCGCAGGCTGCCGGTCACTTTTCGCAGGCTTGATAATTTTTGCAGCAGCTGCTTTCTTCTTTTTGGTTACAGATGCCTCTTCTTTAAAAGAGGTTGCTTCTTTTTCCACAGTCTTTGCAGTTGCAGTTTTTTGCACCTCAGTCTCCTGATCTTTCACTGGTGGGGCTTGGGGCATATCTGGCACCTGTTTCAGTGCATCGGTTTCTGCTACAGTTTCTGCAGCCTCCTGGACGTCAGCTTGTTGTTCATCAGCTTGGACATCTGGTTCACGCACAACCTTTTTTTTGCGCCGGCGTATCACCGATGGCTTGACCTTGAGATCATTTTTCTGTCTTGCTTTGCCAAACAGGCTATTTTTGATCTCCTTGACAGCGCTGTCTTCTAAAGAACTCATATGGCTTTTAACGTCAATATCCAGATCTTTGATCTTGTTTAAAAGCGCCCTGTTGGTCATATTCAGATCTTTAGCTAATTCATATACTCTGACTTTCGCCATGCCTTGCCCCCAAGTAATCCCTTTTAATATTCTTTGCTATAACCTGCTATGCATACGACTTATGATGTAGCATCTCCATCATCCATGACATCTGCATCTTTTTGTTCCGGTAAACCATCATCTTTTTCAGGTTTTTCAGGTTCCTGCACAGGTTCTTCCGGTTGCAGCTCTTCCGGTTGTATTTCTTCCTGCTCGGAAGCTTCCTGTTCTGCTGCCAATCTGTCAGATGCCTCTTGCTCTTCTTCCATCAGACGTATGCCGGCCTGTGCAATGGTATCTTGTGCTGCTTCTTCGGAAATTCCCATAACAGAGGCCAGTTCCTCTGCAGATGTTTCTGTAATATCCAGCAGGGAGGCATAGCCGGCCTTGAACAAAATTTCCGCCATGGGCAGTCCCACATTATCGAGTTTCATCAAGCTTTCATATCCCTGCTTGACTTCCCGGCTGTAATCTTCTTCTGATGTCACTTCCAGATGCCATCCGGTAATCTCACATGCCAGAGACACATTCTGTCCTCCCTTGCCGATGGCAATAGACAGATATTCGTCATTGACAATTACTTCCATGGACTGGTTGTCTTCATCAATAATCACCCGGGATATCTCGGCAGGAGACAGGGCGTTACAGACAAAGCGGGCCACATCCGGACTCCACTGGACAATATCTATTTTTTCCCCCCGCAGTTCCTGAACAATATTCTGCACCCGGTTGCCCTTCATTCCCACACAGGCACCTACAGGATCCACATCTGAATCTGTTGAGGAAACGGCAATTTTGGCCCTCACCCCGGGCACCCGGGCTGCTTTCTGCAGGATCACAATGCCTTCTGCCACTTCCGGCACTTCTGTTTTAAACAATTCCATCAAGAATTCAGGATGGGTCCGGGACAAAATAATCTGTGCCCCTTTGGACTCTTCCAGCACATCCAGGACATAGGCACGGATACGGTCACCCCGCTTGTAATTTTCTTTTGGCATCTGTTCTCTGGGTCTGAGCACAGCTTCTGCCTGTCCAAGGTTGACGATAATACTGCCCCGGTCAAACCGCTGGACAATACCGTTGATGATTTTGCCTTTTTTATGTATAAAATTTTCATACACGGCATTGCGCTCGGCTTCCCGCATTTTCTGGATAATCACCTGTTTTGCGGACTGGGCTGCAATACGGCCGAACTCTTCCGTATCTATACGTATTCCCAGGGAGTCTCCGATTTCACATTCCGAGTCATACTCATATCCCTGCTCCAGGGTCAGTTCACTGTCAGGGAACTCCACGTCCTCCACCACCTCTTTAAAATGGAACACTTCCACATCACCGGTCTTGCCGTCATAATGCACCTCGATATCCGCCCGGGGACCGATTTTTTTTCTGGCTGCAGAAACAATAGCCTCTTTGAGCGTATGTATCAGAATTTCCGAATCAATTCCTTTTTCACGGCTTACCTGGTCTATTACTCTTTTAATATCTGTGATAAACATCTTTATGTGTTCTCCATTTTACTGACCTGCAAGGCTTGCCTTGATGATCTGCAGGTCCGGGATTTCTACCCGTTCTCCATCCACCGCAATCACAACAGCAGCATCATCAATCTGTTCAAGAACGCCGGTAAACTTTTTTTTTCCCTGTATGGGTACCCTGGTTTCAATTGTAATTTTACTGTCCTTAAACCGGTAAAAATCCTGTTTTTTTTTCAAAGGCCGATGGGGACCCGGAGATGAAACTTCCAGACGGTAACTGCCCAGAGCAGGAATATGGATATCCAGCAGATCCCCCAGCTGCCGGCTGATATCTGCGCAATCACCCAGTGTGATACCGCCGGGCTTGTCTGCATAGACCCGTACAATGGTCTCCTTGTTCCAGGTGGCAATCTCCACGTGAACCAGTTCAAAATTTTCCGCCCGGAACAGGGGATCTGCCACTTGCGTGACCTCATCCACAAGTCCTTTTTTATTTTGCTTTACATCCATATCCTGATTTTCAATCAACCACTTTGGTGTAAAATACAAAAACGGGCAGGCGCCCGTTCCTTGTACAACTTTCGACTAAATCCTTGCTTTTTTCAATCAGCTCAGATTGTATCCATACACTTCCCGTTATTGGAACATGTCTGCGCCCCACATCCAAATAAAAAATGGAGCGGGCAACGAGACTTGAACTCGCGACATCAAGCTTGGGAAGCTTGCACTCTACCAGCTGAGTTATACCCGCATCAACAGTACTTTATAGCAACCCTAATTTTATTTGTCAATACCCCTGATTTTTATTCCGGCAGATCCGCATTAAACCCCTCCACCAGGCGGCTGGATATGCCGGCGTGAAGCTTGCGGATATTTTTTTCTGTCAGGGTTTTGGCATCAGACCGGTAAACGATTCTGAAGGACAAAGATTTTTTACCTTCAGCCAGAGGGCTGCCTTCAAACAAATCAAACAAAAACATATCTTCCACAAGCACCTGTTTTCGGGCAATGGCTTTCATCTGAGCCAAAACGTCTCCCACCGGCACCTGCTGGTCCACAATCAGGGTAATGTCCTGGGATATGGACGGAAATCGGGGCAAAGGAAGCGCGTTTATCTGGCGGGGCATCCGGTCCATAAGCGCTGCCAGATCAAGTTCAAACATATACGCATCCTGTTTAAGACCAAAATGCTTTAATACCGGAGCAGCAACCTTTCCCAAAAAACCCAGTTCCATATCATCCTTGTTGATACAGGCAGCATACCCGGGTGCAAAATATGGACAGACATGCGCTGCAACCGGGGTATATCGGGCCTCTGCAATGCCTAAAACATCAAGCATATCTTCCACTGCACCTTTGAGATCAAAAAAATCCATGGGCTGTTTTTTGGAATACCAGGTCTGGCGGCTCCGGCTGCCGGTGGCCAAACCGGCTATCATTTCTTTTTCTTCGGGCAGGGTATCTTTGCCTGTGTTGAAAAATGTTTTTCCTATTTCAAACAAATGCAGGGTATCTGTCTGCTGGGCGGTGTTTTTACGCATATTATCCAGCAGCCCGGGCAGCAAAGAGGTTCTTAACACCGACATCTGATCGGATAAAGGGTTTAAAATCTTTACCACCTCCCTGCGGGGATCGGAATCTGACAACAGCAGATGGTCGCAAAAATCTTTGGAAACAAAATTGTAATTAATGGCTTCATAAAATGAAAGTCCGTTGAGAATACGGCGGATGGCAGATCGGGTCGAAATGACCGGATCCAGGGGCCTGCCTTTTGCAGGCACTGCAGGATAGGTGGTCTGGATCTGGTTATATCCCCACAGCCGTGCCACTTCTTCAGACAGGTCTTCCGGCCGGGTTACATCCACCCGGAAAGAAGGCACACTGACTGCCAGATGTTCGTCATCGGACGGCAGCACCCCGAATTCCACGGATTCCAGTATCCGGGTAATTTCATCCCGGTTGAAATCGGTTCCCAGTCGGACATTCAATCTCCAAGGATCCAGGTCAATCCGGACAAGTTCGGCAGGAAGGGGATATGCATCAATAATATCACCGGCAATAGCGGCATCACAGATCTCGGCCATAAGGGTCATTGCCCGTTTCAGGGCATATACGGTTCCTTCAGGATCAACACCGCGTTCAAACCGGTGGGAGGCATCCGTTGCTATGCCGGTACGCTTGGCAGTGCGCCTGATGGAAACCGGATTAAAACAGGCACTTTCTATCAACACCCGGGTTGTACCCGGGGAAATCTCTGAATTTTCACCACCCATGACCCCGGCCAGGGCAACTGGCCTGAGACCGTCACAGATCATGAGCATGTCGGGCTCCAGTTTGTGCTCTTTGCTGTCCAGGGTGGTAAATGCCGCTGTACTTCCTGCTTTCTGCACCACGATCCGTCCCCGGGCCAGGTTATCATAATCAAAGGCATGCAGGGGCTGGCCGGTTTCCATCATCACAAAATTGGTGACATCCACCACATTGTTGATGGAAGTCAAGCCCACGGATTCCAGACGCTGCCGCAGCCAGAAAGGTGACGGCCCGATGGTCACATCAAAGAGCATGCCTGCGGAATACCGGGGACACAGTTCCGGATCCCTGATCTCCACCTGTGCATGGTCATGAATGGATGCCGAACTGATACGCCGGCCGGAAAAAGTGACATCAGGTATAACAAGCTTTTGGGCCGGCCGGGTAAAGGCGCCTATCTCCCTGGCCACGCCGATGGCACTCAGACAGTCGGGCCGGTTGGGGGTCAAATCTATTTCAAACAAGGTGTCACCAATGCCCAGGGCTTTTTCCAATGGGGTGCCGGGCACATGGTCTCCGGCAATTTCCATAATTCCGGAAGCATCCGAATCCAGCAGCAGTTCAGCAGCAGAGCAGAGCATGCCTTCAG
>JAABUB010000047.1 GCA_011389575.1 Desulfotignum sp. | reverse complement strand
CATTCTGGGTACGCCGTCATCATCCATTTCAAAGGCCCAGGCAGACTTGTCATAACGGCCCAGGGCCGGTCCTTTATTGTTTTTGCTGTATCCTGTAAACAACCCGTCATCGAACCCGAAGCTTTCTTCCACAATAAAGCCGGCATTGGTATAAGCTGCGGTATATTCTTTGTTGTACAGATCATTTTCCAGAATATACTTGAGCATGCCCCCGAGAAAGGCGATGTCCGTTCCGGAACGTAAGGCTGCGTAAATATCGGCTTTTGCCGATGTCCGTGTAAATCTGGGGTCAACACTGATCAGCTTGGCCCCGTTTTCCATTGCCTGGTTGACATATTTAAAGGAAACCGGATGATTTTCAGCGGCATTGCTACCCATGATGAGGATGCAGTCGCTGTTTTTGAGATCGATCCAGTGGTTTGTCATGGCACCGCGCCCAAACGACTCTGCCAGAGCCGCTACAGTAGCGCTGTGTCAGATCCTGGCCTGGTGTTCTATATAGACCAGGCCCAAAGAGCGCATCAATGCCTGATAAGTCCAGCACTCTTCGTTGTCCAGGGCCGCAGAACCTATTGATGCGATCTGTGTGGTCCGGTTGACCACCTGGTCTTTGTCATTGACTTTTTCAAAACCGGTATCACGGGTTTTTTTCACCCGGTCTGCAATGGTTTTCAGGGCCCAGTCCCAGGAAACCGACTCCCATTCGTCTGAATAGGGGGCCCGGTACATGGGTTGCTCCAGACGGTTTTCGTTTTCAGCCAGCTGCTTGAGGGATGCACCCTTGGAACATAATGATCCCCGGTTGATGACATGATCCGGATCCCCTTCAATGTTGATGATCCGACCGTCTCCGCGCTGGCTGGTATGCACGATGGCGCCGCACCCCACCGCACAATAACAGCAGATGGTGGTGGTTTCTTTGGCATACTGTGTTTTGAGCATGCCGGCATAAGATTTGACCGGTTTCAGATCAAATCCCAGGCCGCTGACTGCCGCCCCTGCCGCAGCCACCCCGGAAACCTTGATAAAATCCCTTCGGTTGATTTTCATCGATCGTACCTCCTTGAGTTGGGTTGGTGTGATACTCCCGCCTGTTCATCTGCCCATAGCACAAGGAGGTTACAAAAAGGTAAAAATCCGCTGTGCGATACATCCTGCCAACAAAAAGATGGATGTTTTCTACAACCGGATGATCTCGGGTGATTGTCCGCAGTGTTCCAGAAATTTCACCAGATCTTCGGATTTTATGGTGGTGGTGGCGGTGTTTTCCAATGGATGAAAATTGAGCAGATCATGTTCCATCAGTTCTTCATCCAAGACAATTTTTACGTCATGGTCTTTTATGTTTATGGCGGCAAACGGGGTGACAGCTCCGGGAATCATGCCCAGCACTTCCATGAGCAGGTCTGGTTTGGCAAATGACATGTTGTTTCCCCCGATTTTTTTGGCCACTTCCTTGATCTTGATGGGCTTGTCCGCCAAGGTCACCACCAGGAACAGATTTTTCTTTTTGTCCTTGAAAAACAGATTTTTGCTGTGGGCCCCTTTGATGCCGCTCTGGTGCTGAGCTGCCTCTTCCACGGTGAATACCGGGGGGTGTTCATGGTTGGTGTATGCGATGCCGATATCGGACAGCAGGGCGAGCATTTCTTGCTGCGTCTGTAACATTTTCTTTCCTTTCTCAAAGCTTTTTCAGGGCGGCAGGCCGGGCTGCTACCCGTAGTTGACATATATGAGCCTGACAATGGTCAAAAATACCACGGTCAAAAAAAACGGGCGGATAAATCCGGCCCCCCTTTTGATGGCAAGGCTTGAACCGGCCCTTGCCCCGATAACCTGCCCGACCGCCATGACCAGCCCGGCCGACCACAGCACGCTGCCGCCAATGATGAACACGGCCAGGGCCACGATATTGGATACAAAATTCATCACCCTGGTGGTGCCCACGGCCCCGGTCATGTCCAGGCCCAGGAAAATAAGCAGGGACCCGGTCCAGAAAGAGCCGGTACCGGGTCCGAAAAATCCGTCATAAAACCCCAGGCCCAGGCCGAACAGGACAAAAAACACATTTCTGCCCATTTTGGGACGCCCCGGTTTCAGCCCCAGGGTTTTGGAAAACAGGGTGTAAAAAAAGACCACCAGCAGCAGCACCGGGATCAGATGCCGGATAAACCCGGGATCCATGCGCTGTATGGTAACCGCTCCCAGGACAGCTCCGCACAGGGTAAATGCCATACCGGTCAGACACTGCCTGATGTCCACCAGTCCCTTGGAGATATAGTTAACTGCAGACGATAAGGTGCCGAAACTGCCCTGGAGCTTGTTGGTACCCAGAGCTGTTGCCGGAGGCAGGCCCATGGCCAGCAGCACGGGCAGGGCAATCAGCCCGCCCCCGCCGGCAATGGCATCCACAAACCCTGCACACAGGCCGGTGGAAAAAAGAACCACGAAGCTGAGCACTGTCAGATCATCGAACATGGACTGCCTTATAGAAAATGCAGATACCGGTTAAAATACATGACTTTATCTTGATTTTTACTTGGGATCAATGTTAAAAAGCAGATCATTTTCCAGATACACCTGTTCCAGCTGTTCCTGATATGCCCGCAATGCATCCCCTTTTCGATTTGCCAGTTCCTGCACCATGTACTGAATCACCGCCAGCATGCCCGAGACATTGCCGATAAAGGGTATGGATTTGGATGGTATCACCAGCGACAGGTGGGCAAAAGGAATAACCGGAGAAATACTGGAATCGGTAAGGGCCAGCAGGGTGTGGCCGCACCGCCGGACCATCTTGCTCAGTTTGATCAGTTCATTGGGGTACCGGGTGGTGGCGGTGAGAATCACCAGGCTCTGGGACGGGGCATTGGCAAGCATGTCCATGGCTGTGGAATCACTGCCCTTGAGAATATGGATGCCTTTTCTCACCTTGGTCAAAGACCAGCCCAGGTAATAGGCGAAGGTATAGGAAAGCCTGGAACCGGTGACATAAATTGTGGGACTGAGCTCCATGTGGTCTATGAACTGGTTCATTCTTTCCACATCAATATGTTCATACAAATATTTGAGGTTGTTAAGCTCTTCTAAAATTCCCCTGTGCAGCCTGTCCAGCCCGATCTGGTCAATGCCCTTGAGGTTTACCCGGTCCGGCAGTGACAAACCGGTGTTGATAAAATCCTTGAGTGCATCCTGGAAATCTGAATACCCTTTATAGCCAAGGGTTGCAACAAACCGTACCACCGTGGCCTCACTGACCTCACAGGCCTCGGCCAGTTCCTTGGTGGTCATGAACACCACTTTGGAAGGGTTCTGCATGATATAGGTTCCCAGGGTCTGGGCTTTGGGGGTCAAGGAATCAAGTTTGCTGGAAATATCATCTATAACCGGATGTGATGCTGCATCATTCATTGCACTTGCCTTATTTGGATGTTTTTTATCATAATGAAGTATGTATTATAATTTGTTAATTTTATTGAGATTTAATCCAGAATAATAATTTTGTCAAGGGCAAATGAAAGAAAAACAATCATTTTAAAATAAAATTGTTGACACGTTTTCTTTCATGGTGTATTGACGAAATGGATATAACAGAAAAATAATATCAATCCAAAATGAAGAGAAGGCCAATGTTTTCGAAAAGCAAACCCATGTGGGGCAAAAAAAACAAGCTTAAATCAAGTTATGATGTGGTTCTCATTGGAGGCGGACTTCACAGTCTGGCAACAGCGTACTACCTTGCAAAAGAGCATGGCATAACCGATGTAGCGATCATTGAAAAAAACTATATCGGATACGGCGGTGCCGGCAGAAACACGGCCATTGTCCGTGCCAACCAGCGGACCCAGTACAATGTGCCGCTATACAAGGAAGCGCTGGATCTCTGGCCGGTTCTCACCAGGGAACTGGATTACAATTTAATGTTTAACAACTGCGGCAACCTCAACCTCATGCATTCCGAGGCAGCCATGAACGCAGCCCGGATGAATGTTGCCACGGCCCAGTTTCACGGGGTGGAATCCCATCTCATCGATGCCAAGCAAGCCAAGGAACTGGTCCCGGCCCTGAACATTTCCGATGACATCACCTTCCCTATCCACGGCGCCATGTACCATCCCCCCGGGGGAGTGGTCCGCCATGATGCAGTTGTCTGGGGCCTGGCCAAAGGGGCTGCCAAAATGGGGGTGGAAATCCACCAGCATACCGAAGCCACGGGCATCCAGACCAAAAACGGCAAGGTCACGGCAGTGGTGACCGACAAAGGCGTTATCAACACCAAACAGGTGCTGCTGTCTGCCGGCGGGTACTCTGCAGCCCTGATCCACGGATTTCTGGGCATCAAACTGCCCATCTCGGTTCTGACCATTCAGGCCATGGTAACCCAGCCCCTCAAACCCCTCCTGGACCATGTGGTGTCTTCAGGGGCCTATCACTGCTATGCCAACCAGACCCTGAAAGGGGAAATCGCCACCGGCGCCCACATGGACCCCTGGCCCAACTACACCACCTTGACCACTGCCCATTACATCAAGCACCAGGCTGAGGCCTTGTCTGAATTTCTGCCTGCCCTGCGCGGCGTCCGGTTCATGCGGATCTGGGGCGGACTGGCTGACATGACCCCTGACATGGCCCCCATCATGGACGGCAATGAACAGGTGGAAGGCTTTTTCATGGACTGCGGCTGGGGATATTTTGGATTTAAATCATGTTCTGCCGTGGGCCGCCACATGGCTGATTTCATGGCCACCAACACCTGCCCTGACATACTCAAGCCCTTTGCTCTGAAACGGTACAAAGAACACAAACTCATGGGTGAAACAGCCGCACTGATGAGCTACAGCCCGGACAATTAACCAGCTGAATAATTTTTATGAGATGCAAGGAGAAGACAAGATGGCGTTAACAATTACATGTCCGATCTGCGGAAAGAGAAACGGATATGAGTTCCGTTACGGCGGAGAAGAAAAAGGTCCCAGACCTGATCAAAAAGATCTGACCCCTGAAAGCTGGTGCGATTATGTCCACATGAACAGATGCGTGGCAGGGATCCAGCAGGAATGGTGGTTTCACCGGGATGGATGCGGTTCATGGTTTACCATCTTCCGGGATACGACGACAAACCTTGAAAAGGAAACACCGGAGGCAAAAGAATGATGACCAGATTCAATCATCTGCCCACATTGAAAATTAATACAGGTGACAAGATTCCCTTTACCTACAAGGGAAAAACTTTCTACGGCGTAAAAGGGGATACCATAGCAACCGCCCTGTATGCCAATGGGGTCAGAATCTATGCAAGAAGTCTGAAATATCACCGCCCCAGAGGGCTGTACAGCATGAACGGGGAATGCTCCAACACCATGATGGAAGTAAACGGTATTCCCAATGTCCGCACGGAAACCACGTACCTGAAACCCGGCATGGTGATCAAGGAACAGAATGTCAAAGGCTCGGCTGAAAATGATCTCCTGGGTTTTATTGACAAGATGGACTGGGCCATGCCTGCAGGTTTCTACTATGACACCATGCACAAACCCGCCAAAATCTGGCCTGTTGCCATGAAGCAGATCCGCAAGGCCGCGGGTATCGGCAAGCTGTCTCCGGATCACCACATGCCCGGCAAATATGATGAGATCTTTCCCACCTGTGATGTGTGTGTCATCGGCGGCGGGCATGCCGGGATGAAAGCTGCCCTGGCTGCGGCCCAAAAAGGGCTGCGGGTCATTCTCATGGAAGCACGGCCCTGGCTGGGGGGAGATTTTGAATACCGCACCTCTGAATATCTCGATAGCCAGACCCATCATGAACGCGCGGTGCAGCTGGCAAAAGAGGTGGAAAAAACCGAAAACATCCGGGTGTTCACCCACACGGCCAATGTGGGAACATACAACAACAACCTGGTCACCGGTTTTCAGATCGGAAAAGAATCCGACTCCTTTACGGAACGGTATATTGAACTGCGTGCCAACAGCGTGGTGGTTGCCACCGGCTGCATTGAACGTCCCCTGCTGTTTGAAAACAACGAACGCCCCGGGGTAATGCAGGCAGGATGTGCCCTGCGCCTGGCCAATACCTATGGGATGCTGCCCGGCAAGACTGCGGTGTTTTCCATCGGCCATGACCTGGGACTGGAAACAGCCGCTACCCTGCATGATCTGGGATTGTCCATTCCGGTCATCGCAGATATCAGAGAAGACGGACAGGATCCCAAATTGCTCAAGGCGGTTCTGGACCGGAAAATCACCATCCTCAAAGGCTGGGTGGCCACCGAAGCCCACGGCAGCAAACAGGTGAAAAAAGTCACCATCAAGAGTGTGGATGCCACGGTTTCCAAAACATTTGACTGTGATGTGCTGGTGGCATCAGCCGGATTTACCCCGCTTACAGGCCCTCTGGTGATAAACCAGGCAAAACTGACCTATGACAACCACACCAATTTTTTCCTGCCCACGGACCTGCCTAAAAAAATGTACGCAGCCGGGCGCCTGCTTGGATTTGAAAATGCCGAATCCATTGAAGCCTCCGGTCATCTGGCCGGACTCAAAGCGGCATATGACTGTGAAAACTGCTCCATTGCCGAGCTGGGCGATGCCAAAAAAGCCATGGAAACCCTGCCCGGACCTGCCAGGGGCACCAAGCTTATCACCGCACCGGTAAAGGGAAGAAAAACTTTTATCTGCTTTGATGAAGACGTCAGCATCAAAAATATCAAACAGTCCATCAACAAGGGGTTTGATGTTCCTGAACTGATCAAGCGCTTTTCCGGTGCAGGACTTGGTCCCGGCCAGGGCGGCATCCCGGGCCACAACCTGCCCCTGTTCACCGCCAAATACCAGGCTTTGCCCGATATCCGCATCAAGCCCACCACGGTACGGCCGCCTCTGGTACCCACGCTTATTGCCACGTATGCCGGTACCAACCATACCATGTTCAAAAGAACCCCCATGGATGAAATGCAGCGAAAAGACGGCGGCATTTTCAGAAACATCGGGGTATGGCAGCGGGCACGGTACTTTTCAAAAGATTTTACCTGCAAAAAAGAGATCGAAAATGTCAGAAACAATGTGGGCATGCTGGACGGCTCCACCCTGGGAAAATTCAGGATTCACGGACCCGATGCATTGAACGCCCTGCAGCGGGTATATGTGTCCGATCTTTCCAAAATCAAGGAAGGCCGGGTCAAATATACGGCCATGTGCAATGATGACGGCTGTGTCATCGATGACGGCGTGGTGGTCAAGCTGGGGGAAAACGATTACTATTTCTCCACCTCCACCGGCCGTGCCGGCCAGACCATAGAATGGATCCGGTACCATACCCGGTATGAGAACTGGGATTTTGCCCTGGTCAACCTCACCGATGCCATGGGGGTCATCAACCTGTCCGGCCCCAATGCCAGAAAAGTGCTGGAAAAAGTGGTGGACATCGATGTCTCCAACGAGGGATTCGGTTTTTCCGAATACAAGGAGTTCACCATTGCCGACACCATTCCTGTCAAGGCCATGCGCCTGGGTTTTGTGGGCGAATTGTCCTATGAGCTGCATGTACCCGCCTCCTATATGAAATCGCTGTGGCTGATGCTCAATGAAGCAGGCAAAGAGTTCAATATCCAGAATTTCGGTGTGGAAGCCCAGAACGTGCTGCGCATGGAAAAATGCCATGTCATACTGGGTCAGGAATCTGAACAGCGCACCAATCTGCTGGATATCGGCATGGGATTTCTCTGGTCCAGGAAAAAAACAGGCTATAAGACTGTCGGTGTAGCTGCCCTGATCCAGGCGGAAAAAGACAACAACCGGCTCAAGCTTGTGGGATTCAAGATGGAAAACAATGGCAGAGCCCCCAAAGACGGGGCCCTGATCGTGGATGACCGGGTCCTGGGCCATGTGTGCACCGCCAGAAACAGCTTTTCCCTCAACGAAGCCGTGGGTATGGCCCTGGTGCAGGGTGACATGAGCAAAATCGGCACCCGGCTGGCATTTTATGAAGATGAATGCAATGGCGAGCTGATTTACGGTACGGTTGTGGAAACACCGTTCTATGATCCTGAAGGTAAACGGATGAAAATGTAAGGGATACACGCATGAAAGATATTAAAAGATACTCAGCGGTCGAGTTCAAGGCAACACCGCTCAAAAATCAAAAACGCGGCGACTGGGATGTGGTCCTGGAATACCACGGCGAAGGAGAAGGACCCTGGCTGGTGGATCTGAGCCACAGGACCCGGCTGGACCTGCAAAGTTCGGATCTGGCCACAAAAAAACCCTTCGGGATCACCATTCCTGAAACACCCTGCCGGTCGGTTCTGGAAAAAGGGATGCTGCTCAATCGCATGAACCGCATCCAGACATCCATCTACCACCTGGACGGGGAAACCATAGACATCCCCGAAGAAAAGGAATACACTGACGTTACCGAAGCCACTATTTTTGTGGCGATTTTCGGCAGCCGGGTTTTTTCCGTCTGTGAAAAACTGTCCAATCTGGACTTTGCAGGTGAAAACAAACAGACCCCGTTTCTTTTCCAGGGTCCTTTTTCCCATGTGCCCTGCCAGATTGTGACCCTGAGCCGGGAAGCGGAAAAATCCGGTGTGGTGCTGACCTGTTCCAGAGGATATGGCAAACACATGATTGACGGCATCCTCCATGCCGGTGAGGAATTCGGGCTCACGCCGGCCGGCGAAGCCCGGTTCACCAGCTGGATAAACAATTTATAAGGAGAAAAAACCATGAACAAAAAATATGATGCAATTATTATCGGTGCCGGTGTTATTGGAACCCCCATTGCCTATGAACTGTGCAAAATGGGCTACAAAACCCTGAACGTGGACAAGCTTCCCGATGCAGGTGAAGGCTCCACCGCCGGTTCCTGCGCCATTGTGCGGGCCCACTACTCCACTGAGGACGGGGTGGCCCTGGCCTATGAAGGGTTCAAATACTGGCTGGACTGGGAAAACTACCTGGACAATGTCACAGATGAAAAAGGTATGGCCAAATACATGAACACCGGCTCCATCCTGCTCAAATCCGAGGGCCATGACTGGCAAAAAGTGCAAAAACACTATGATGCCGTAGGCGTGAAATATGAAGAATGGGACAATGACACCATCAAAAAACATGTGCCCCCCATTGACCTGCACAAATTCTGGCCTGTACGCCGGCCTGAAGACCCCAAGTTCTTTGACGAGCCCACAGAAATGCTGGAAGGCGCCATTTTCTGCCCCGAAGGCGGGTATGTGAACGACCCTGCCCTGTCCGCCCACAATATCATGCGGGCTGCTGAAGCCAAAGGCGGAGAGTTCATGTTCAATGCCGAAGTGGTGAACATCAGAAGCGAAAACGGCAAAGTGACCGGCATTACCCTTAAAGACGGCACCCGGATCGATGCGGACATTGTGGTCAACGTGGGCGGCCCCCATTCCTTCAAGATCAACCAGATGGCTGAAGGGGTATATGAAGGCTGCAACATCAAAACCAACTCCCTGCGCCACGAGGTCATGTACTGCCCGTCCCCGGAAGATTATGATTATCTCAACGACGGGTACCACATGTCTGACGGCGACATCGGCTGCTATGTCAGACCCGAGGTGGGAAACCTGTTTCTCATCGGTTCTGAAGACCCGGACTGCGATCCCCAGGAATGGGTGGATCCGGATGAATTTTATGCCGGCAAGGGAGGACACGGCAAAGACAATGTTCTCACAGAAGAGCAGTGGAAAGCCCAGTGCTACCGTCTGGGAAAACGCATTCCCACTCTCCAGGTACCCAACCAGCCCAAAGGGGTTGTGGACCTGTATGACTGCTCGGATGACTGGATTCCGGTGTATGACAAATCCGACCTTGGCGGGTTTTACATGGCCATCGGCACCTCGGGCAACCAGTACAAGAATGCCCCGGTTGTGGGACGTATGATGGCGGAACTCATCGATGCCTGCGAAAAAGGCCTGGACCATGACAAGGAACCGTTCCAGTATGAGTTCAAATACACCAAACGCACCCTTGATGTGGGCTTTTTCTCCAGAAAACGGGAGATCAACTATGACTCCAGCTTTTCTGTAAACGGATAGCACAAACCAACCGTACTGATCCCTCGGTTTCGGCAGACATCTGCCGAAACCGAGGGAAAAAGCGGCACCATACACCACCATGCTGTGCACATACAGTGCAGCACGCTTTTGTCCAGGGGCAGGCCGGGGAATACCCTGGTGCTGCCTTTTTTTTCACCCGGCATCATTACCCTGCCCCTGGATGACAGCATATGGATATAACGCTTTCGGATTTCAGCGATGATGAACGGCTTGTTTTGTTGTGTTTTTATCAAAAATTGGTTACTCTCAAGAATCAAAAACGCAATAATGCAAGCCTGATCCCTTGAATCATAACCACCCGGAGTAAACAAAAAAACATAGAAACTGGTGTTCATATAATGCAAATTTATGTATGTATAAAACATGTACCGGATTCAGCCGCCAATATCCACCTTTTGGATGATACCCGGATCGATGAAAAAGTGGCCTTTCTGCTGAACCCCTATGACGAGCATGCGGTAACCGAGGCAGCTGCCCTGAAAAAAAAAGCAGCAGACAGTGAAATAATCGCAGTGTGCATAGGGAAACCGGATGCAGAAAAAACCATCCGGACCGCCATGGCCATGGGTGCTGACAGGGGCATTCTGGTGGAGACCGATGAAGCCTGCGACAGCATGACCACGGCCCGGGCCCTGCACGCCGCCATTGTACAGGACGGATCTGCCGACATTATTTTCACCGGCAAAGAATCCATAGACAGCGAAGGCATGCAGACCCAGTTCCGCATCGGGGCGTTGTTTGGTTTTCCCGTGGTGACCAATGCGGCCTTCCTTGATGTCACCTCCGGCAAGGCGGTTGTCACCTGTGAACTGTCCGGGGGCAGAACCCGCACCTTTGAACTGGCCCTGCCCTGTGTGGTGGGGGCGGGACGGGGATTGAACACCCCGGCATATCCGACCTTTCCTGATGTGGTCAAGGCCCGCAAAAAACCCATTAAAACAATTTCCCTGGACAGCCTGTCCATCACCCCTGCCGGCGGATCAGCAAAAACCGTTGCACTCGCACCCCTGGTGCAGAAACGCCATCCCAAAAAAATCACAGGAACCCCGGCAGACCAGGCAAAAGAGATCATCAGAATTCTTCAAAAAGAAGCAAAGGTGTTGGCATGAAAAAGACAGGAATCCTCATTGAATTGGAAAACGGCAGGGTCAAGGAGACCAGTCTCGGGATGATCACCCTGGCTGCCCGGACAGAAGCTGATCTACATGCCCTGGTTCTGGACGGCGTGGATGATACCGCCTGCGATATTCTGGCACAATACGGCATTACCACGGTTGTGGACCTGGCCCTTGCTTCTGACCCTGAGATCCGCCTGAATCCGGCAGTCCGGGCTGATGCAGCTGCACAGGCCGCACAAAAGCTGCAGCTGGACGTCATTTTCGGGCTTTCCAGTGCAGACGGCAAAGATTTCATCCCGCGGGTGGCTGCCCTGCTGGATGCCCCGCTGGTCATGGACTGTCTGGATGTGGATCTGGAAAAAAATATTGCCAGAACCTCCCAGTATTCCGGAAAGGTGCTGGCAGATATCCAGCTGACAGGCGATGTGGTGATATTCGGAATCAGGCCCAATGCAGTGCAGCCCGTGCCCTCCCCTGCACAGACAAAAAAGATCACTGTGCCTGCAGACAACACTGTGCCTGCAGATTTTGTCCTTGTGTCCTGGGATGACGGTGAAAACAGCAGCCGGACCAGCCTGGCAGAGGCAGATATTATCGTTGCCGGAGGCCGGGGATTGAAAAACAAAGATAATTTTTCTTTGATTTTTGACTGCGCCGAAAAAATGAATGCCGCTGTGGGGGCTTCCCGGGTGGCTGTGGATGAAGGATGGGTGTCCTATGCCTATCAGGTGGGGCAAACCGGGGAAAAGGTCAACCCCCAGGTATACATTACCTTTGGGATATCAGGTTCCATCCAGCACTTTGCGGGCATGAAAACCGCCAGAATGATCATTGCCGTGAACAAGGATGACAATGCCGCCATAATGGCCAACTGTGATTACCAGGTCCAGGGGGATGTGTTTGAGATCCTGCCCGAACTGATCAGGCAATTGTAAGATGAACCGTTTATCACACCAGAATGCCAGAAAATTCTTATTCGGCCTGGATAACGCCAATTTTCTGGCCATATTTGACGAATACAGTGACGGGGTGCTTATCACCGACAAAGACGGTATCATCGTCTATTACAACCATGCCATGTCCCGCATCGATGAACTGGACCCAAAAAACGCCATTCTCAACCGTGTGACAGAGGTGTATGACCTGGATGATCACACCAGCCTGATCATGCGCTGCCTTCACACCCGGCGCCCCATCGTTGATGAGCCCATCTACTACCGAACCCGCATGGGAAAATTTGCCAATACCATCCACAATGTCCATCCCATCTTCAACAAAAACAAGCTTGTGGGGTCCATCTGTTTTGTGCGCGATTTCAATGTTCTCACCGAGACCCTGTCATCCATGCGCCTGCCTGACAACCAGTACCGCATGCATCACCATGAGATCACTTTCGATACCATCATCGGCCAGGACCCGGCACTCAAGGATGCCCTGAACGCGGCCCGCATGGCAGCCAATACCCCGTCTCCGGTGATGCTTTACGGAGAGACCGGTACAGGCAAGGAATTGTTTGCAAGGGCCATCCACAACCACAGCCCCAGGCATGAAAAAAAATATACCCCGGTCAATTGTGCGGCGATCCCGGAGAACCTGCTGGAAGGTATATTGTTTGGTACCTCCAAAGGAGCGTTCACCGGTTCCATCAACAAGGCCGGGCTGTTTGAACGCACCAGCCAGGGCACCATATTTCTGGATGAAATCAATTCCATGCCTGTGGGCCTCCAAAGCAAGATTTTGCGCATTGTACAGGAAGGAAAAGTACGACGGGTGGGGGCACTCAAAGAAATCAAATTTGATTTGAAAATCATTTCCTCGGTGAATCAGGACCCACATATATCCATTGCCGATAAAAGCCTGCGCTCTGATCTGTTCTACCGGCTGGGAGTGGTGTTCATCCATATTGTTCCCCTGCGTGACCGCATTGCAGACCTGCTCCTGCTGGTAAACCATTTTATTACCAAACACAACAAGGTTTTAGGCAGACAGGTACGGGGGATAGACCAGCAGGTCATGGACATGTTCAGCCGGTACCACTGGCCCGGCAATGTCCGGGAGCTGGAGCATGTGATTGAAGGGGCCATGAATATCATGGGCCAGGATGATCAGATCCGGAGGACCTATCTTCCGTCACACTTTGCCAATGGCAGCGGCATGATTCGGCCGGCAAACCCCAGATATTTGCGCAGGACCACTGCATATATTCCCGCACACCAGGACAGTGAAATACAAGACTCAGACCTGATGTTCAACAAAAAAGAACATGAAAAAAAAATGGTCTGGCAGGCATTGATGCAGTACCGGGGTAATGTCACCCGGGCTGCCGGAAAACTGGGAATTTCCCGGCAGCTGCTGTATTATAAAATGAAAAAATTCAACCTGTCCCGGGATGCGTTTCAATAACGGTCATGCCCGGCGGGACCAACAAATCATGAAAGCTGTTAGCTGTTAGCCGCTTCGCCGTTTTTGGATGGCATGTTACCGGCTGTTTTTGATACACAGATTAGTGCCGCAAATCATCTGGGATGTAACATACCGGTATGGGATCCATTTTGTGGCGGTTGGCGGCATGCAGTTTGTTGAAAATTGCCAGCACCTGTTTCTGCCGCACATCCAGCACCACATCCTTTTTTTCATTTTCCGGCAGGGCATTATAGGCCATGGCCCATTCCAGCTCTGCATAACTGGCACCGATCTGGTTTTCATCTGTGCGGTTATCTTCCCACAGCCCGTCAGTGGGAGGGGCTGCTATGATTTCTTCTGCAACACCCAGGGCCCGAGCAAGGGCATACACCTCTGATTTGAGCAGGTCTGCAATGGGTGAAATATCCACTCCTCCATCCCCGTATTTGGTGTAAAATCCCACCCCGAAATCCTCAACTTTGTTGCCGGTACCTGCCACCAGAAGGCGGTTGTGAGAGGCAAGGGCATACAGGGCAAGCATTCTGAGGCGGGCCTTGGTATTGGCCATGGTCAGCTTGTCCTGGATATCAGAAGGAAAATTATCCTGGATACTGGAAAATACCGGTGTCAGGTCCAGGTCAACAGGGGTAACGTTGGGAAAATTGGCTGTAAGCCATGCATTGTGGGCAGCAGCCCGGGACAGCTGGCCTGATGCCTGAAAGATGGGCATGTTCAAAACCATGGTGGGCTTTCGGGTCCTGGCGCACAGGGTGGAGGTGACCGCCGAATCTATGCCGCCGGACACCCCAACACAAAAGCCGGTAAGGCCGGATGCCGTCACATAGGTATTGAGCCAGTTTACAATATGATGGATGATTTTTTGCGTCTGCATGGACTTCTTATAACCAGATCTGTCTCTTTCTGTCAATAGTCCCCTCCGGGTGCCAGGGCCATCGTATGTAACCGCATCCTGTTCAGCTGCTTGATACCCGCCCCCTGCGGGTAGCGGTGTGACCGGCCCGAGATTGGCATCTGACGGTCCTGTCCCACCGCTACCCGCAGGGGGCTATGCCAATATAGGTGACGCTGCATCTACATGCGATTACCCTGTCCTGGGTGCATAGACCAAACGAGCAGGTAACTTCACTGAAAATTAACTTCTGCCCCCATTCTGCCTCACATATTCATAGAGCACGATGGAAGCGGCCACGCTGACGTTGAGGCTGTCTGATCTGCCGTACTGGGAAATGGTCAGGCACCGGACCCGGTCAAACAAATCCGGTTCAAAACTGATGCCGAATTCTTCATGGCCAAGGATAAAGGCGCTTTTTTCGGGCAGGCTGGTATCCATAACCGGCTCTCCTTTGCCCGGTTCCAGAATAAACAGGGTATACCCCCGGTTGACAAGATCAGCATAGCAGGTATTGAACCGGGTATGAAAAAAAGCAGGCACCCATTTGAACGCCCCCATGGCCGGGGCCGGGTCAAAAAAGTCAATACCCACCAAATGGATTTCCCGACACCCGAATGCTTCAGCACTCCTGAAAATTTTGCCGATGTTAAAAGTGGGTTTCAGGTGGTCCAGGACAATGACACACTGGTGGCAGCCGGGCCGGGCCAGTTTGTTGTGGTTTTGGTGCCTGCGGAACCTGCGCCGGGCAGCTGCCCGCTCCGCTTTCATCATCTGCCGGATTTTATGGGGCCCTGACATGGGTATTTCTCCTGTTTCATGGACCTTTGTTTTATTTACGCTTTTTGTAACTTTTCCTGAACACTTTTTACCTTGTCTTCCATGATTTGATCCCGGTCGGTTCTGGTTCCAAGCTTAATCGTTGTGGTAATCCTCGGGGCACCCATTTTGTGGATTTTTTCATGGCATTTTTTGACTGCCTGAAAGACGGCATCATAGTCACCTTCGATGTTTGTCCCATATGCGTGAAGTTCTGATTTCAGGCCTGCTTCAGCAATAACTTCATGGCAGGCAGCAACGTATTTGGAAACAGAAAGACCAACTCCCAGCGGAACTACACACAAATCAATAATAACCTTCATTGTTAACTCCTTTTTTAGTTAAATATGCTCATCCAGTACATTGTAGTCAGGTCCAAGAAACCTTGCAATAGAAGATTTTCCATGTTTTCAACCCAACTGGAAATAGACTTTGTGTGACAAAAACAAAGCACCTGTCTTACATTCACAGGCAGCGATCAAAAGAAGAAAATGACTGCGTCAGCGCTGGAGCAGCGGGTAAAAAATGTGGCCATCATGAGCTATCCCCTGGTATCTGCAGGAAAAAAACGAAATCATACCGTGGATTCTGATGAGACGATACACATTGCATTTGTGGCGCTCGATATTGTTTGCTTCCGACGGGAATTGTTAAAAAAACCGGGTCAGCCAAACAGGCTCATTGACCTCCAGGACCTGTATGATCTCATCAATTTTCTGCTGGGCATCATTTGCTTCCAGGGTGCAGCCGCCGGCACCGATATGGCCTCCGCCGCCATAGCCGGCCAGCAGTTGCCCCACATTGACCCGGCAGTTGCGGTTGAAAATGCTGTGACCGATACTCACCAGCACATGGGTTTTTTCAGGTTCGGTATACCGGAGTTTGACACTGGCAACGGTTTCGGGAAACAGGCAGTAAGTCAGAAACCGGTTTCCCGAGGGCACAGGATCAAGCCCCCTGAAATCGGTAACGGAAATTTGGCCCTGGATGCGGGTATATTCCTTGAGGTAACCGGAATACGCCTTATTTTCCCGAATTACGATATCACAGCGTTCCCTGACTATGGGATCAGCCATGACAGTTTCAATATCCCGGGTCCTGAGCATCTTTACCAGGCGGTTCCAATAAGCTGTGTCTGTGTTGTCCCGGTTTTTGATGGTCATGGACAAAAGGACATAAGGATAATCCTGGGGGTGCAGAACCTGATCTTTGGTCAAACTGGCTGAATCAATGATATCGGTATGAAAAACCAAATCATCAAACCGGCTGTCCAGATGTCCGGATGTTTTATAATATTTATGGATCACGCCGGCGGCTGAATCGACAATTTCATGGGCTCCTTCAAACGCCTGCTCCGGTTTGTTGGAAACATGGTGGTCAAACCACAGAGAGCATCTGGGATCATAGGGCAGGTTGGCCAGAATATCACCGGGTTTTATGTCTGCTTTTTTTTTCTGAACCTCATTGGGTTCCACCCAGTATATATCCGTGTCAATATGCAATGCTTCACGCAGCAGCACTGCGCATACAATGCCGTCAAAATCAGGCCGGGTTACAATTCTCATGGGAAAATCCTGGGCAACATGTAATAATAAAAATTAATAATGGAATTTTTCATACCGGACAGTGTATAAACCATTCCTGATAAATTTTCAAGGATGAATGGGAAACAGCACCCCCTGAATGGTAATGTGACAACCAATACACCGGACAAAAATGCATGGCCCCCAAAAAGCAATTTTACTCCATTGCAGGATCAGCAGAAAAAAGCTTATATACAGCCCGGCTTAAAATCAAACGGTCACTTTTCATCTGCCACCTGTCCCATGCCGGTTCCATTGATGCAGCCAAGGATTTCATTTCAAAAATTTCCAGAGAAAACAAAACCGCCACCCATAACTGCTGGGCCTATATTGTGGGGGACGCCGGCCAGGTTTATCACAGTTCCGATGCAGGCGAGCCGTCAGGCACGGCAGGCAAACCCATGCTCAATGTGCTGGCATCCCGCAACATGACCCAGGTGGCAGCGGTTGTGACCCGGCACTATGGCGGGGTGAAGCTGGGGGTCCGGGGATTGATCCAGGCGTATTCAAATGCAGTGGCAACGGCTCTGGATGGTGCTAAAAAAGTCAGACTGGTCAAGGGTTCCCAGATACGGATCCAGATCCCCTATGAATGCAATGATATTTTTTTAAACCAGATCAGCCGTGTTGATGCCAAAATTATTGATACCGGTTATGGAGAGCAGGTTATCCATGAAATACTTATAAAAACAGATCATGCGCAGGCTTTTGAAAAATTGCTGTCTCAATATAAAAATCAGGGGCTGGTGGTATTGTGAGGAAACGGTGAAAAATATTATTCCCTGTCAGGATCCGGCTTGCGGCGATCTGTGCCGCTGCGTTTTTCCTCATCTTCCGGAAGAAAATACTTGATAAATCTTTCAGCCCTTTCATTGTGTGATTTACGGCGGTCTTCTGTGTTACGCCGATCTTTTTTATTTTCCATTAAAGAACCTCATCAGATAAAAAATTGCAGCCCGGCTGCATTCTTCCCAAAAAAAACATGGTTTATAGATATCATCTGAAAACAAATTTTGTCAATGACAATTAAAATCAAGGCAATTGCCTGAAAACTGTGTGCAGATAATTATTTTTAATACTGTTTATATCAATTGACAGGTCGTATTGATTTATGTAATTTACGTTATAAAAATGGCTTAGAACAGGTATTGACTGGACTTTTTGATATTAATAATTGAAAGGCCCCCTTAAATTTAAGAAGAAAAAAATTTTGAAATCAACGGCACCTTATATCCATCTGGAGCAAATTTTCCATGAAACACTATATTGCGTTTATTGAAGAAATGGTAGCAAAAGGAGGCCCTGATTCTTCAGAATATCATGAATTTTCGGACTGGCTCACCCAGGTTCACCAAGAAACAAAAGAGGGTACCTTACAAAAAAAAGATCTTGAACAGCTGCGGGACAAAATGGGAGAAGCACTTTCCATATTGACACTTCAGGGCTTTGTTTTCAACAAACCCCATGGATATCCAGGAGATTACGAGATCATTGAAAAAATTTATCTTGAACACACCTCCAATGATCCGGAACTCAGGAAATGGGATCTTTTTTTCCAGCTCCAAAAAGCCCCCATGGCAGTAAGAAACAGAAAACAATACTTTCTTGATCTATTGCGCCATCTTGATGATCGGGATGACACTGACAAACAGGTATTAAACATAGCCAGCGGGCCGGCAAGGGATCTGTTTGATTTTTTTTCTGGAAAAAAGGACAGCAGCATCACGGTTGACAATGTGGAATTCGATCCGCTTGCCATTTCCTATGCAAAAAACCTGTGCAAAGATTTTCTCCAAAATATCGCCTTTCTTCATACAAATGCCTTTGATTATACCTCAGACAAAAAATACCGTCTGATCTGGTCAGCCGGATTATTTGATTACCTCAATGATAAAAAATTTATTTTTCTCTTAAACCATTTAAAGCCTTTGCTTGGAGATGAAGGAGAAATGGTTATCGGAAATTTTTCAACAAACAATCCGACCCAGGCCTATATGGAGGTAATCGGAGACTGGCGGTTGATCCACAGAACCCCTGAACAACTTGCTGCACTGGCCAGGGCCTGCAACTTCAAAGAATCAGATATCCGCATAGGCCAGGAACCTGAAGGCGTGAACCTGTTTCTGCATTTGAAATGCGGAAAAGAATTTGTCTCAAAAGGCTGAAGAACATGTTGTTGTTGCTGTTACCCCACCCTGCAGACAATTGTAAAAATATGGCTTATGGGATCTGATTTTAAAAAAAAATTGGCCCATTCCATTTTTAATCCGTCAGGCATGCAGCTCAGACTGCTTACCTTGTCCTTTCGTGATGAATCCGGTACCCTGGAAAAAGAATTTTTAGACGACTACCACACAAAATATATCAACCAGGTAAGGATATCGCTTTTTATAGCCATTGTTTTTTATTCATTTTTTGGTATCCTTGATGCCCAGTTGATGCCGGAAATGAGAAACAAGCTGTGGTTTATCCGGTATGCCATTTTCTTTCCTGTGACAGCCCTGGTGCTTTTGCTGTCATTTTCCGCCGGCTACAAAAAATATATGCAGCTTTCCCTTGCTTTTGTTGTTGTCCTGGCAGGGCTGGGTATTGTCACCATGATAATTATCGCCCCGCCCCCCATAAACTATTCATACTATGCCGGGTTGATGCTGATTTTTATTTTTGGTTACTCATTCATACGGGCGCGGTTCATCTGGGCCACCATATCAGGATGGTTCATTGTCATCTGTTATGAAATCGGTGCCACAGTCATCAGTTCCACGCCTCTGCCCATTCTCATTAACAACAATTTCTTTTTTATCAGTGCAAATATCATTGGCATGTTCTCCTGCTATTCCATAGAATACGCCGCCCGCAGAGATTTTTATCTTGCACGGCTCCTTGAAAAAGAGCAGAAAAAAACATATGAAGCCAACCAGCTGCTCGAAGACAGGGTAAAGGAACGAACAGAAATGCTGGCCCATGCCAACAAGGACCTTAAAGTGGAAATTGTTGAACGTAAGCGTGTTGAACAGGAATTGCGCAAAATTCACAATGAACTTGAAACCCGGGTGGAGGAGCGGACCCAGGAACTTAAAACCGCCAACAGTGAACTCCAGAAGGCCAAGGAAGTGGCTGATGAATCCACCAAAGCCAAAAGCAGTTTCCTTGCCAACATGAGCCATGAGATCAGGACACCCATGAATGCCGTCATCGGTATGTCTGATCTGGCAAAAAACCCGGATCTCACACCAAAGCAGCGGTTGGAATATGTTTCAATAATAAATTCTTCAGCAAAATCCCTGCTTGGAATAATAAATGAAATCCTGGATTTTTCAAAAATCGAAGCCGGAAAACTGGACATTGAAAACATTTCTTTTCAGTTAAGAGACATTATCAATACTGTCACTGATCTTTTTATTGATGATCTGCGCAAAAAGCACCTTGAACTGGTTATTGATATTGCACCGGACGTTCCCACTGAATTGGTGGGCGATCCCCTGCGGCTGCAGCAGGTCATTGTGAATTTAACATCCAATGCGGTTAAATTCACTGAAAAAGGAGAGGTATGCATCATCATCCAGACCATTGAGCAAACCGATGAGGACGTCACTTTGTATTTTGGTGTAAAAGACACAGGCATCGGCATTGATAAAAATAACCAGCAGACCCTTTTTGAAGCCTTTGCCCAGGCAGACAGCTCCACCACCAGAAAATACGGAGGAACCGGACTGGGACTGGCCATCTGCCACAAAATAATATCCATGATGCACGGCAGAATCACCGTTGAAAGCATGCCTGGAAAAGGAAGCCTTTTTTCTTTTATGATCAGACTGAAAAAAGGTACCCCCATAAAAGACAGGCACCACAAATTCCCCCCTGCCCTGAAAGGCATGAAAATACTTGTGGCAGAGGCAAACCCGTCCACACGGCATGTGTTGAACCAGATGCTTGTCTCTTTTGACTTTCAACCCCATGTAACAGATTCTGCACAAAAAGCATTGTCACTGCTTGCACAACACGCTCCATCCCAACCGTTTGATCTGCTCATTGCAGATAATGATCTGCCGGATATGGACGGGAAATCACTTGCTGAAAAGGTCCGGAAAAACCCCTTATCCGAAAAAATTCCTGTAATATTGATGGGAATCTGCGCCGGCCCTGAAAAAAATTCTTTATCTTCTTCTGAAACCTCTTACCGTTTTTTGGAAAAACCGGTAAGACCTTCCCATTTACTGGATACCATCATGGAATCTTTCGGCCACCAGGCTGTTTTCTCATCTCAACCTGATTTGCAAAATGTTTATAACTATGCATCAGATGCCAGAGTGCTGCTTGCTGAAGACAACCCTATCAACCAGATGGTGGCTGTTGAAATCCTTACCCTTGCCGGCATGCAGGTCCAAACAGCGGTCAACGGCCTTGAGGCCATGGAAAAAATAAAAACCGGCGACTTTGATGTTGTATTGATGGATGTGCAGATGCCCAAGATGGATGGTCTGGAAGCAACTGCCGGAATCCGCAGTGACCTTGGCAAAAAAGATCTTCCCATCATTGCCATGACTGCCCATGCCATGCAGGGAGACCGCGAAAAATGCATAGCAGCCGGCATGGATGACTATATTTCCAAGCCCATAGACAGACGCAAGCTGTATAAGGTGCTCAAAAAATATATCCCGGATGTCACAGTTTTTTCAGATCCCCTGAAACCCGGGCCGTCCATGAACCAGACCGGCATGATCCGGGTGGATACCATTACACCGGCAGGAATCGATGTTGAGGAGGGAATGGCGCGCATGGGCTGCAGTCTGGAAAGGTACACAGACATTCTAAACCGTTTCTGCCAGGATCTTGCACCGGTACCGGCCCGGATAAAAGACCTGATTTGTCAGAATAATCTGAAAAAGGCCCGGGAAGAAAACCATTCCCTTAAGGGTTCTGCAGGCAATCTTGCGGCAAAAGAGCTTTTTGCTGCATCACAATCCCTGGAAAAAGCCATTGACCTCAAAGATACCGGCCAGATAAACCATCATATCTTTCAGATTGAACAACGGTTTTCAGAAGTAAAAGATTTTCTGAAAGATCTGCAGACCGGCACCCGGACACAAAAATCTTTTCTTCACCCCGGCCAGAAAAATGATCCCGACAAAATGCGCACCCTGCTTGAAGCGCTGGATGCAAATCTGGCGGAATATGATCCTGCAGAATCAAAAATAACATTTGACCGGTTCAAAGAATATCTCAACAGCCATGTTCAGGATGCCAATTTTACAAAGCTGTCACAAAAGCTTGAAGACCAGATAGAAATATACCAGTTTGAGGCTGCCAGACAGCTTATAAAATCATTTATTCAGAAATTGTGATCCCGTTTTTTATCAGAAGGGAAGCCTTGTTTTTATCAACCGGTCTGGAAAAATAAAACCCCTGTATTTTTTCGCAATTCAGATCTTTTAAGAGATTGAACTGGGTTTTGCGCTCAATGCCTTCGGCCACGACCCCGAGACCCAGATTCCGGCACAGGGCAAGAATCGTTTTAACAATTTCAATACTGCCGCCATCCCGGTCCATATCATTGATAAAAGACCGGTCAATTTTTATGCTGTCGATTTGAAAATCCTGAATATAGGACAATGAAGAATACCCTGTACCAAAATCATCCAGCAGCACATTGATGCCATGCTTTTTCAAAACAGCCAGTTTGGACATCATGGATTTTGCATTTTTGGTTATAAGGCTTTCTGTTATCTCAAGATTAAGATATTGCGGTGTCAGCTGATTCTCTTCCAGGGTTTTGATTATAAATCCGGTCAGTTCTCCATCCATGAACTGCTTGGTGGAAACATTGATATTCATGGTCAGGTTTTCACCGCCGGGGGTCGTTTCATGCCATTTTTTTAACTGTCGGCATGCTTCCTGAATGACAAACCGTCCCAGAGGAAGGATAAGATCTGTTTCTTCTGCAAGGGGGATAAACAGATTGGGGCCGATTATTCCTTTGTCCGGGTGATGCCATCTTACCAGGGCTTCAAAACCAAGCAGCTGTTGCTCAGAAACTGAAATAATGGGCTGATAGAACAAAACAAGTTCATTGTTGAAAATAGCATGGCGCAGCTCATTCTGCATTTTTATGGATTCCAGGGTCATCTTGTGCATTTTCTGTTTAAACACCCGAAAGCTGGATTTTCCATTCTCCTTGGCACGATACATGGCAATATCTGCATCCCGGAGAATATTTTCCGCGCGGTCATATGATTTTGTTTTTATTACCACACCGATACTTGCACTGATGGTGATTTCATTTCTTTCAATGAAAAAGCTGGATTTTCCTACGTTAAAAATACGTTTTGCAACTTTGAAAACCTCACGCGGGTCGTTGAATTCTTCCAGCAGAATTGCAAACTCATCTCCGCCCATGCGTGCAATCGTATCTGTGGACCGGATGCAGTGTCTTATCTGATCGGAAAATTGTATCAGAAATTTATCTCCGGCCAGCTGCCCGATGCTGTCATTAACCGATTTGAAATTGTCCAGATCAATCATGAGAACAGCAAACTGGTAATCTTTTCTTCTTTTAGACCTTTCCAGAGACCGGTTGATCCTTTCCATGAGCAGTGCCCTGTTTGGAATGCCTGTCAAGGGATCATGAAAAGACTGGTAGAGCATCTGGGCTTCAAATTTTTTCCTTTCAGAGATATCGTCGTATACAATAAAAAGCCCTTCGATCTGGTTTTTAACCATTGCAGGATACCCCAGGAATGTCACCGGCCGCAGATCGCCATTTTTCCGTAATCTAAAGGTTTCTTTGGTGATGGTTTTTCCGGAAAGAATCGTTTTATGAAAACTCTCATCCTCTGCGATCATGTCTTCGGGCACAATCAGGTTTTTATTGTATTTGCCTTTGATTTCATCTATCGCATACCCAAAAATCTTTTCAAATCCGTTGTTCACCTCAACAACCTTTCCGTCAGGCGCAAGTATCATAATTGCCTGGGGAGAGTTTTCAAAAAGATGCAGAAAGTAGGCGCGCTGTTCAATCAGCGATTTTTGGACCTGAATACGTTCTGTTATCTCCTGGTGAAGCTTTTTATGGGATTTTGATATTTCAATGGTGCGCTCTTTGATGATCTCTTCGAGATTGTCCCGGTGGAGTTTAAGCTCCATATGGATCCTGACTTTGTGCTTCAATATAACGGGACTGAAAGGTTTTGAGATATAATCCACTGCCCCCAGCGCAAGGCCTTTTACCTCATCTTCTTCCTCTTTTTTCGCCGTGAGAAATATGACTGGAATTTTTCGGGTCGTCTCCTGTGATTTCAACTGCCGGCACACCGCATATCCATCCATATCCGGCATCATGATATCAAGCAGAATCAAGTCCGGACAAGAAGATGCCGAAAGTTTAAGGGCATCCTGTCCATTGGTTGCACAGACCATCTTATAATCGGACATCAGAATCTGGGTCAGAACAGTAATATTGGTAGGAACATCATCAACGATCAATATTTTTCTTTTGCCTGAAATATCCATTGCATATCTGTCTAAAACATTTTTACCGTGATAGCAATAACAATTATACAAATTTGTTTGAAGAAAATTTTCTCGACTGAAGGGCTTTTTGGAACATTTATCAGACACAATCAAAAAAATAGGATTGACACAAAAAAATTTTTCAGTATAATTAAACTTTTATTAACTATACTAAAATAATACCGGCTTATGAAAACAAAACTGGGTGCTTTATTACGGGCCATTCGCAACACCCGGCAGTTTACCATCAAGGATGTGGCAACCAAGGCAGGCATCAGTTCCAGCCTTCTGTCCCAGATCGAGCGAAACCGGATTTCCCCTTCTTTGGACACCTTGCTGCAACTGCTCGAAGTGTACGGTGTATCACCTGACAAATTCTTCAAGGACTACGAAACCCACTCCCGGGTGGAGATCATCCGAAAAAACGAACGCAAAATCTACAAGCGCAAAGGATTTTCCTATGAAAAACTCTGCGGTGAAAGCCAGACCAAAGGAAACCATTCCTTTAATGCCTTTTTTCTGGAACTGGCACCGGGCCAGGAACGGGGGGATGCAGAAGACGGGCACCTGGGAAGGGAACTGGGCATCATTATCTCAGGGTCGGCCCAACTTATCTACGGAGAAGAACAGTACCAGCTCCAAACCGGAGATTCGGTGTCATTTTTTTCCCAGATTCCCCATCTGATACGCAATACATCCGATACCCTGCTCCAGGCCTACTGGGTGGTGACCCCGGCAGAGGGGGAAGATTATTTTGGTGAAAAAACAATCTGAATCAGGAGAATGCCATGGGAAAAACAATCGCGGAAAAAATTTTTGATGCCCATCTTGTGGACCAGCCCTTTGGCGAGGTCAATGTATTGCGCCTGGACCGGGTGTTCTGCCACGAGATCACCACCCCCACAGCCATCCAGGACCTGGTGGCCCGGGGCAAGGACCGGGTGTTTGACCCGGACAAGATCAAGGCGGTCATTGACCATGTGACCCCTGCCAAAGATTCCAAAACAGCCCTC
>JAABUB010000046.1 GCA_011389575.1 Desulfotignum sp. | reverse complement strand
CTGGGATTTGTATCCCCGCTGCTGGATGCCGGGTTTTCAAAGCAGCAGATCCGGATCTGTTCCAGGCAGATGGGCCTGTCTGTCTGGGATCTGCCGGCCCAGTCCTGCCTGGCCACCCGGATTCCATCCGGAGATCCCATAACCGCTGAAGCCCTTGGGAAGATTGAACAGGCAGAAGCCTTTATAAAATCTCTGGGATTTGCCCATGTCCGGGTGCGCTGCCACGGCAGTCTGGCCCGCATTGAAACAGATGAAAAATCCATAGCGCCCATGATCGGGCTTCGGCAGCAGATTTCTGCCGCCCTTAAAAATATGGGATTTGCCTTTGTGAGCATGGATATGGACGGATACCGCACCGGAAATATGAACCCACGGGAACCAGATGCAGGTATGAAACCCAGATGATTACAGCAAAAAATCACAGGGAAAGCCATGAAATATTGTGAGGCAAAACAGGGTCGGATATTTGTGCTCCGTCTGGAAGACGGAGAGGTGGTGCATGAAACCATTGAAAAATTTGCCCGGGATCACCATATCCGGGCGGCATCTCTCATCGTTCTGGGCGGTGCAGATTCCGGCAGTGTGCTTGTGACCGGGCCGGACCAGGGGAGGCAGTTTCCCATAAGTCCGAAAATCCGTGAGCTGGATGATGTCCATGAAGTGACCGGCACAGGGACGCTTTTTCCCGATGAAACAGGCAGCCCGGTACTGCACATGCACATGGCATGCGGCAGGGGAGATACCACCATCACCGGATGCATCCGCAAAGGGGTGAAGGTCTGGCAGGTGATGGAGGTGACCATCCATGAGCTGGCCGGCGCAGTCGGAGTCCGCAAAAAAGACGATGCCACCGGGTTTGCCATGCTGGTTCCCTGAATGTTTTTGGACATCCGGGATTAATGGTCCGGCCCCCATGGCTGACAGGTGCGGGTTTACAGGTATGGGTGCAAGCAAAAAGCGCAGCCGAAATCTGCGGCTGCGCTTGTGGTACAATGCGCTTGTGGGCCGGTGTGTGTGGGCCGGAAATGTTTTCGCTCAGATCCTGGCGGATTGATCACACCTGCACCCAATTGCGGCTGATCTATCGGGCCTGGATCTCCAGGTTGTTGAAAAAATAGCTGATTTCAAAGGCTGCGGTTTCCGGGGCATCAGATCCATGAACCACGTTTTTTTCGATGTCCGTGGCATACTCGCGTCTGATGGTACCCTCTTTTGCTTCCTTGAAATTGGTGGCACCCATGAGCTTGCGGTTTTTTGCGATCACATCTTCGCCTTCCAGCACCATGACCACAATGGGACCCGAGGTCATGAAATCGGTGAGGCTGTCGAAAAAGGGGCGTTCCCTGTGCACAGCATAAAATCCTTGGGCCTGGGTTTTGGTCAGCTGGAGCATTTTCATGGCAGCGATTTTGATGCCTGCTGTTTCAAATCGTTTGATGACATCACCGATAACGTTTTTGGCAACCCCGTCGGGTTTGATAATGGACAATGTTCTTTCCACGTGCGGTTTTCCTTTCTGTAAATTGTAAAGTATTTGGTAAAACAGGGCCGGTGGCTGAGTATGCAGAACAAGACCCCGAAAATATTATGATACTGACTGAACAGGGTTGAAAAAATACCACATCCCTGTATTATAAGTCAATATGATGGCGCATTCAGATATTGTGAAAATCGGTATAACAGGATCTGCAGGATCCGGAAAAAGCCTTGCTTTAAAGGCATTTGCATCCCTTGGCCTGGTGACCCTGGACTGTGATCAGATTGCAAGACAGGTGGTGGCCCCCGGACAAAAAGGGTATGACAGCGTGGTGAAACTTTTCGGCCCACAGGTGGTAACACCTGATAAGACCCTGGACCGGGCCAGAATGCGGCGCATGATGATGGACAGGCCTGATCTGCGCAGGCAGCTTGAGGCTCTGCTTCATCCGCTTATTTTTGAATCATTGTTCCGGCAGATGGCAGCTGCGGATTATGGCCCGGAAAAGGCCTGTGCTGCAGAAGTGCCCCTGTTGTTTGAAACAGGGGCAGAAGAAAAATTTGACGTGGTGGTTGTGGTGGCAGCCCCTGAAGATGCACTTGTCCGAAGAATTGCTGAAAGGGATAAGGTGGGTCCTGCAGAGGCAAAAAAAATTTTGTCTTTGCAGATGGACCAGGAAAAAAAAATTGCACAAGCAGATTATGTGATTCAAAATCAGGGAAGGTCGGGTGAAGTCTTTGAATCTGCTGCCGATCTGTATGCTGAAATTAAAAAAGAGTTCTTGACAACAAAAAGTTAATGCACTATTAGTCAGAAAGTTATCCAGAAAATACCCGCCATCTGTCTGCATTTTTATAAGTATTTGAGATTTCCAGACTATCGAACGGTATCCCGTATAAAAACAATTGATCCTTGCCAGTAATCCGTGAAAACCGTTTAAAAAATACCAAAACAAAAACCATGCCGGAATTTAGAAAAAAATATTAACATTTGGGAGCGCGAATGAACCTTGTAGACCTTAATAAAATGAAAATCAGTGAGCTGACCAAGCTTGCAAAAGAAAACAATATCAAAGGGATCGGCGGATTAAAGAAACAGGAGTTGATTTTTGCACTGCTCCAGGCCAACATAGAAAAAAGCGGCCAGGTATATGGTGAAGGCACCCTGGAAATTCTGCCTGATGGGTTTGGTTTTCTGCGGGCCCCCGGATACAATTATCTGCCCGGTCCGGATGATATTTATGTTTCCCCTTCCCAGATCCGGCGGTTCAACCTGAGAACCGGTGATACCATCTCCGGCCAGGTGAGGCAGCCCAAGGATTCAGAAAGATATTTTGCTTTGCTCAAGGTGGAGGCGGTAAACTTCCAGAGCCCGGAACTGGCGGCGGAAACCATTTTGTTTGACAATCTGCTGCCCTTGTATCCGGAGCGGAAAATGCATCTTGAGGCGGAATCAGACAACTATTCCATGCGGGTTATCGATCTGATGTGTCCTGTGGGTTTCGGCCAGCGGGGGCTGATTGTTTCCCCGCCCAAGGCAGGAAAGACCATGCTGCTGCAGAATATTGCCAATTCCATGATCGCCTCCCACAAAAGTATCGTTCCCATGATTCTTCTTATTGATGAACGTCCTGAAGAGGTCACGGACATGACCCGGTCCGTGGATGCGGAAGTGATCAGTTCCACCTTTGACGAGCCTGCAGAACGCCATGTGCAGGTGGCGGAGATGATGATTGAAAAAGCCAAGCGCATCGTGGAGCAGGGCCATGATGTGGTGATTCTTCTGGATTCCATCACCCGCCTGGCCCGGGCCTACAATGCGGTAATGCCTCCGTCCGGAAAAATTTTGTCCGGTGGTGTGGATTCCAATGCCCTGGACCGCCCCAAACGGTTTTTCGGGGCCGCCCGGAACATTGAAGACGGCGGCAGCCTTACCATCATTGCCACCGCTCTGGTGGACACGGGCAGCAGAATGGATGAGGTGATTTTTGAAGAATTCAAGGGCACCGGCAACATGGAGCTGGTTCTGGATCGAAAACTGGCGGACAAGCGGGTGTTTCCGGCCATTGACATAAACAAGTCCGGCACCAGAAAAGAAGAACTGCTGCTGGATCCCATGACATTGAACCGGGTCTGGATCCTGCGAAAATTGCTGTCCAGTTTAAATTCTGTGGACAGTATGCAGTTTTTACTTGAAAAAATGCAGGGAACAAAGGATAATAAAGAGTTTCTGGAATTAATGAATTCTTGAGCCCAAATTTTTATGAATCAGCTGTCTTGCCAAAAAGACTGATGTAAGGAGTGATAGGAAAAATGAAAAAAGAAATACACCCGAATTATGTTAGAACCACAGCTTCCTGTGCCTGTGGTGCCACTTTTGAGGTAGGCTCCACCAAAGAAAATATCAAGGTGGAAATCTGTTCCAGCTGTCATCCTTTCTTTACCGGAAAACAGAAACTGGTGGATTCAGCCGGCCGCATCGACCGGTTCAAAAGAAAATATGCCGGATTTGATGCAACCAAACTTGTATAATTTTATATTCAGTAAAACTTTACAAAGGGGGCTTGCCTTGGGGCACCCCTTTTGGATTTTTTGGCCATGATTGAAAAATTAAAAGGCATTGAGGAACGGTATATCAAACTGGAACATCTCCTGAGCGACCCTGAGGTGATAAAGGACCAGCACAAATACCAGAAGTATGTAAAGGAACACGGCGAACTCAACCGGATCGTTCCGGTGTTCAGGACCTATGAAGGAATTGTGGCGGAACTGGCAGAGGCCAGGGAGCTGCTCAAGGATACAGACCCTGATATCCGGTCCATGGCCAGAGAAGAGATCGCTTCTCTGGAAAACCAGATGGAAACCCTGACATCCAGACTCAATACATTGCTCATGCCCAAAGACCCCAGGGATGAGAAAAACGTGATTCTGGAAATCCGGGCCGGTACCGGCGGAGAAGAAGCCGGTATTTTTGCCGGAGATCTTTTCAGAATGTATTCCCGGTATGCTGAGACCAGAAACTGGAAAATAGATATTATCGAGAAAAACGAATCCAGTGCCGGCGGATTCAAGGAAGTTGTGTGTCTGGTGCAGGGCAGGGGGGCTTTCGGGGCTTTTAAGTTTGAAAGCGGGACCCACCGGGTGCAGCGGGTCCCTGAAACCGAAACCCAGGGCCGGATCCATACATCTGCGGTGACTGTTGCCGTACTGCCCGAGGCCGAAGATGTGGATATCGACATCAATCCGGCAGATATCAAAGTGGATGTTTTCAGGGCCTCCGGCCCGGGGGGCCAGTCAGTCAACACAACCGACTCCGCTGTCAGGGTCACCCACGTTCCCACAGGGGTGGTGGCCACCTGCCAGGATGAAAAATCCCAGCATAAAAACAAGGCCAAGGCCATGAACGTGCTCAAATCCCGTATCCTGGATGCCAGAATGCAGGAAGAAGAAGCAAAGCGGGCAGCTGACCGCAAAGGCCAGGTAGGCACCGGGGACAGAAGCGGGCGCATCCGCACCTATAATTTCCCCCAGGGCAGGATGACCGATCACCGCGTCGGACTGACCCTGTATAAGCTGGACAGCATCATGGAAGGGGATATCCAGACCATTATTGATGAGTTGAAAACCCACCACCAGGCCCAGGCGTTGCAGGAAAGCCGTGTCCTTGCGTAATGGAATGGACCGTTTTCAAACTGGTTGCCTGGACAGAAACCTATTTTACAAAACACGGGGTTGACAGTCCCCGCCTGACCGCGGAAATTCTGCTGGGATTCTGCCTGGGAATCCGGCGCCTTGATCTGTATCTGCAGCACGACCGCCCTCTGGAAAAACAGGAATTAACACAATTCAAGGCCTTGATTCACCGGCGTATAAACCATGAACCAGTGGCCTATATCACCGGCGAAAAAGGGTTTTTTGAATCCCGGTTTCAGGTGGGGCCAGGTGTACTCATTCCCAGACCGGATACGGAAACCCTGGTGACAACCACCCTGGATCTGCTGGCCCGAAAACCGGAAAAAGAAAACACCATTCTGGAGCTGGGTGCAGGCTCCGGCGCCATTGTTGTGTCTTTGGCAAAAGCCGCTCCCCGAAACCGATTTTTTGCCGGCGATATTTCAGAACCAGCCCTGGACACGGCCCGGAAAAATGCCGGTCAGGCAGGAACCACCAATATCTGTTTTTTCAAAGGCTCCTGGTTTGCTCCCCTTTCTCCCGGCCCTGTTTTTGATATCATCGTATCCAACCCGCCATATATCCCCTCCAGCGATATCATTGGGCTGGCACCGGAGATAAAGGACCATGAACCGCTGTCCGCACTTGACGGCGGGCAGGACGGACTGGATTGTATCCGGAAAATTCTGTCATGTGCCTGTGATTATCTTGTGCCGGGGGGACATGTGCTTCTGGAAACAGGCTTTGACCAAAAACATAAAGTCATGGCTTTTGCAAAAACCTGCCCCGGATACGACTTCATTGCATGTATTAAAGATCTGGCCGGCCATGACCGGGTGGTGCACCTTAAAAAAAAAATTGATTAATTGCCTGGTTTTTGCTATACTTGATAGGATTTGTGAGGATTATTAAAACACACATCCATGGACCCGGGATCCGGTGCTTGTAACAAAGTCGATTTTTGGGAATGAAGTGGGTGAAGGACAAAAAACCATTAGAACAATTTGGAGAACAAATGGCTTACATTACGATCAGAGAACTTTTGGAAGCAGGTGTGCATTTCGGACACCAGACCAAACGCTGGAACCCCAAAATGAAAAAATATATTTTCGGGGCCAGAAACGGCATTTACATCATTGACCTGCAGCAGACGGTCAAGCTTTTCAAGCAGGCCCATGATTTTATCAAGGGCATTGCCGCCGAAGGCAAGGATATCCTGTTTGTGGGTACCAAAAAACAGGCATCAGAAGCGATTTATGAAGAAGCCAACAGAGCGGAGATGTTTTATGTTGAAAACCGCTGGCTGGGCGGCATGCTGACCAATTTTCAGACCATTAAAAACAACATTACCCGGTTTCACTTTCTCAATTCCATTGAAAATGACGGCACCCTTGAAAATTATCCCAAAAAAGAACAGTCAAAAATGCTCAAGGAAAAAGAAAAACTCGAATTTGCCATCGGCGGTATCAGCAATATGAAACGGCTGCCCTCCGCCATTTTCATCATTGATCCCAAAAACGAAGCCATTGCGGTAAAAGAAGGCAAACGTCTGGGCATTCCCATTGTAGCGGTGGTGGATACCAATTGTGACCCGGATGATATCGATTATGTGATTCCCGGAAATGATGACGCCATCAGATCCATCCGTTTGTTTACTTCCCGCATTTCAGATGCCTGTATTGAAGGCCGCCAGATCTATGAAGAAAAGATGCAGGCCCGGGAAGACGGCGACACAAAAGAAGATACAGGTACAGGGGAGAAGAAAGTGGCCATTGAAGTGGTGTCCGACGGCAGTGACGGGCCGGTTGTGGAAAAGATCAAACGAAAAGTCACACCGGCTGAATCAGTTGAAGAAAAAGTTATCCCGGCTGAACCAGTTGAAGAAACAATTGAAACTGAATAACATAAATTTAGGAGCAAATATAAAATGGCTGATATTTCCGCAGCAATGGTAAAGGAACTCAGGGAAGCGACGGGTTCGGGTATAATGGATTGTAAACGGGTGCTGGCTGAAGCAGACGGTAACATGGAAAAAGCCATCGAGCTTCTGCGCAAAAAAGGTCTGGCCAAGGCTGCCAAACGGGCCGGCCGTTCCACCTCAGAAGGGGTTGTATATTCCTACATCCATACCGGCGCCAAACTCGGGGTGCTGGTTGAAGTAAACTGCGAATCTGATTTTGTGGCCAAGACAGAGGATTTTCTGAGCTTTGCCAAGAACATTGCCATGCATATTGCAGCTGCAAACCCTGCCGGTCTGACCCCTGATGATGTGGATAAGACCCTGGTGGAAAAAGAGCGCGAAATTTTCCGTGCCCAGATGCAAGAAGAAGGCAAGCCTGAAAACATCATCGATAAAATTGTGGACGGCAAGGTGGAAAAATTTTATAAAGAAGTCTGCCTCATGAGCCAGCAGTATGTGAAAGATCCCCAGAAAACCATTGAAGATGTTGTAAAAGAAACCATAGGCAAGATTGGTGAAAATATTCAGATCAAGAGATTTGCACGCTTCCAGATAGGAGAATAGAATCTTGGACAACCTGCCTGAGTTTAAACGGATTCTGATAAAACTGAGCGGGGAAGCCCTGATGGGTAATCAGGGCTTTGGCATCACCCCGGAGATGATTCATTATGTGGCGGAAGAAATTGCCAAGGTCTCCCGCCTGAACGTTGAAATCAGCGTTGTGGTGGGAGGCGGAAATATCTTCAGGGGGGTTGCCGGCAGTTCCGCAGGCATGGACAGAAGTTCTGCCGACAACATGGGTATGCTGGCCACGGTAATCAACTCTCTGGCCCTGTGTGATGCCCTTGAAAAGCGCGATGTTCCCACCCGGGTGCAGTCCGCCATACGCATGGACCAGATTGCCGAACCCTTTATCCGGAGAAAAGCCATCCGCCACCTTGAAAAAGGCCGGGTGGTGATTTTTGCCGCTGGTACGGGAAATCCGTATTTTACAACAGATACGGCAGCAGTCCTCAGGGCCCATGAAATCCGTGCCCAGATTCTGTTCAAGGCAACCCAGGTGGACGGGGTTTATGACAGGGACCCGGTGGTTCATGAAGGTGCAGTGATGTTTGATGAATTGTCCTATATGCGGGTGATTGAAAAACAGCTTCATGTCATGGACATGACCGCCATCTCCCTTGCCATGGAGCATGATCTTCCCCTCCAGGTGTTTGATCTCCACAAGGAGGACAATATCCGCAGGGCGGTTATGGGAGAAGATATCGGTACCCGGATATACAACAAATAGCCAGAGACCGGGAAAACAAGGCCGGATGCAGGCACCAGAAGCCCGGCATTCCGGCCTGATACCGGTTGTGGCGCTTTTATTTCTATTTCTAAGGATGGGTTGCGATGATTGATGAAGTGATAGAAGAAACCAGAGACAGGATGACAAAAACCGAAAAGGTGTTTGTCAAGGAAATGGCAAAAGTCCGTACCGGAAGGGCTTCCCAGACCATGCTGGACAATGTGAAAGTGGATTACTACGGTACCCAGACCCCTTTGCCCCAGATGTCCACCATATCCATACCTGAAAGCCGGTTGATTACGGTGAAACCCTGGGATATCAGTGTGATCAACGCCGTTGAAAAAGCCATTCACAAGGCCAATCTCGGGTTGACACCGTCCAATGACGGCAAACTGATCCGGATTTCCATCCCGCCGTTGACCGAGGAACGCAGAAAAGAAATTGCAAAAAATGTATCCAAAATCTGTGAAGAGCATAAAGTGGCCATACGCAATATCCGCAGAGACTCCAATGAAATGCTCAAAGACCTCCAGAAGGATGGTGATATCTCGGAAGACGACAGCTTCAAGGGGCAGAAAATGGTCCAGGAACTGACCGACCAATACATCCAGCGCCTGGATGACATTTTTGCCCAAAAAGAAAAGGAGATCCTTGAAGTCTGATGCCTTTGTGACATCCGGTCTGGATATGGACAGACTGCCGGTCCATGTGGCCATTATCATGGACGGTAACGGCAGATGGGCCAAAAAAAGGCTCAAGAACCGGGTTACCGGTCATGAAAAAGGATCCCGGACTGTCCGAACCATTGTAACTGCCTGCAGAGAACTGGGCATCCAGTATCTGACCCTGTATGCGTTTTCTACTGAAAACTGGGCCAGACCCAAATCCGAAGTTTCTGCCCTTATGCGGCTGCTGAAAAAATTTCTGGTGTCAGAACAGCAGGATCTGATGGAAAAAGGAATCTGTCTGCAGGTGCTGGGGCAGATGGAAAAACTGCCTGAAGACGTCAGAAAACAGGCCCTGGAAACCATAGACGCAACCAGAAACAACCATGATATGACCCTTAACCTGGCCTTGAGTTACGGCAGCCGCCAGGAAATCACCGATGCTGTGCAGGCGGTTGCACAAAAAGTTGCAGCAGGAGAACTTGCAGCAGAAGATATATGTGAAAAAACCGTGGCTGATCATCTGTATACCAGCGGTATGCCTGATCCGGATCTGCTAATCAGGACTTCAGGGGAATTTCGGCTTTCCAATTTTTTGCTCTGGCAGTCTGCCTATGCTGAAATCTTTGTCACCCATACCCTGTGGCCCGATTTTACCAGGGAGGAATTTACTGAGATATTAACCAATTACCAGAAAAGGGACCGACGGTTCGGTAGAGTGGAATGCAACATGCCCAGCGATGGATCACCACAATAATCCTGGCGCCGCTGATCTTATGGATTCTGATCAAAGGCACCCCCGTACTTCTGGCCGCTCTGGTTTTCACAGTGGCTGCTTGTGCCATCCGGGAATACCTGCGCATCATTTTCAGCCAGAAAGACGGCCCAGTCTCCCTGGCAATAAAAATCATTTCTTATATTACCTGTCTTTTTCTGGTGGCAGGTGCAGGAACCGGTTCCTGGCAGTTCATGTTTCTGGTCCTGGCCCTGAACTTTATTTTTTTGTCCGTGTTTGTTTTGTTCCGATTCGCTTCCCATACCCATGTATTTGACATCATAGCCAGACAGGTTCTGGGTATTGTCTACATTCCCCTTTCCTTGTCTTTTCTGGTCTTTTTGAGAAATGCACCGGACGGGGTCTTCTGGGTTCTGTGGCTGCTGATTGTGTGCTTTATCAATGACACCGGCGCGTTTTATACCGGTTCCTACCTGGGAAAACACAAATTGTCCCCCCATATCAGTCCCAACAAAACCATTGAAGGCTCCCTGGGCGGTATTGCTGCAGCCATGATTGCAGGGGTGGTGGGTATTGTGATATTTTTCGGCAGAGTGGATCTGGCCCTGGTAATGCTGCCCTGTTCCTTTTTTATTGCGGTTGCAGGTCAGATCGGGGATTTGTTTGAGTCCGCTTTGAAGCGGGCCTCCGGCATCAAGGATTCCGGACGTATCCTGCCGGGACACGGCGGCATGCTGGACAGAATTGACGGACTTTTGCTGGCCATTCCCGTTTTGTACGGATACCTTATGGTGGCGGCATGAAGCACCTTTCCATTCTGGGGGCCACAGGGTCCATCGGCACTTCTGCCCTGGATATCGTCAGAATGCATCCGGACCGGTTTCAGGTCAAAGCCCTGACCGCTGCCAACAACCTGCCGCTGCTCTGCCGCCAGATTGCAGAATTTACACCGGATATGGTGGCGGTGCTGGATGCTGCCAAAGCCAGAGAACTGGCCGGCATGCTCACAGGCCCCTGCCGGCCGGATATTGTGTTTGGAGACACCGGATATGTCCAGGCTGCTGCCTGGGATACCACAGATATTGTCCTGCTGGCCATGGTGGGCTCGGCCGGACTGAAACCGGCCCTGGCCGCCATTGATGCACAAAAAGACATCGCCCTTGCCAACAAGGAAACCCTGGTAATGGCAGGAGATATCGTCATGGCCAGAGCCAGAGAAAAAAAGGTTTCCATTTTTCCGGTGGACAGCGAGCACTCCGCCATTTTTCAAAGTATCATGGGCAACCAGGCCAAGGATGTGAAACAGATTTTTCTCACCGCCTCGGGCGGACCCTTCCGAAACACCCCCAAAGAGGCCTTTGCAAATATTACCAGAGAAGATGCCCTGAATCACCCCAACTGGTCCATGGGAGACAAGATATCCATTGATTCAGCCACGCTCATGAACAAGGGCCTGGAGCTCATCGAGGCAGTTCACCTGTTTGACATCTGCCATGAAGACATCCAGGTGTTGATCCATCCCCAGAGTATTGTACATTCCATGGTGGGATACCGGGACGGGGCGGTCATGGCCCAGATGGGGGTGCCGGATATGAAACAGGCCATAGCCTTTGCCCTCTCTCTTCCGGACCGCCTGGACCTGAACATGGGGTTTCCCGATTTTGCACAATTACAGTCTTTGACTTTCCATGCACCGGACACCCAGCGGTTTTCCTCCCTGGAACTTGCCAGGGAAGCCTGCAGACAGAAAGGCTCCCTGCCCGCGGTGATGAATGCGGCCAATGAAGTGGCTGTCCAGGCTTTTTTAGACCGGCGCATGGGATTTGTTGATATTTTTCGTATTATTTCGGCCACCATGGCCTGTCATACCTGCATTGACAATCCCGATCTTTCAGGTATTATTGAAGCCGATCAATGGGCCAGGGCAAAAGCCGAATCCCTTATATAAACAAGAGAGGTAAAAGTGGGTCATTCTGCTGTCGCATTTGTTATTGTTATTGGTGTTCTGGTGTTCATCCATGAGCTGGGCCATTTTCTGGCTGCCAGGTTTTTCAAGGTTGGCGTGGATGTTTTTTCCCTGGGGTTCGGTCCCAAAATATTTACAAAAAAACACGGCCGCACCGAGTATTGTATTTCCGCCATTCCTTTGGGGGGATATGTGAAAATGGTGGGAGAAGAATCCGGCAAGCCAGTGGATCCAAAAGATACAGCGGTTTCCTTTTCCCACAAACCCTTGTCCCACAAAAGCCTGATCGTGGCGGCCGGACCGGTATTTAATTTTTTGCTGGCCATCGTTATTTTTTATGTGCTGTACCAGTTCTCCGGTCTCTATCTGGCAAAACCCGTCATCGGTGAGGTGCTTGACAATACACCGGCACAGGAAGCAGGGCTTAGGCCAGGGGATGTCATCCAGAAAATTGACGGCAGAGACATCCAGTCCTTTGAAGACATTACACAGGTAGTCGTCTCCTCACAAGGGCAGGCTATGGATATCCAGGTGAGCCGGGACGGTCGGCCTGTAAGCATATCCCTTACCCCCCAAAAAAGCGAGGCGAAAAATGTGTTCCAGGAAACCGTGGACCGGTACGTCATCGGCATCAAAAGCAGCGGAGATGTGTTCCACAAATCCCTGAACCCGTTCCAGGCCATGGGCCGGTCCATTTCCGATACAGCCGGGCTGGTGAAACTGACCATTTTATCTGTGGGCAAAATGATCTCCGGCAGCCTGTCTGCGGACAACCTGGGAGGCCCCATCATGATCGCACAGATGGCCGGGGAGCAGGCCAAAGCCGGGGCCGTGAATTTTGCCTGGTTCATTGCCCTGCTGTCCGTCAACTTAGGGATCATCAATCTGTTTCCCATACCGGTTCTGGACGGGGGACATCTTGTGTTTTTCGGAATCGAGGCGGTCACCGGAAAAAGTGTGAGCGATAAACTGCGGGAAAAAATGATCCAGGTCGGGGCGGCCATCCTGGTGGCCCTGATGGTCTTTGTTTTTTACAATGACATTTTACGGATTTTCAGTGGTGAATAAGATGATTTATAATATTGAAATAGCATTGAAACCGCAGTTGCGGGATGCTGAGGGATCTGCACTGATCAAAAAAGCAGATACCTATTTTGGTATCTGTATCCAGTCGGCACGCAGTATTCATATGGTGACCATTGAAGCGGATATTGCCAAAGATGACATGGAACGGGTGCAAAGGGAAATTTTCACCAATCCGGTAACCCAGGTGTCATCTTTGACACCTGGGGACATTGATTTTGACTGGTGTATCTGGATCGGGTTCAGGCCCGGGGTAAAAGACAATCCCGGCGCCACTGCCATGGAGGCCATTGCAGATCTGCTGGGCAAATCATTCGGGCCGGATGAAGGCATCTATACCTCCCGGCGTTACTGCCTGAAAGGGGAGAACCTGACCCGTCCGGATGTGGAGAAACTGGCAGAACAGCTGTTGTCCAACCCCATTATCCAGCGGTATAAAATTTTTCCACGGTCCCAATGGGACCCGGTAAAAGGGGCTGATGTCAAACCGGCCCGGGTGATTTTGGACCATATCCCCTGTTTTGATTTTATTGATATTGATTCAGACCAGACCCTGGCACGGATCAGTGACCAGCGAAACCTGGCATTGAATGCCAGAGACATCCCCATTATCAGAAACTATTTTCTGGATCCCGATGTGCTGGCCCAGCGGGGCAAAATGGGGCTGTCCAGACCCACGGATGTGGAACTGGAATATATTTCCCAGGCCAGAAGCGACCATTGCAACCACAATACCTTCAATGGCATCTTCCGGTACAAGGATGTGCTGTCCGGGGAGGTGACCATTGAAAATTCTTTGTTCAAGACCTATATCCAGCAGCCCACCCTGGCTTTGAAAGAAAAAAAAGACTGGGTGGTGTCCGTGCTCTGGGACAATGCCGGGGTAGGGGAGTTTGACGAAGAAAACAATTATGTGATCACCGGCGAAACCCATAACTCTCCATCCAACATGGAGGCCTATGGCGGAGCCATCACCGGTATTGTGGGCGTATACCGGGATCCCATGGGAACAGGTCTGGGCTCCAAACTGTTCATGGGCAGTTTCGGGTTTTGCGTGGGGGATATCACCTATGACGGTCCTCTGAAACCGCCTTTGCACCCCAGGCGCCTGTTGGACGGGGTGGTTGAAGGGGTCAAGGACGGGGGCAACAAAAGCGGGGTTCCCACCACATTCGGCCAGACCCTGTTTGATCCGGGTTATATGGGCAAAAGCCTGGTGTTTGTCACGGCCCTGGGCATCATGCCCAAACAGGTTGCAGGCAGGCCCAGCCATGAAAAGAAAACCTCTCCCGGGGATCTGATCATCATGAGCGGCGGCCGGGTGGGCAAGGACGGTATCCACGGGGTGACCGCCTCCTCGGAAAGTTTTTCAGAAAACACCCCGGCCGGCCATGTACAGATTGGCGATCCCTATACCCAGAAAAAAATGCATGATTTCCTCCTTGTGTGCCGTGATGAAGGCCTTATCCGGTTTATCACCGATAACGGCGGAGGCGGGCTGTCTTCTTCCATCGGCGAATCCGCCATGATATCCAACGGGTGTATGGTACACCTGGACAAGGTGCCCTTGAAATACGAAGGCCTGGACATGTGGGAAATCTGGGTGTCTGAATCCCAGGAGCGCATGACCATTGCCGTTACCCCCGCACACCTGGACCGGTTTATGGCATTGTCGACCGAACATGGCGTGGAAAGTACGGTGATCGGTGAATACACCGATTCCGGCAAACTGCACATATTATACCATGATAAAACCTGTGCCTATGTGGACATGGATCTTCTGGACAAGGGTTTTCCCGCCTGGGAGTTTGATGCTGTCTGGCTGCCGCCTGAAACCCGGGGACTTTGTGAACCGGTGATCCGCTCCCCAAAGGATGTCAACCGTCTTTTGATTGCCATGCTGGAACAGCCCAACATCTGTTCCAAGGAATGGATCATCCGCCAGTATGACCATGAGGTCCAGGGCGGTTCGGTCATCAAGCCCCTGGTGGGAGTGAACCACAATATCCCGTCTGATGCGTCTGTTACACGGCCGGTGCTCACCGGCAAAAAAGGCCTGGCCTTTTCCCAGACCCTGCTGCCCTGGTATTCCAAAATTGATGCCTACCATATGATGACCTGCACCATTGATGAAACGGTACGCAGACTCATTGCCGTGGGCGGCAGTTTTGCCCATATCGGAGGGGTGGACAATTTCTGCTGGCCCAACATTGCGTATGATGCCCAAAGCAATCCTGACGGCACTTTTAAGGCGGCCCAGCTGGTAAGGGCCTGCCGGGCACTGAAAGACGCCTGTGTGGCCTATGAAATTCCGCTTTTGTCCGGCAAGGATTCCATGTATGTGGACGGCCACCTGGAAGGGGCGTTCGGAGAGCGCATCAAAGTATCTGCCCTGGAAACGGTGCAGTTTTCCGCCACATCCGTGATCGATGATGTGATGTGCTGCCTCACCCTGGATCCCAAAGCAAGCGGTGATTATATCTATGTGGCCGGCACCACTGCGGATGAACTCGGGGGTTCGGAATATTATGATATGTTCGGCAAAACAGGACGAAATGTTCCCCGGGTGAATTTTGCCGCCAATAAGATTTTATACAAAACTGTGGAAAAAGCCATTGGTCTGGAAATACCGGCATCCTGTCACGGGATTGCCCGGGGAGGCCTGGGGGTTCATCTGGCTCTTATGGCCATGGCCGGGGGGCTGGGCATGGAAATAGATCTGTCACAGGTACCGGCAGGTGCCAGTGATCTGGCAGATGAGGTATTGCTTTTTTCTGAATCTGCCGGCCGGTTTATCCTGACCCTGGCACCGGATCAGGCCCCGCTGTTTGAAAAGCTGTGCAAGGGCCTGCCTGTCTGCCGCGCGGGTACGGTAAAAGCAAAAGAGGACAGCCTGAAAATAAAAGGCACCCGGGGAGATACCATTGTAAACCTGTCCAGCCAGACCCTAGCCGATGCCTTTAACAAACCCTTTGGAGACATGATATGGAACAGGTGAAGGCACTTATTTTAACCGGTTTCGGATTGAACTGTGACAATGAAACCGCTCTGGCTTTTGAACTGGCAGGGGCACAATCCCACAGGGTGCATATCAATGCATTGATTGCCAAAAAAGTGCGGCTTGCGGATTTTCATATCCTGGCGCTGGGAGGTGGTTTTTCCTGGGGGGATGACCACGGGGCCGGGGTAATCCAGGCGGTGAAACTCAAAAACCATATCGGCGGTGACCTGCTGTCTTTTGTGGAACAGGGAAAACTGGTCATCGGCATCTGTAACGGGTTCCAGACCCTGGTTAACTTAGGGCTTCTGCCCGGCCTGGACAAAGACTATACCAGACGGTCGGTGGCCATCACCTATAATGACTGCGGCAGCTTCAGGGACCAGTGGGTGCATCTGGCAGCTGCCCCGGAAAGTCCGTGCGTGTTTACCAAAGGTATGCAGGCAGCAGAATTTCCCGTGCGCCACGGGGAAGGAAAATTCATTGCAGATCCGGATGTGGTATCCGCCCTCTTTACCGGCCGCCAGGTGGTGTTCCAATATGCCAATGAAAAAGCACACCCGGCCGAAGGGGTGTTTCCTTTGAATCCCAACGGGTCTGTGCAGGACATTGCCGGTATCTGTGATCCCACAGGAAGAATATTCGGGCTCATGCCCCATCCTGAAGCCTATAACCATGTGACCAACCATCCGGACTGGACCAGACAAAAGCAAATGCAGATACGTTCAAAAAAAGCATTTGGCATGCAGGATACAAAAGGCATCCAATTGTTCCGCAACGGTGTGGATTACATTCGGGAAAGGGTTTTATAAATATCATGCTGGGAACCATAGTCAACTGCCTGGCCATTGTCTCCGGCAGTCTGGTGGGCCTTTTGTTTAAAAACGGCATTCCGGAGCGCTACAACAAAACCGTGATGCAGGGCATCGGACTGGCCGTGCTCCTGGTGGGCGTTAAAACCGCCATGGTCACAGATGATCTGCTGGTGGTCATTATCTCCCTGGCAACAGGTGCTCTGGTAGGAGAATGGATCGGCATCGAGGGCTGGCTGGACCGGCTGGGAAAATTTCTGGGACAAAAATTTTCAAAAGGGTCAGGCGGTTTTGCCCAGGGATTTGTCACCGCATCCCTGATGTATTGTGTGGGGTCCATGGCCATTGTCGGGTCCCTGGAAAGCGGGTTGACCGGCAGCCACGGCACCTTGTTTGCCAAATCCTGTCTGGACGGTATTGTAAGCATTATTTTAAGCTCCTCTCTGGGAATCGGGGTGCTTTTCTCCGCTGTGCCGGTACTGGTCTACCAGGGATCCATCACCCTGCTGGCATCGGTGCTCAAACCTTTGCTGGTGCCGGCGGTTGTCGCCCAGATGTCGGGTGTTGGCGGTCTGTTGATCCTGGGCATCGGCATGAACATGCTCCGGGAAAAAAAAATCAGGGTGGGCAATCTGCTGCCGGCAATTTTTATTCCCCTGGTGTGGTTTATTATGCAGGGATTGTTCATACGCTTTTTTTAAAATATCCTGCCCGGGTCGGTGCAGCATGGCCTTGTCCGGACAGGGATACACCTGGAAAACAATCCGGGGATAGGTCAGGAAAAAAACAATGTCCATGAAAAACAGTTTGCTCTATGTGGTGACCGTCATCATCTGGGGCTCCACCTGGATCGGCATCAAATTTCAGCTGGGTGCGGTGGATCCCATGGTATCGGTGGTGTACCGGTTTTCTTTGTCTGCAGTGCTGCTGCTGCTTTTTTGCAAAATGCGCGGGCGTACCCTGAAATTTTCATTAAGAGACCATTCTTTCATGGCTTTGCTGGGGCTTTTGCTGTTTTCGGTCAATTACTGGCTGGTATATGTGGCAGAGGTGTATCTGACCTCCGGCCTTGTGGCGGTATTGTTTTCCTCCATTGTGTTTATGAATATTGCCAACGGCGCCTTTTTTCTGGGCACGCCTGTGGAAAAAAAAATGATATTCGGTGCAGTTGCCGGCATCTTTGGGATCGGTTTGATCTTCATGCATGAAATTGAAACCTTTGATCTCACGGACAAAAGCCTTATGGGTATAGCCTTTGGCTTTACCAGTGTGCTGCTGGCATCTTTCGGCAATATCACTTCTGCCAGAAATTCCAAAAACAATATTCCGGTGCTCCAGGCCAATGCATTCGGCATGGGGTACGGGGCTCTGGCACTGGCGGTTCTGGCTCTGGGGCTTGGCAAGGAATTTTCTTTTTCTCTGACCCTGCCGTATGTAACGTCTCTGGTGTACCTGGCGGTTTTCGGTTCCATCATCGCCTTTACAAGCTATTTGACCCTCATCAGTTCCATAGGTGCTGACAAAGCCTCTTACAGCATCATGGTGGTACCGGTGGTGGCTTTGATCATATCTTCTTTTTTTGAAGGCTATGTCTGGAGCCTCTCCGCCATTATCGGCCTTATTCTGGTGATGTCAGGCAATTTTCTGGCACTTCACAGGCGGGCGGTTTCCTCCTGACCGCAGGACCGCCCCATGCACCAGCACCACCCCTGACAAGACACAGTGGTCCTGCACCATTTGACAAACCCGTTGCAACGGTCGGGGGATCTGTGGTAATTAGATTCTGTTATGAAACAATATGTTATAGACGGGTTGCGGCCGGAAGACTATCTTCTGCTCAAAGAATATCTGGACCGGCATACCGAAATTGCCGGTATTGTTGGTATCTACTGGCTGGCCCTGGAAAAGACGTTACTGACCCCCCTGCAGGCAGATCACCGGGACTGTGCGCCCCACGTGTTTGCCCTGAAACTGGAACAAACTTCTCTGGCCTGTGAACTGCTGGTCAGAACAAAAAAAAATATACGGTGCGCGTGTATGGCCTATGCCACAAAAAAGCAGCGCAGCTGGTTGATGGACCAGACCGATGCTGTTCTGGAAATGCTGGCCATCCGCATATGAGCGTATTTTGGAAAAAATCATGCTGAAAGTAATACCGCTGGGAGGCCTGGGAGAAATCGGTCTGAACATGATGGTTGTGGAATACGAAGATGCCATGTTCATCATCGATGCCGGGCTCATGTTTCCGGAAGACTATATGCTGGGAGTGGATATCGTTATCCCGGCCATGAACTATATCCGGGAAAACCGGCACAAGATCCACGGTATCATCATCACCCATGCCCATGAAGACCATATCGGGGCTTTGCCCTATCTGCTGAAAGAAATACGGATACCGGTCTACGGCACCGCCTTTACTTTGGGGATTGTAAGAAACAAACTGGTGGAATTCGAACTCAACGCCCATGTGGATCTCAACCTGGTCAGCCCCGGGGAAACCTTGTTCATGGAGCCTTTTGTCATTGAATTCATCCGGGTGAGCCATTCCACCATTGACGGGGTGGGACTTGCCATCCAGACCCCGGAAGGGGTACTGATCCACACCGGGGATTTCCGCATCAGCCACAATACCGATCCCATGAAAAATACTGATCTGTCTTCTTTTGCCAGGTATGGGGAAAAAGGGGTGCTGGCCCTGTTTTCCGACTCCACCAATGTGGAGGTGGAAGGCTATACCATGTCGGAACAGGAGGTGGCCAAAAATCTGGGAAAAGTGATTTTTGCGGCCCCGGGACGGGTGATCGTGACCCTGTTTGCCTCCAATGTGTTCCGCATCCAGCAGGTCATTGACATTGCCGTTAAAAACGGGCGAAAGGTGGTGTTCAACGGCAGATCCATGGAGCAGAACATTGCTGTGGCAGACAAGCTCGGGCATATCTCCTGTCCTGCTGATACCATTGTTGATATCAAGCAGATTCACAACCTGCCCGACTCCAAGGTGCTGATCATTACCACCGGCAGCCAGGGAGAGCCCATGTCTGCCCTGGTCCGCATGGCATCCGGGGTGCACAAGCACATCAGAATCAAAAAAGGCGACAGTGTCATCCTGTCTTCCAAAAATATCCCGGGCAATGAAAAAGCCATTGCCAGTATCATCAACAAACTCTACCGCAGGGGAGCGGATGTGATCTATTCCAAGGCCGCAGAGGTTCATGCCTCAGGACACGCCCACCAGGAGGAACTCAAGCTCATGCTCACCCTGACCAAGCCTAAGTATTTTATCCCCATTCACGGGGAATACAGACACCTGGTGGTCCATGCCAGGCTGGCGGAAAAAATGGGACTGCCCCGGGAAAATGTGCTTGTTGCCGAGGACGGCAGGGTGATCGTCTTTGATGACACCGGGGGCCGCATCCAAGGCCAGGTGAATACAGGCCGGGTCCTGGTGGACGGCAAGGGCATCGGCGATGTGGGCAGAAGCGTGCTCAAGGAGCGCAGGGAGCTTTCCGAAGGCGGCCTTGTGGTGGTGACCATGATCATTGATGAGGAAACCGGGGTGGTCCTCTACGGCCCGGAATTGATTTCCAAGGGGTTTGTGTTTGATTCAGCCACCGGACACCTGGTGGATGATGCCCAGTGCGTGATTCTTGAAATAGTGGAAGAGATCGAGGCCGGATTCGACTCCCGGGTGGAACTGATCAGAACCCGTCTCAAAAAGGCGCTGAAGCAGTACTTTGCCTATACCATCAACCGCAGGCCGCTTATTGTGCCCATTATTATTGAAGTATGAGAAAAGAACTGATCACCCTGGTGCTGGTTTTCCTGATTATCCTGACAGGTGTCAGCCTTTTTTCCTTTCATGCCCAGGATCCGGCACTGGGCCATGATGTTTCGGCAATGCCCGATACCATCCACAACCAGTTCGGCCTGCTGGGTGCCCATGTGGCAGGATTTTTCATCTTTTTGTTCGGGATCGGTGCCTTCTGGGTGCCGGTGATTCTTGCGCTTTTCACCCTGTGGTATGTAAAGGAAAAATCTGCAAAAATCATCTGGCTGACCTTTGCCGGGGGGATGATTCTCATGGTATGCACAGGGGCCGGGTTTTATCTTTTCAAGGATGCCTATGCATTTTCCGCCACCCTGGTGCCGGCAGGCGGGTTCCTGGGCACGGCAGTTACCAGATTTTTGCTCACATATGCCAATATTGCCGGATGCATCATCATTTTGGTGTTTTTTTCCATCATCGGTTTTATCCTCACCACCGGCATTTCCATGGTGACCCTGGTGATGTTTGTCAAAAAAAAGATTCTGGATCTCAAGACCGCAATAGCCCGGGAATGCAAAGAAGGTATGGATTCTCTGGGGCAACTGGTCGACCAGTGGAAAGCCAGGCGCCAGGCTGCCCGACAAGCACCGGACATCCTGGATATCTCACCTGAAAGCTCTGACAACCACCTGCCTGCGGTCTGGCATAACAATGGGCCGGAATCTTCTGAAGCTGATTTTTCCGGTCCACAGGTATCTGATCCACAGGTATCTGATGCCGGGAAAAAGAACCAAAACCCCGGCCAAAAAGATTTGTCCTCTCCCACCATTGTGGCGCCGGACATTGATGATACAGAATATGCTTCAGATAAGGTGCTGGAAGATATCCGGGAGACAGAAGCATTCAAACTGCCGCCTTTGCGCTTTCTGGATGAGAAAATCAAAATCAGGCGGGAGATCGACACAGACAAGCTGCAGAAAAAAGCCCGGATACTGGAAACCAAGCTCAATGATTTCAATGTCAAAGGAGAGGTGGTGGAAATTCTGCCAGGGCCGGTGATTACCACTTTTGAATACCGGCCGGCTCCGGGCATAAAATTATCAAAGATTACCGGCCTTTCCGATGACCTGGCCCTGGCCCTGAGTGCGGTGAGCATCCGCATTGTGGCCCCGATTCCGGGCAGGGATGTGGTGGGCATCGAGATTCCCAATGATGAACGCGAAATGGTGAATCTGCGGGAGATGGTGGCTTCAAAAGAATTTATGGCATCCGAATCCGTGCTCACCCTGGGCCTGGGAAAAGACCTCATGGGCCGGCCGGTGATCACCATGATGGACAGGATGCCCCATCTGCTCATTGCCGGCGCCACCGGTACCGGCAAGAGTGTGGGGCTCAATGCCATGATCATCAGCCTTTTATACAAGGCCACCCCGGATGATGTCAAGTTTGTGATGATCGATCCCAAACGCATTGAATTGTCGGTGTACAATGATATCCCCCATCTTATCTCCCCGGTGGTGACGGATATGAAAAAAGCCACCAATGCCCTGTTCTGGGCGGTAAAAGAAATGGAGCGGCGGTATGCGTTGCTCGAGGAAAACGGGCTGCGGAACCTGGCCCAGTACAATGACATGGTCAAGGAAAAAAACAGCAGTGTGCAGGCCGGTCCGGCTGCCGGCAGGGAAGATGACGATGCTGACGTTCCTTTTTTACTGGAGACACTGCCCTATATCGTGGTGATCGTGGATGAGCTTTCCGATTTGATGATGGTGGCATCCAAGGATGTGGAATTTGCCTTGACCCGTCTGGCCCAGATGGCAAGGGCAGCCGGCATGCATATCATCATCGCCACCCAGCGGCCGTCTGCTGATGTGCTTACCGGTACCATCAAGGCCAATTTTCCCACCCGGATCTCCTTTCAGGTGTCTTCCAAGATCGACGGCCGGATCATCATGGACCAGGGCGGGGCACAGAGTCTTCTGGGCAATGGCGACATGCTTTTCTGCCCCCCGGGCACAGGCAAGCTCATGCGTATTCAGGGGGCCTATATTTCAGAAAAGGAAATCGCAAAAATAACCGGGTTTCTCAAGGAACAGCGGCAGCCTGACTATGATGAAAACGTTACCAAAGGGGATGAAGACCAGGAAGTCAAAGACTTTGATGATGCGGAATATGATGAAAAATATGATGAGGCGGTGGCAGTGGTGACCCAGTCCGGCCAGGCCTCCATTTCCTATGTGCAGCGCCGGTTGCGCATCGGGTATAACCGGGCGGCCAGACTCATTGAAATCATGGAACATGAAGGCATTATCGGACCCCAGATCGGCACCAAGCCCAGAGAAATTTTGGTGAAAAATTATGGCGAAGACGGATTTTAAAAATTTGGATTTTGACCTGCTGCATGCCATCAAGGGATTCATGGCAGATGCAGAAGCGCTTCGGCTCTATGAACTTGCCCTGGATGCGGCAGTCATGGGTCCGATTCTGGAGATCGGCTCCTATTGCGGCCGGTCTGCCGCCATCATGGGGTGGGCGTGTAAAAAACAAGACGGGGTGCTGTATTCCATCGACCACCATAAGGGGTCTGAAGAGCAGCAGCCCGGACAAGCCTATTTTGATCCGGACCTGTATGATGACCGTACAAACGGGGTGAATACCCTGCCTTTTTTCAGGGATACCCTGGAAAAAGCCGGGGTGACCCACCATGTCATCCCCATGGTCTGCACCTCCGCAGTTGCCGGGAAAATGTGGAAAACCCCCTTGTCCATGGTGTTTATTGACGGCGGGCATTCCTTTGATGCAGCATACAGCGATTTTTCAACCTGGTCCCCCCATCTCATGAATGACGGGTTACTGGTGATCCATGATATTTTTTTTGACCCGGCCCTGGGCGGTCAGGCCCCCAGACAGGTGTATGAAACAGTTGTGAAAACAGGCAATTATAAAGAACTTCCCATGACCCAGACCCTGGGGGTGCTGCAAAAAAGCCGGTCAGATAAGGAAATCCCATGAAACAAGCTGTGCTGGAAAAGATCAGGTCCTATTATCTGGAATTTCTGCCCTTTAACAAGGTATTGGGCATTGAAATCGATTTGCTGGATTATGACACAGGGGAAGCACAGGTGAGTTTTCCCATGAAACCCGATCTGATCGGCAATTCCGCCGCCGGTATTCTCCACGGCGGGGTGACGGCTGCGGTGATTGATTTGACCGGCGGGCTGAGCGCCCTTATCTCCTGTGTAAAATACCATGAAAAAGAGCCCCTTGAACAGCTGTACAAACGGTTGACCGCATCCGCCACCATTGACATGCGGGTGGATTACCTGCGGCCCGGCAAAGGGGATGGTTTTGTGTGCAAAAGCCGGATTATCCGGGCCGGTTCCCGCATTGTTGTGTCAAAAATGGCATTGTCCAACCACCGGGATGTGTGCATTGCCACCGGCACAGGTACCTATCTTGTCGGCTGATCAGTCTTCTTCCGGGGATTTCATTTTCTGTAAGGACTCTTCAAATGCCTCGCAGGGATCTTCATAAGACACCCGATCGGTCAGCCAGATATAGTCGGCCGGGGCAAGCAATGCAAATCCTTTCAGGTCCAGCGGTGCAATATAATCATCAATATCAGCCGGTACCGGTCTGACCTCGGTCAAAGCCAGGTTCACCTGGGACAGGGCAGGGGCCAGAAATCTTACCCGGTCCACAACTCCCAGTCCGTATTCTGTATGACCGTTGCCGATGATCACCACTACCGGCCCGGTTGTTTCCTTCGCCAGCATGGTGATGGACCGGGCCATGGTGTCATTTCTGGCTGTCCAGGTATCATAGAGCCTGTCCTGCATATCTTCATTACCCATGCCGCAGTGCACTGAGCTGAAAACAGCTTTCATATGCTGCGCATAAACCGGGTTGTCATAGCCGGTGGAAAATATCATTTTTTTTTCAAGGCGTGTGATACCGGCCAGGCCCTTGCGGGTGATCCTGCGTTTCAAGGGGCCGGACAGATCCAGACCGGATGCCGTAAGGTTGTTGTCCCTGGCCAGTTTCAACAAATCAAAATAATACTGCCACATCCGGTCGGACTGCCGGTCCCAGTGCAGTTTCCTGCGCAGATCAATTTCAATCATGGCACTGATTTTTTCCGGGTGGTCATGTCTGCCTGAATCCACAAAACTCAGCAGCAGCGGGGTGTCATGGAAGGCAAAAAATTCAAATCCAAGGGCAGGGGACAGGTCTGCATCCAAAAGATGCTGGATGATCCTGTGCTGAATGGCATGGTGCATGGGGTTGTCGTGTTTTTCAGACAGATATATCACCTCATGGTCCATGAGATCTGCCATGAGGCGTGAAAAGGGTATCACAGCGCCGCTGCGGGCATCCAGAATTTTTCCGGTAAGCGGATCATCAGGCCGCACCGGTTTTTTTTGGGTTGTGGCACAGGACTGGAGCAGGAAAACCAGGCAGCATGCAGCCGGGATCAGAAAAATTCGTATCATGGCTCGTATCATGGGGGGGTGATCTGAAAACATGTTCCCAGATTACACTTTTTTAAAATACAATACCAGGCTTTTTCCGAGCACCGGGTTCAAAAGCCGGTCCATGAATGCGGTGATGCGCGGTTTTTCCATCATATCCCAGACCAGCAGTTTGTGGTACAGATTCACCAAAGGCACATTTGTGCGGTCAGGGCCTGTCAGACATTTCAGCCACCAGTAGGGGGTATGGATGCTGTGGGCAAAATGGGAACCTGTCAATACCATGTTTTTGGCGCAAAATTTTGCCTTCAGATCTTTTTTGCAATAAATCCTCAAATGCCCTCCGGGGGTGTCGGCATAGGCATCGGACAACAGCCAGCAGATCTTTTCCGGCAAAAATCCGGGCACACTCACCGCAAGCATCCGGCCGGGTTTGAGGATACGCACCAGTTCAGACACTGCCTGGTCATCATCAGGAATATGTTCGAGTACCTCGGAACAGATCACAGCATCAAAACTGTTGTCCGTAAACGGCAGGCAGGTGACATCCATGCAGGACAGGGAAAAATGTTTGCACGCCAGGTCATCTAAGGCCTGGTGAAAGGCAAGCTTGCTGCGTGTGGATACCAGGTTCTCATATCCAAAATCCGCGCCCACACAACAGGTGCCGGGTTGGCGGCAGGCTGCAACCATGTGCCTTCCTTCGCCGCAGCCGATATCCAGAATCCGGTGGCCGGACTGGATATCCAGGCGGGTGACATCAACGGTAATCATGGATGATTTGCCTGTAGGCCTGGACGGTTTTGCGGGCTGTGGCTTTCCAGGTGAACTGTGACCACACCCGTTCATAGCCTTTTTGGGCCAGATTTTCCCTCAGGGATGCATCATCGAGCAGTTCTTGAATGGCTTTTTCCAGGGCCTGGCTGTCACCCGGTGGTACCAGTTTTGCCGCATCGCCGGCCACCTCGGGCAATGCCCCGCCCGTGGTGCAGATCACAGGGATCCGGCAGGCCATGGCTTCTCCCACCGGCAGGCCGAACCCTTCATACAAAGACGGTACCACGGCAATGCTGGCTTTGGCATATTCTCTGATAAACCGGTGCTGGCCGATGCGGCCGGTAAATTCCATGTGGCTTCCCAGATCCAGCTGCCTTACCAGCCGTTCAATGCTCCCGTTTTTTTTGGGGGTGCCGATGACCACCAGATGAATTTTGCGTTTTTTCACCATGTTTTTTACGGCATGCAGCAGATGGTACAGCCCCTTGAGGGGTGTGTCAGCAGAATTGGTGACAATGATACGTCCGGGAATTCTTCTCACCCCTTCCAGGGGATAAAAACTGCTGGTATCGATGCCGTTGGCAATGGTGGTAAACCGTGTCTCCGGGATCTGGAATTCCGTTGAAATATCGTGTTTTGATATGTCCGACACCGTGAGAATCCGGGGCAGTTTTCTGGCCACCCTTTTTTGCATGTTTATGAAGGAATACCAGCGCAGGGCTTTGATCTTTTTGATAAAGGAACGGGTGGTCTGCACCGCCAGCCTGCGGTCTACGGTCATGGGGTGATGGATGGTGGCGGTGACAGGCACTTTTTTCATCAAGGAAAGCAGGCCATAGGACAGGCTCTGGTTGTCGTGGATGATATCATACCGGTTTTCTTTGCCCTTGAGATGCCGGACCACCCGCATGCCGAAGGTCCAGGGCTCAGGATATCCCATGGCAGACACATCCAGCCATTCCAGCAGATTTATCATGTCTGTGAGTTCCGACAGCCCGGGGGTGCGGAACAGATCGTCCGGGTTGTACAGATCCAGGGTCTTGAGCATGGTCAGTCTGCCATGGCCGTTCAGCTGGGGATCAGGCGGGCCTGCAATGATTTCCACCTGGTGCCCCAGTTCACACAGGGCCTGGCTCAAATGCCGGATATACACGCCCTGACCGCC
>JAABUB010000045.1 GCA_011389575.1 Desulfotignum sp. | reverse complement strand
ATCCAGGCTGAAAAAAAGGCCCAGCAGGATGCAGCAGCCAAACGCGAAGCTGAGGAACAGGCCCTCCGGGATAAAAGAACAGCAGAAATGGCCGAACACAAAACCGAAGCCGCACCCAAAAAAGCGGTATCCATGACAGCCGCCAAAATCCAGAAAAACCAGCTTGAAAAAATTATTGAAAACCTGAACCGGATTCACAGACGCGCTGTTTGATCATAATCGAAAGCTCCCGATCCTTAAGGGCCGGGCAGTTGTTTACACCAAAAAATAATAAGAGGAGGAACCTCTGATGGCAGAAGTAAAAAAAGCAAAAACAGCCAAGGAACCCAAACTTGCTGATCCCATTGAAGCATCATATGAAGTATCCACCCAGGAAATGATTGTCAGATCCCACAAACTCGGGGTTGAGACCATTTTTGACCGGGCAGTGACCATGAAGCCCTGCAACATCGGCATCCAGGGGATATGCTGTAAAAACTGCGCCATGGGCCCCTGCCGGCTTCCGCTGCCCAAGGGCGGCATTGAAGGCGAAGACACCAGAAAAGGCCTGTGCGGTGCCACACCCAACACCATTGCGGCCAGAAACTTTGCCAGAATGGTGGCAGCCGGGGCAGCGGCCCACTCCGACCATGGGCGGTGTGTGGCTGAAGTTTTCATGTCTGCAGCCAAAAAAGAAACCGAAGCCTACCAAATCAAAGATACCCAGAAACTGCTGGCCATTGCCCCCCATCTCGGGGTTGCCGTCACCGTAGAGGAAGACGGGGAAACCAAAGACAGGGATATTGATGAAATCGCCCTGGAAGTGGCTGAAGTGGCCCTTAATGAATGGGGCAAATCAGATGGGGAGCTGTTATACCTGAAACGGGCTCCCCAGCCCCTCCAGGACAAGTGGGAAAAACAAGGGGTCAAACCCAGAAACATTGACAGAGAAATCGTGGAGATCATGCACAGAACCCACATGGGTGTAGACCAGGATTACAAAAACCTGATCAAGCAGTGCACCCGGGCGTCTCTGGCAGATGGCTGGGGCGGATCCATGCTGGCCACCGATCTGCAGGATGTGCTTTTCGGCACCCCCACCCCGCTGCAGTCTGAAGCAAACCTGGGCATCATGAAAGCAGACCATGTAAACATCATTGTTCACGGCCATGAACCGGTCCTGTCGGAAATGATTGTGGCGGTGGCCCAATCCGAGGAAATGGTCAACTACGCCAAGGAAAAGGGCGCAGCCGGCATCCAGCTGGGCGGCATCTGCTGTACTGCAAATGAGATTCTCCAGAGACATGGCGTTCCGCCGGCAGGCAACTTTCTCCAGCAGGAGCTTGCCATCATTACCGGAGCCTGTGATGCCATGGTGGTGGACATCCAGTGTGTGATGCAGAACCTGGCCAACGTGGCCAAGTGCTTCCACACCAAGCTCATCACCACCCATCCCATCGCCCGGATGGAACAGGAAAATGTTATCCACATCGAATTCAATGAGCACTATGCTCTGGAAGATGCCAAACGTATCGTGAAAATGGCCATTGACAACTTCAAGAACCGTGGGTCCGATGTCATGATTCCCCAGCACAAAGCCACCCAGATCGCCGGGTTCGGCGTGGAATCGATCCAGTATCACCTGGGCGGCACCTTCCGGGGCACTTACTACACATTGAACGACAACATCATCAACGGCCGGATCCGGGGTGTGGCCGGCGTGGTGGGCTGCAACAACGCCAGATCCCGCCACAATGAAATGCACATCAAGGTGTTGAAGGAGCTGATCAAAAACGATGTCCTGGTGCTCACCACGGGCTGCGACGGCATCACCGCCGCCATCCACGGCCTGCTCACCCCAGAGGCGGCCCAGGTATACTGCGGACCGGGTCTGGCTGAAATCTGTGAGACTGTGGGAATTCCGCCGATTCTCCACCTGGGTTCCTGCGTAGACAACTCCAGAATCCTGCTGGCAGCCACCGAGGTCGTCAAGGCCGGCGGTCTGGGCAATGATCTGGCCGATCTGCCCGTCGCTGGCTCCGCCCCTGAGTGGATGAGTGAAAAAGCCATTTCCATTGGCCAGTATTTTGTCACCTCAGGTGTGTACACGGTATTTGGCGGTACCCTTCCCACATCCGGCGCCCCGGTCTTCCATGATTACATCTCCAAGGAGCTGGAAGGAATCTACGGCGGCAAATGGGATGTGGAAGCAGATCCCATCAAGCATGCCCACCTCATGATTGCCCACATCGACCAAAAGAGAAAAGCTTTGGGCATTGACAAGGCAAGGGAAAGGGTATTGATGGATATGGCCGACCGCCAGCAGCTGGAAGCCTGATAAACTGAACCATTATAAACATGATACCTGATACTACCAAAATTGAATTTTTAATTATATTAAATCCTCAACGAAGGAGGAATAAGGAATATGTCTAAATTAATCGCATTTGCTGCTATTCAGGGTGGCTACAAAGTGGTTGCACAGGTGGAAGGTGAACTTGAAAGAGCACTTCAGACCTATGATGCCAGCACAAAAGTGGGATTTCCCAACACAGCTTACTTTCTGCCGGTGATCTATTCTCTGACCGGACTGAAATGTGAGACCCTGGAAGATCTGAAAAAGCCCATGGATTTTGCCAGGGGTCTTTTACCCCCCCATCTCAAACTCAAAAACTGGCTCCCGTACTTAGGACCGCTTCTGGATGCAGGCATGGCCGGTATCATCTCCTATGAAGTCAAAGAAGCCTTGCGGTATCTGAATGATCCTGATTTTTACATTGCCCAGGAAGACCCGGATATTGAAAACGGCAAACTCTGGGTGGGGGCTGCTGATGATACCATCTTGAGAAAAAGAGGGGTGGAATTTGTAGATGGTTCCGCCCCTGGTTTTGCCGCCATGGTGGGGGCTGCCCCCAACAAAGAAATCGCCAAGATGATTGTGGAAGATTACCAGAAACGTTCTTTGTATATTTTCTGTGCTGCCAACCACAACGGCAAAACCCTGATTCAGCAATGCCTGGATGCGGGCATGCAGATCGGGTGGAACACCCGTATCGTGCCCTTCGGCCCGGATATTTCCTCTGCGGTATTTGCCCTGGGCTTTGCCAACAGAGCTGCCATGGCATTCGGCGGTGTGAAACCCGGTGATTATAAAACCATTCTCAAATATAATAAGGAAAGGGTATTTGCCTTTGTCAACGCCCTTGGGGACGTGGGAACCGAATGGGGGGTTGCGGCTGCCGGGTGTGTTAACTGGGGTTTTCCCACCATTGCAGACACGGAAATTCCCGAAATTCTGCCCACCGGTATCTGTACCTACGAACATGTGGTGGCTCCGGTGGCCCATGAAGATATGGTCCAGAGATCCGTGGAAGTCAGAGGACTCAAGGTCCAGGTATCTGAAATCGACATTCCCTGTGCCTTCGGCCCGGCCTATGAAGGAGAACGTGTCAGGGGCGCGGATCTGTATGCCCAGTGCGGCGGCGGCAAGAGCCAGTGCACCGAGCTGGTGAAAATGGCGGATATGAATGCCATTGAAGACGGCAAAGTGGAGGTGATCGGGCCGGATATCACCGAGATCAAAGAAGGGGGCACCTTTCCCCTGGGGATCTTTGTTCAGATCGCAGGTAGAGAATTCCAGGATGATTTCGAACCCATCATGGAGCGTCAGATCCATCATTTGATCAACTATATCCAGGGTATCATGCATATCGGACAGCGGGATATCTCCTGGGTGCGGATCTCCAAGGCTGCCATTGAAAAAGGCTTTACCCTCAAGGATATCGGTGTGGTGCTCCATGCCAAATTCCACCAGGATTTCGGCAAGATCATGGACAAGGTTCAGGTCACCCTGTACACCAAAAAAGAAGATGTGGACAAGATGACCGATACCGCCAGAGAAAACTATCTGGCGCGGGATGCCCGGGTTGACACCATGCGGGATGAGGATGTTGAAACCTACTACTCCTGCACCCTGTGCCAGTCTTTCGCCCCCAGCCATGTGTGCTCTGTATCTCCGGAAAGAACCGGTCTGTGCGGTGCCTACAACTGGATGGACTGCAAGGCATCCTTTGAAATCAATCCCACAGGGCCCAACCAGCCCATAGAAAAAGGCGAATGCCTGGATCCCAAGCTGGGACAGTGGAAAGGGGTGAATGATTTCATATACAAGGCCTCCAGAGGCGCTGTCACCCATTACAACTTTTACTCCATGGTGCATGATCCCATGACCACCTGCGGGTGCTGCGAATGTATTGCAGCCCTGCTGCCGCAATGCAACGGGGTTATGACTGTTGGCCGTGACTACTCTGGCGAAACCCCCTGCGGCATGAAGTTCACCACCCTGGCCGGTGTCATGGGCGGCGGGGCATCTTCTCCCGGTTTTGTGGGCCATTCCAAACACAACATCACCCAGGGTAAATTTATCGTTGGGGACGGCGGCCTGTTGCGGATGGTCTGGATGCCCAAGATGCTCAAGGAAGAGCTCAAGGACAGAATCGTTGCCCGGGGTGAAGAAATGGGTGTTCCCAATCTGTTCGACATGATTGCCGATGAAACCGTGGGCACCACTGAAGAAGAGATTCTTTCCTTTCTCCAGGAAAAAGGGCATCCTGCCCTGAACATGGACCCCATCGTGGGATAGACATTTAACACAAGGGTCGGGGCAGTATTCCACCAGAAACAAATCTGCCCCGGCCTTACCATATGGTTGTATAAACTTTAAGGAGATTAACATGGCATTAACCGGTATACAGATATTCAAACTCCTGCCCAAGACCAACTGCAAGGAGTGCGGCGTTCCCACCTGTCTTGCATTTGCTATGAACCTGGCATCAGGCAAGGCGGAACTGGACAGTTGCCCCTATGTGTCTGATGAAGCAAAAGAACAGCTGGCTGAAGCATCTGCACCACCTATCCGGCCGGTGGCCCTGGGCAAAGGGGTGAGGAAGACCGCCACCGGCGGTGAAACCGTGCTTTACAGGCATGAAAAAACCTTTTTCAACCCCACTATCCTGGCAGCCACTGTGGCATCTGACACAGATCTTGCAGCCCTTGACACCACCTTGAAAACCTATAATGCACTCCAGTATGAAAGAGTGGGCCTGAACCTGCGGCCGGAACTGCTGGCGGTCAAGGATGCCGGCAAAGGTGGGGACGCGTTTGCTGCTGTGGCAAAAAAAATCGCCACCGAATCAGAGTTCAACCTGGTGCTCATGACAGAAGATGCGACTGTGATGAAAGCGGGTATTGATGCTGCGGGATTCAAACGCCCGTTGCTTTACGCTGCCACGGAAGCCAATGCAGATGAATTCGGTGCCCTGGCCAAAGAAGCCGACCTGCCTCTGGCAGTGAAAGCCGATTCTGTGGAAGCGTTGATCCCTCTGACAGAAAAACTGACAGGTATGGGCCTCAAGGACCTGATCATTGATCCGGGTTCACGGGAAATCAAACAGGCCCTGGAAGACCAGGTGGCCATCCGCCGGGCTGCACTCAAAGCCGGCAACAAAGCCCTGGGTTTTCCCACCATCACCTTTCCCAGTGAAATGGCCTCCAACCGGGATATGGAAACACTTATTGGGGCCATGTTTGTTGCCAAATACGGCGGAATCGTAGTGTTATCGGATTTTACCACAGAATCATTGTTCCCGCTGCTGCTGGAACGGCTCAATATCTTTACCGATCCCCAGCGGCCCATGACGGTCACTGAAGGCATCTTTGAGATCAACAACCCGGATGAGAATTCACCGGTGCTGATCACCACCAACTTTGCCTTGACCTATTTTATCGTTTCCGGTGAAGTTGAGGCCAGCAAAGTGCCGGCATGGTTACTCATCAAGGATTCCGAAGGCTTATCTGTACTCACTGCCTGGGCTGCCGGTAAATTCGGCGGCGATGATGTGGGTGTGTTCGTGAAAAAATGCGGGATCATGGACAAAGTCAAACACAAAGAGCTGATCATTCCGGGCTATGCTGCAGCCATTGCCGGAGATGTGGAAGAAGAACTGCCCGGCTGGACCATTACCGTCGGTCCTAGGGAAGCCGCCCACCTGCCGGCATTCCTCAAAACAAAAAAATAACATACCCGCCGGGACAGATGGTTTTCTGTCCCGGCTTTTCACGTGTCAATCTTAAAATAACAAAAGGATAAGAACATGGAAAACATGATTCTATTTGGTGAAAGCCTGAACGTCATTTCCCGGGTTATCGGAAAGGAGTTCAAGGAGCCGGATCCTGCCAAACGCAACCCAGTGCCCATACAGGAGGAAGCTGTGCGCCAGAAGGAACTGGGTATGGACTACATCGACATCAACCTGGGGCCTGCGAAAAAATTCGGCACCGAACTGATGCCCTGGGTGGTCAATGTGGTCCAGGAAGCAGCACCCGACATGCCTCTGCTGCTGGACTCCTCAAACATCGATGCCATTGAAGCCGGCCTCAAGGTGTGCAAACCGGCCGATGCCCCCCATATTATCAACTCCATCATGGCCAGACCGGAACGGTATGAAAAAATGGTTCCCATGGCAGCCCAGTATGATGCGGACTTTGTGGCCCTGTTGTGGGGGCCCGAGGGCCTGCCCAGAGACGAAAATGAACGGGCCGCCCTTGCTGTGGAACTGATCTATTTTGCCAACGAGGCCGGGATTCCCAATGAAAAAATCTGGGTGGACGGCATTGTCACCCCGGTGAATATTCAGCAGCAGCAGCTCATGAGTCTGCTCAATTTTCAGATGATGCTCGATGATATCGCCCCTGGCGCAAAATCCACCTGCGGGCTTTCCAACATCTCCAACGGCCCGCCCGAACATCTGCGGCCTATACTGAACCAGACCTATATGGTCATGCTGTGGAAATACGGCATGAAAGCAGTGATTTCAGATCCCCTTGACAAGAAACTCACCGCCATTGCCAAAGGCCAGCGCCAGGATATCGTGGATTTGATCTGGGGCATGATGGATGGCAACCGGCCTGATATTGCAAGCCTTGACAAGGAAATGGCAGATTATGCCAAAACCTATAAAGTCATCATGGGAGAAACCCTGTACTCAGATTCATGGCTTGAAATATAGTTCATACCCATCTGTTATTTTTGCCCAAAGCCCCTGTTACGGTATCGTTCAGGGGCTTTGTAATTCTCCCCCGGCTTTTTTGGATACAGGATCAACCAAATAATGATACAAACCAGAGATTATCTTCTTTCTCCCCCCCCCTTTATTTTGTGCTGTATAGGCTTATATTTATCAAATATGACACTTTAAAAATGGATTATTCAAATGGAAGATGAAAACATAACTGACAACTGGTACTATGTGATTGTTCAGAATCCCGGCACCGCATCTGAACAGGTGCTGGGATTCAGTGATGAAGAAACCGGAGAAAAATTTCTTCCGGCATTCAAAACCAAGCAGGATGCAAAATCATGTTTTCAGATGCTGCCCAAAGATTTGTTCAAGGAAACATATGACATCCATGCAGTGATTGAAGAAGACATTATACATACCGCCCAAAAAGCAGATCACCAGGTCTTTATTCTGGATGAAAAAGGACATATCCTCAAGCCTTTGGGCTGAACCCTGAGGGGAGTAAAATATTATGAGTTTAAAACTGGCATTCGGCGGCAAAGGCGGCGTGGGAAAGACAACCATAACCGCCCTCATCGCCAGAAGCATTGCTGCTCTTGACAAAAACATATCTGTCATTGCCATTGATGCAGATCCTGTTTCCAATCTGGCTGCCGCCCTGGGCATTGATGAAACCCGGCCCATCACCCCGGTGGCTGAACTGTCTGATCTCATTGCAGAAAGAACCGGTGCCAAACCAGGCACCATGGGGGGGTTTTTCACCCTTAACCCCAAAGTGGATGACATTCCGGACCGATTTTCCCTGGAAAAAGACGGGGTAAAGCTGCTGGTGATGGGAACGGTACAGCAGGGCGGCTCCGGCTGCATCTGCCCGGAAAGTACCATTTTAAAGGCCCTCATGAATCATCTGGTCCTGGCCCGCAACGAAGTGGTGGTCATGGATATGGAAGCAGGGGTGGAGCATCTGGGACGTGCCACTTCCGGAGCTGTGGATGCCCTGGTGGTGGTGGTGAATCCGGGCAAACGCAGCCGGGTGGCAGCAGACAGGATCCGAAAACTGGGACAGGATATCGGCATCAAAAAAATCCTGATTCTGGGCAACCGGGTGAGATCTGAACAGGACAAAACATTGATTAAAGAAAGTATGCCAGATTATGAGATCCTGGGATTTTTACCGGAAATGGAGGAAATTGTTCAAGCAGACCGGGACGGCACCCGCCCTTTCAACGATGCCCGAAACATCCCTGAAGCGGTCAAAACCATCACCGAAAAACTGATGGCCCTGGAAAAATAAGATTTTTAAAAGACCATGGAAGCATGGCCTGTTTTTCGGATTCAGGCATCCAGCGCAGCAATGGTTGTATCCAGCATCCTGTTGGCATATGCCCACTCATTGTCAAACCAGGCCTGGATTTTGACCAGTGTTCGGCCTGAAACCCGGGTCTGGAGCAGGTCTATGATGGCGGACCTGGGGTCATGATTGAAATCACAGGAAACCAGCTGCTCATCACTCACCCCGAGAATACCGGACAGATTGGATGCCGCGGCCTGGCTCAGCAGGGAATTGACATCATCAGCATCTGTTTGTGTTTTCACTGACACCGTGATATCCATGATAGACACATTGATAGTAGGAACCCGGATTGCAAGGGTCTCAAATCTGTTCTCCATGTGGGGCAGAATCCGGGCAATTCCTTTTGACAGGGAAGTGGAAACCGGGATAATGGATTGCAAAGCAGACCGGGTCTTGCGCAGATCTTTATCATACGCATCAATTACCGGCTGGTCATGCATGGCTGAATGGATGGTGGTGGTCACCCCGCTTTCAATACCCAGATGGGAATCCAGTACATGCAGAATGGGAATAAGGCAGTTGGTGGTGCAGGATGCATTGGAAATAATGGTGTGATCATTTTTCAGGGTGCGGTGGTTAATTCCATATACAATGGTGGCATCCATTTCATCTTTGGCAGGGTGGGAATAAATTACCTTTCTGGCTCCTGACAGCAGATGCAGTTCAGCTGATTCCCGGTCATTGTAAACCCCGGTGCAGTCCAGAACCACATCCACTGCCAGATCCTTCCAGGGCAGATTGACAATGTTTTTTTCCTGGAACAAATGAATGACATCAGTGCCGATGGCCATTTTTTTCCCTTCTTTTTCAACCGGGAGGGGGAATCGGCCATGGGTGGAATCATGCCGTGTGAGATGAAAAATGGTGTCGGAACAGGCAAGTTCATTGATGGCTGAAAGATGAAGCATCTTGTAAAACCGCTCTGATTCGTATAAGGCCCGAACCACGCACCGGCCGATGCGGCCGTATCCGTTGATTGCAATATTGTAAGTCATGTCTGTTTTTCCTGCCTGGCAATGGGTTTTGTATTTCACCAATGTGATTTTATACCACAGCCTGACCCTATACCACAGCAGGACAGACAAGTTAAGCAAAATGCCGGTTCACACAGCATTTGTAAAAAATTATTCTGTGTTTCTTAAAATATATTTTTCAGACCAAAATCACCGGGGCCTTTTATTTTGTTACTTTACACAACAAAACAAGGCATGCCGGTGATTTTTTAAGCAGGACTTTCTTTTTACGCAGCTTCTGCTGGTTTTGGTGTTTTATTACAGGGAACACAGGATCAGGAAATCTCGTTTAACTGCTGCTTTACGGCAGCCAATTGTGTCTCCAACCATTTTGCCCGCTCCTGCAGGTCATTGCTGATATCCGGGACTGTCCGCCACGGTCTTGTGCGACCGAATCCCCTGCCGCCAAAGCCTTTTTGACCCCATCCTCTGCCATATGCGGGATAACCTTTGCCTACTCCCTGGACTGGGTCTGCAGCACCTGTGCAGATACCGCGTCCGCCGCCTGTCATGGGTCCCTGGTTGTCTGGTCCCCTTCTGTTAAATCCAGGCATGATAACACCTCCTTTTGTCTTCTATTATGGGTTGCACCTGCCGTGGCCGGGCCCTCTGCATCCCCCGCCTCTGTGGCGGCGATGCCGTCCTCGGCCAGACCTGTTTTCGTCTATTTCATAGCATCCGCCTGACAGTATCAGACGGCATGACTCCACAATTGCTTTGGACAGCTTGAACCGTCCGGCCCTCAGAATCCTGCCCACTGTCTGCCGGGAAACGTTCATAATCCCGGCTGCTTTCCCCTGATCCAGACCGTCATAATCAATAAGGCGTACAGCTTCAAATTCCTCAAAGGACAAAATCACCTCTCCGGTTTCCTGACTCCCTTGGGGCCAAAATTCGGTCACCACCGGTGGAACGCCTATACATCTGGGTCTTTTGGGTCGCGGCATGGTCTTCTCCTTTTTGGTCATTTGATCATAATTTATCATTCCATCTGAATTTGTCAAGAAAATAATGATCAAATGACCAAAAACTTTTCATGAAACACATGCCCGGAAAGACCCTTTAATAAAGACCGTCACCTGGCAGAATCTGAATTTCAAATTGACAAACAATAGTATCTTGCATATTAATAACACTAACCCCATATGAATAATGTCAAACATTTGACGAAGCCAAAAACAGGTTGCAACCATTTCCAACACGACAAAAAGAGGAATATCATGAAATATTTTCACATAGGTTTATGGACCTGTCTGTTCTGTCTATTAACTTTCATGCCTGCTTCTGCCCAATCAGGCACCGTTACAGGAAAACAACTGGCTGAAGATATTTTTCACCGGGACCGGGGAGAAAATTGTGTTTTAACATCTCAGATGGTACTTGTGGACAAAAACGACAACAAACGGGTCCGCCAGTTTATCAGCAAACGCATACAGGAAAACGCACTTGAACGCCAGATTATCAGATTTACCTCCCCGGCTGATATTGAAGGAACCGGTTTTCTGACCATTGAAAAACCAGGGTGGGAAACCGAACAATTTATCTATCTGCCTGCACTGAGAAGAACCCGGCGGATTGTAACATCCCAGAAATCCCATCGGTTTGTAAACAGTGATTTTACCTATGAAGACATGGAACGTCACCCGGTTGACGATTACACATACAAGATTGCCGGATCACAAACTGTTGGCGGAGTAGCCTGCCATGCCATGGAAACCCGGCCCAAAGAAGGAGTGCAGTCCCAGTACAGCCTGACACAAAGCCTTATTGCCAAAGAATCTCTGGTTCCTGTTCTGGTAAAATATTTTGACAAAAAAGGCGATCATATCAAAACTTACAAAGTACTGAAGCTCGAAAAAATACAAAATATCTGGACGGAAATTCTCATTAGCATGGAAGACCATGATAGAGAGCACAATACCTACATACAAATTGACAGCATTACCTACAATACCGATATAGATAAAACAGATATATCAAGAAACAGTCTGGAGAATTATTAATGCGGTATATTTTTTGCATTCTTTGAAATAAATCATTTCAAAGGAGACAGCAATGTCAGGGAGAAATACGGCCAGGACCTGCCTGATGATCATCATATTTACCATTACAGCATGCTTCCTGCCTTTGGACAAAAGTTTCTGTCTGCCTTCAAACCAGGTAAAATCTTTTGTTTTCCACAAAGATTCTACCACAGAAACCGTTGCCGTTTATCTGACCAGGCCATTTGCATCACATGCATTTGTTCTCCATTCTCCTGAACGCATAGTAATAGATATTACCGAAGCTTTTCTTCCCCAGGTACACATAAAAGAAAAAACAACTGCCCCAATTATAACATCTGTCACTATTGCCCAGAACCAAAAAGATAAAGTCCGGGTTGTTTTGCACATTGCAAAAAAGGTTCCATATAAATATAAAATAACCCGGGTATCAGGACCAGAAGAGTCAGCACTTAAAATTGCTGTTTTTGCTTCCAACCCAAAAAAATCTATAAAAGGTAAGGATACTGAAAATACAGAAGCTTCTGACAAGAAACCAGCTGATTTCATGACAAAAAGGCAATATGACAAACCAGTAACTGCAGGGATAAAAAACACAGCTTCTGACTCAGATGAATCTTTGTTTCTTTTTGAAGATACTTCTGCCACTGAGATGTTTAAAGAAATTGATCCTGAAAAACCAAAATCAGATCTGCGCCTGTCCGGCATTGTGCAGATCAGAACATCCATGGATACAAAAAAAAATGAACACATCGAAAACCATACCCATTTTAAAAACCGTATCTTGTTAGAGTCCAGATACAAAAAATCTTTCAGAATTTCTGTATTGTCTGATTATCTGTATTTTGGCAATGACAATGAAACCGATGATTATGACCTGGATCTGCATGAAGCATTTTTTTCCTATAACAACAACTTCATTGATTTTTCATTGGGCAAAAAGATTGTCCGATGGGGCAAAGCCGATCAGATCAGCCCTGTGGACACAATAAATCCCACGGATGCAAGAGAATTCATTCTCCCTGATTATGAAGAAACAAAACAGCCGGTATGGATGGCGAACATTAAGCTTCTTTTTGACATATTTACCCTGGAGGGAATTTTCATCCCTTTTTTCGAACAATCTGAACTTGATTATTTTGGTACCGACTGGGCAGTTTTCCCTCATATAAAAAAAGAAATCAGTGCATCTCCGGTTCCGGAAAATATAAAAAATTATTTTGACCGCATGGCTGTAGATGAACAAGACCCGGATACTGAGACAGAATTTGGTCTGCGGTTTACCACAACAATCAAAAACTGGGACATGGGTATCTCCTGGCACCATACAACCGAAGACATACCCTATTTTAAAAGTTTTCCGGTTAAAAATATCCATGTTGACGGCAGTCTGAACCGGGAAGACCTGAATACAGTCCTGGACACCGCTGTTTTCACCAATGAAAATATTGCGGTACAGTTCCAGAGAACCCATGTTCTGGGATATGAATTTGAAACCATCCTGTCTGATTTCGGGGTTCGAGGCGAGGCTGCATGGTACGAAAACCAGTCTTTGCTCACCGCATCGCTCACATCATCAAACCATCCGACATTCACCTATGTGCTGGGTGCAGATTATACCACCAGATCTGATATCTATCTGAATATTCAGTTCGCCCACAGATATATATCCGGATATACTTCCGATATCCTCTATTTTAAAAGGAACAACTATTCCCTTACAGGAGAAATCAGCCGGGATATTTTCATGGACTGGTTAGAGGCTTCGCTGCTGTATTCCTTAACTCTGAATGACAATTCCTGGTATTTATCTCCGCGCATTACACATACCTATTTTACAAACCTGGACCTGGTCATCGGTGCCAATATCTTTTCCGGGGATGATGATACCTGGCTGGGAAGATTCAGTGACAATGACCAGTTGTTTATTGATATATCCTACCGGTTCTGACCAATGATAAAATATTTTCCATTTAAAATTTTAATACTGTGCATTCTGCTGCCCCCTGTCTTGTATATCCTCACCATCCAGGTTCTGGAACAGCACCTGGAAACCACCTTTAAAAAAGAACTTGAAGAAATATATATCGGTGACAGCGCGCCCCTGTTAAAAGGCAGCCTGGAAATTGAGGAGGCTGTCATCCGGAACATCAACAGATTTTTGCGTAAAAAAAACTTTCAGGCATGGGGGATCAGGGTAAGGGTTACTGTTACAACCCGGCAGGGAAACATGTTATATCCCAGAACTTTTGATTTTGATGACAAAGACATACCGGTGTCGCAAATGTCTCCTGCTGAAACCGCCGCCAGAAACTACAGCCTGCTGAATCAGGGTCTGGTTTTGGAATTTGATTTATCAATTGAACATGCCCGTCTTCTCAGCGGTCTGATTTTAGGTTTGTATATACTGGCTGCCCTTGGCACTTTTTTGTGGTTTTACCGCATCGGTGCAAAAAAATCAAAAACCGAGATCTTGAAACAGGAACAGGAGATTGCACACCTCCAGGACCTGGAAAAAGCGTACCAAAAAGAGCTTGTGTCCCTTAATCAGGAACAGCAAACATTGTCAGCAGAGCTTGGCCAGGTGAAACAGCATTTTGAAGGAGAAAAAAAACGGGCATCTGTCAATGAAGAAGAGATGATCCAGGAGATTATCAATCTGGAAGAAAAGCTTGAAGCAAACCTGGCACACCAGCAGCAGCAAAGGCAGGTCATTGCTGAATTAAGCGACAAAATCCAGCAGTATGAAACCGGTAAACGAAAAACCCGCAAAGAAAAAATCAAGGAAGAAGAAATCTATCAAAAGCGTTTTTCCACTCTGTACAAGCAGACGGCAGTTCATCCAAAAGCAGTGGACGGCTTTGCCGGACTGACTGCTGAACTGCAGTTGAAAGCCGAGGAGATCATCCACCAGCTCAACCAGGATCCGGATCTGGTACCGGTCAAGCGCAAGGTGTTCGGCAAAAAGAACCGTGAGACCGTTTTCGAGGTTATCTTTGCATACAAAGGACGGCTGTATTACCGCCTGATGCCTGACACCCGCGTGGAGGTGGTTTCCATCGGCACCAAACACACCCAGGCAAAGGATCTGTCTTTTTTAAACAATCTGTGATCCAGGTCTGTTTCTTGTTCTGACAGGCTGCCTGACCAATGCCTTGATTTCTTCTATTTTGGCTGTGCAGGCATCCTCACCTCTTTGCATCAATACCCTGCCCCGGTGAAAATCATCCCAGGCAAAGCCCTGGACATCCGGATAGACCACAACATCTGCGTGCTGGACAAATCCGCTGGTGGCCCTCCCGTGCACAATACTGATGGTTCTGGCGATCACCTGTTTGATACCCGGAGACCGGTCTCTCCGTTCCGCCTCCGAATGGGGGCTTTCCACACACACGGCAATTATCTTGTCTGCTCCTTTTTGCTCCAGTATGTTCACGGGCACCGGATTGAGCAGACCGCCATCCACCATCCACCGGCCATTGTATCGGATGGGAACAAACAGAGCCGGCACAGAAAGACTGGCCCTGACCGCCTTTGCGACATCACCGGTTTCAAACAGCACCTCTTCGCCCTTTAAAATATCAACCCCAACGACATAGGCAGGTATCGCAAGATCCATGAAATCGGCATGGTCAACGGCACCTGCCACAAGGTTCTTGGCTTTTTTCCCCCTTAAAAAACCATGCAGGGGCAGGGTATAATCAAATATTTTTCTGCGCACTTGGGACCGCCTTTCAAACCGGGCAATGGTGGTCTTTATCAGGTGATCCACTGATCCTTTGGCAGCAAAGATAGCCCCCACCAGTGCCCCCATGCTGGTGCCGGCAATCATGTCGATGTGGATATTTTCCCGGGCAAGTACCTTGATCACACCGATATGGGCCCATCCCCTGGCCGCCCCTGCACCGAGTGCCAGTCCGATTCTGACACCGGCAAGTTCCCGTGCAATGGCCCTGGCCCCTTTCACAGGAAACCGTTTTGCCGTATCAATCTCATCGTTTACAGCTTTATCGGATTTTTCCACCCATATCTGGGGTGTCTCAGACAGATGCAGTATTTTTTTCAATGTCTCTCTGGGAATACCAATGGTTCCGCACAGGTGGCTCACCCCTACCCTGACCCGTTCCAGACCGGTACCGGCAAATTTTTCCAGGGTTGCCAGTTTTTCTTTTACCCCGGGCAGGGCAGCCCGTGTATTGTTGATAATCAGCAGATTTTTGTCGCAAAGCCGCACTGCCTGACGGGCAAAGAGGCCGAAATGGTGCCCAAGGCCGAAAACAACCAGGTCATAGCGGCTTTTGAAATTTTCCATGAGCCTGGCCAGAACATCCACCAGGCAGGGGTTGAACCCTTTGTTGACCTGCAGCACGCAAAACCCGGATGGATGACAGAACCAGTTGATATCATCCGATGTGAAAATCTGAGCAGGCAAAAGGGAATACAGGGCTGCATCCGGGCAGGAAATGGGATGCAGCCCGAATTTTTTCATGCTGTTTTCAAGTTCCAGACAAGGTTCGATCACCAGCACTTTTTTGTCTGATTCCGTTGCAATATGATAGGACATGGAATACAAAAAATGGGACAACCCAAGCGCCGGATCAGTTGCGCTGACAGTGTAAAAAACCGGGGCAGGTTTCATGGACGAGCCGGCCGTTCCAAAGGAAAGGCGCCGGGCATACAGGCGGCTTAAAAACAGCCCGATATGCCGGTTGTGGTGCAGAAGGTCATGAAAGTCCTGTTTTTTTAGACGAAACAGCCTGGCATCCAGGGTGACCCGTGCACTGGCAATCCTTGGAAGATCAGACAGCAATGCCATTTCACCGAAAAAATCCCCCCTTCCAAGTTCAATCTCCAGGAACGGGGTTTCATTTTTTTCCGGTTGCGTGGCATAAATCAACACAGCACCTGAATAAATCACATACATGCTGTCACTTGGATCCCCCTGCAGAAAAACAACCGTGTCTTTCTGATAATCAACAACCTGAAAACACCGGGCGATCTTTCGGATCTGTTCATCCGGGATGGAAGAAAACAGGGGCGTTTTTTTCAAAAAATGCGCCAGATCCGTATGCAGGCCAAAAGTATCCATCTATTTTATATTCACCCGGTAGAGGGGATCTCCCACCAGAACCATTTTCCAGGAAAGATAGGGCAGGCTGACCAGATAGGATTCCGCCAGGGTCAAATACCCTTCCACCAGGAAATCAAAAAAAATTTCCGGTAAGGGAAAGGCCTGGACATACGGCTCTCCCACCGGTCCAATGGTCGCAGCAACACCGTTGTCCAGCATTTTCTTACACCAGACCTGGCTGTTCTGGTTTTTCAGGGTAGCGCATTCCGAGCTGGCAATGTGGTATCCCACAGACCCTTTCTGCCACACAAAGGCATCAACATATTTTGCCAGGCTGTACCACCCGCAGTAAAGGGCGGTATCAGGACTTTCTCCTTTCTGGAACAATGCACTGGTTTCATTAAGAACCACACCCATTGGTGTTTTATCTGCCACCTTTTGTGATGCCCTGTGAATGGAGCGGTCATACAGACCATATCCGCCCATCTCTTTGTCTCCGGGATCCTGCCACCGTGCATCAAAGTATGCAGACCCTCTGAGTCCGTCTATCTCGGCTTGTATACTGTCATCAATGATGCGCCTGACAATTGTGTCATCCGCCCCGTCCAGGCGACTGACCATAATTACCTCTGATTTTTTCACAACCGGTTTGCGGTTTGCAAACCCCAGGTAATATGGATTGGGCACCCACATATTCAACGGATACGCTTTTGCTTTCACCAGCATCAATTCCGAATCAAATGATGCTGTCTTGTCCAGCCGGCGGACACGGGAGGAGATGGTCTTTTTCAGCCTGGTCAGTTTTTGTTTTCTTTGCCTGATAATTTCTTCGTCTCCGGCATCAGCATCATCTTCAGACAGCAGTTCTTCCAGGTGCGCTTTTTCAGATTCCAGGCGGTCCAGGTGTGTTTTTTCTTCACTTGTATGCCCGGGAGAGGTGATTTTCAATGGTACCCCGTACATGGTGACAACTGCCCGGATATCGGGATTGGCATCCAGTGCCCGCAAAACAGGCGGGACAACTTTTTTTTCATAGGTTTCCCTGGAACACTGCTCTTTGTCGGTGACAAACAACAATACCAGGTTTTCTTCCGGAATCCGGCGCTTTGTCATGTAATAGACTGCCAGGCCATTGCTTTTTGCGGCATTCCTGTTTGCCACAACCAGCACCTCTTCCGGAGTGAGGGCTGATGCACCGGTCACTGCAAACCAGAGCAAAAAAACAGTGAAGATACAGGGCAGGGAAAAATACAATCTGTTCATGGCACCTTTCTTCTTGCTTTTTTCTCAATAACGGCCATGCCCGGGTGGGCATAACTAAACATGAAAGAACCGGTCAACAGATCGCCCTTTCATATAAAAAAATCAGGATGGAAAATCCTGATTTCTCTATACCTTAAACACGCGGGTTTATCAAGTCAGGCAATGATCGTTTCTAAGGCAGTTGCCTCCAGGATAGATGCCTTTTTTTAGACGATTTTCCAGCAGATTGTCGTATTGCGGCCCCAAGATTTCCCATGAAAACTGCTGTACATGATCACACAACGATTTTTGCACAGGCTGACCGGCCTGAGGGTGTAAAAGATGGTATGCCAGTTTTTCCAGAAGCTGGGTTTCAGACCGGTAAAGAATGTCAGGATGACATTTTTCCGGCATGATCTCAGGATAGGACAGCCTTTGGGGCAGCAAAGGAAAGCAGCCGAACCGCACCGCTTCCACCACCGAGATGCCGAAATTTTCCTGGATGGCCGTGGAAACCACCACACTGCCCCGGGCCAGCCAGGAGTGATACACAGCCCGGGACGGCACATACCCGAATACTTTTATCTGGTCGGCAAAGGTTTGTTTCGCCCTGTCAAACACCTCAGGATACCGGTCATACTGCTCTCCCATCACAGCCAGAGAAAACGGCACCCCTTTGTTCCTGAGTTTGCCAAGTACCCGGAAAAAAACCTCTGGCTGCTTGTCATACTCCCAGCGGTGGTTCCAAATAATCAATGGTGGATCTGACGGCTCCGGTGTCACAGATACCTTTTCTGCCGGAAACTGACAGCCTGGATAAACCACTCGGGTTTTTTCTAAAATACGGTTGACCATTTGTGACGGACGGGGTGCCGGCATCTGCTTTATCAGTTTCCGGGCCTCTTTAGCAAACGCGTCCAGATGAAATGCAGAATTGAACAACACCTGGTCAGCAGCCAGGGCAGAGGTGATATTGATAAAGCCCAGCCCCACATCCGGTGTTCTTTTTTTCTCCCTGGGAGAAAGGGGATAGGACAGCTGGTTTTCATGAAAATACAATACCAGGGGCGGCCGGGAAGGGCCTGACAGTGCCAGAAAATCTGCAACATTCATCATGTCTGTGGCAAACACCAGGTCATAGGAGGCAATATCTTTTATCTTCTGCAAAAAAGCCAGGGCCGCTCCCCGCATACGCCATTTCCAGGAACTGGCCGGCAGGGTCGCCAGGGTCACATCATGCCGGGAATGGGCTGCAAAACCTGTGGCGAAATCCTGGTGGGATCCGCCGAAGAAGGGTTCCAGAAATAGCACTTTCATTGTTATCCGCCTTTGTGTCTGCTTTTTTTTATCCAGGCCCTGTATTACCTGTTTCAGGGGGACGGGTCAACACCTGCAGTTGGATCATGCGGGCAATCAATTGAAAAAAACATTGCCATGGCACAGAAGAAAATTATAATATTATTATTTTGTTTTTCAGGGAGCCCCCGTTATGGAGGTGCCATAATGAGTTAACGATAAAACAGGTTAGAATTCCTTTTGCTTCAATTAAATGATCCCTTTATTATAACACATCCGGAAACAGCCTATCAATCCGATGATCTTTCCATCTTCCTGAATGTCCGGGAAAACAAAGAGTATGCCAAGGTCAGCTACCCGGTGAAATACGGCATTTTTTCCCGCCTGGAGACCAGGGAAATGATACTGGAATTCAACCTGAACCATGAAATCCAGCATGCCAGATCCAAAACCCGGCACTGGCTCCATCCCTCGGAATGGCTCAAGCGGACCGTGAGCAATGACTGGATCTACTATTCCAGCGGCGGATATGCCGGGGTGTACGAGGCCATCGGTGAATATTACCTGCCCAATTTCACCTACCCCACCAATTCGCTGCTCGGAGGACAGCCCTTTGAAGAGCCGGAGGTGGCAAAAATCTATCAGAACTGGCCCAAGCTGCTGGCGGCCGTGCCGAACAGCCGGCCTGACATGCCCGCACGGGTGGCTGAATGGCTCGGGCAGGTGAAACACATCACAAAAGCAGACCTGGAGAACAAAGCCCAAACCCTGTTTGAAATCTGCGGCGCCAGAACCACGGTGCTCCCGCCGGATGCAAGGCATTCAGACTACAATGTGATCCCGTTGACCATTGCCGACGGATGCCTGTACAAATGCCGGTTCTGCAAGGTGAAGAACAAAAAACCGTTCACCCCCCGGACCCCGGATGATATCCGAAGACAAATTCAGGAGCTGGCCGGCCTGTACGGCAAAGACCTGGTAAATTACGACGCCCTTTTTTTAGGAGAACATGATGCTTTGAACGCGCCGGCAGACCTGATTGTGTATGCAGCCAGGGAAAGTTATGACCGGTTCGGGTTTGCACGCAGCTACATGACCCGGCCCCGGCTGTATCTGTTCGGCAGCGTGGATTCGCTGCTTGACGCAGACCCGCACCTGTTTGAATCCCTTAATGCGCTGCCCTTTGAGACCTTCATCAATATCGGCCTGGAATCTTTTGATGCGGCCACCCTGGACCAGCTGGGAAAACCCGTCACCGCCAGGCAGGTGGGCCTGGCATTCGACAGAATGCAGTCCATCAACCAGGCCTGTGCCCGCATTGAAATGACAGGCAATTTTGTCATGGATAACCAACTGTCCCCGGACCACACCCGGGCCGTCCTGAACTTGGTCCGACACCGCATTACCCACGCCCTGCCCAAGGGAAGTGTGTACCTGTCCCCCCTGTCATTTGCCAGGCCCTCCCGGGAAATGCTCTATGATTTCTACCGACTGAAGACCGCCAGTCGACTGCCCATGTTTCTGTATATCATCCAACGGCTATAGCCTGAAGCAATGGCATATTCTATTCCGACACAGCCCGGGACCGGCACAGTTTTTTCTTGAAAATCGCGACAGCATGCTTCACAATCAAATTCATACTCCTCATATTCATTCACAGCAAACCAAAGGAGAAACAAAATGGACAAGGCCGACATTCATCAGAAAATGGTATCCGGTGTCCTGGCCGCGTTTGCAGCAGATGCGCTGGCTCTGGGCATGCACTGGGTGTAGTATGATGCATCCCGAATAAAAGAGCAGTACGGACGTCTGGACCATTTGACAACCCCTGAAATCGCTCCTTTCCACAAAAACAGGCAAAAAGGGGATTTTACCCATTACGGAGACCAGATGCAGCTGCTGTTGGAATCTTTGTATGATTGCAACGGCTTTGACCTGGATAATTTTGCCGACCGATGGCAAGCCCTTTTTGAAAACTATGACGGATACCTGGACGGTGCCATTAAAAAAAACCCTGACCGGTGGCACGTAAAATGCCGTGGTGACACAGCCTGGAAAGCACCGCCAGGATATTGAAGCTGCACGTTGTCAGGGTGTCATTTGCATTCTGCCGAACTCATTTTTCACCACGCGCCTGATACCCAATCACTGTATGTCATGAGGCAATCCCAAGGGGTCTGCCGCAATTATCTGCATGATTTGGCATGGCAAAGTACAGCGAATTACCTATGGCAGTTCCCTGAATTTCCACTTAGAATACTGTTCAGGAAGCGGCGGTTTTTTATGACTGCCGTTTGAACCTGAATCAACGGATATCCGGTATTACCCAAACCCGAAAAAAATCTGGAGGAGCTATGCAGAAACTTTTAAAAAATTTGATCACCATTCTATTGCTTATGTCATTGGGTTTCCTTACGGTCAGCTGCAACACCATACAGGGCATGGGTGAGGATGTGGAAGCTGCCGGCGAAGAGATTCAAGAAACAGCCGAGTGATTTCTTTTTAATCTGAAGCGGCAGAAGACAGCTTTTCAACCGCATTCATGCATAATGAACATGGAATCGAGCCCAAGGGTATCAACCTGGTTTCAAGGTGACCAACGGCTTGATGACACATACAAAAAGGGATCTGTCATGCCCAAAATAAAAAATTGTCTATATTTGTGCATACTGGTGTTTATCCTGCTGGCAATGGGCTGCAGTACCGTCCCGATCACAGGACGTAAGCAGCTTGAACTGGTGCCCTCTGATCAGCTGATGGCTATGAGTGCCGATCAGTATAGTGATTTCATGTCCAAACATGAGGTCATCACCGGTACTCCTGATGCCCGAATGGTTGCACAGGTGGGCAACCGCATCAGTCAGGCAGTGGAACGTTATTTTCGCAAAAAGAACAAATCCGGAATGCTGCAGGGATACAAATGGGAATTCAACCTGATAAAAGACCCCAGCGCCAATGCCTGGGCCATGGCCGGTGGCAAAGTTGCAATTTATACAGGTATTTTAAAGATCGCACAGGGAGAAAACGGCCTTGCCACCATTATGGGCCATGAAGTTGCCCATGCAGTTGCACAGCACGGCAATGAAAGAATGAGCCAGTCATTATTGAACCAGCTGGGCGGTGTGGCCCTGGCAACCGCACTTTCACAGCAGCCAGCCATGACCCAGGAATTGCTCATGACCGCCTACGGCGCCGGCACCCAGGTGGGCATTATGCTGCCCTACAGCCGGCTTCATGAAACAGAAGCCGATCAGATGGGGCTGATTTTCATGGCTATGGCCGGATACGACCCAAGACAGGCGGTTGATTTCTGGTCGAAGATGGAAAAAAAAGGGAAAAAAGGAGCCCCTCCGGAATTCTTAAGCACGCATCCTGCCCATGCAACACGCATCGCGCAGATAAAAAAATATCTGCCCACTGCCATGACATATTATACACAGAAGGAATAAAGGTCAGGAAAAAATACACAGTTTATGCAACAAATCATATTCCGAAAAATTATGTAAACTTGATGCTCACTTTTTTATAGTCATCCTTGTCTTTGACTGAAATTTTCAGATCCAGGCTTGATTCGCCCAGGCCAAGGACAAATTCGCTTTTTCCCTTTTTATCCTCAAGGTGTATCATTTCCCTTACCACCTCAAAAATTTGGTCTGCAACATCCGGGCCTGGAGAGGGAAGTTTACTGTCACGGTATTCTGCGGTAACGGACACATTTCCGTCATTGGTCTTCTTTATCTTGATTTTTTTGGCATTATCATTGACCCCGTGCAAAGCTGACAAAGCCAGCCACTTCAGTGCTGCTTCCAGACGGTCCTCATCGTTCGTGATTTCGGACATTTCCTTGAGTGGATCTGTGGTTGAAAAGCAGTCACATAGTTCCTGTACTTTTAAATGCAGATTCTGTACGTCTTTCATTTTGCCGAATCCTTTCTGATAAATGGTGAGAGTTTACCCTTATTCGGGTAATCCATACCCAAAATATAAGAAGCACTAAATAGTATGCAACCCTGGATGTTTTTTTGATCGAATAGAACAGGAAGTTATTTATGCATGATTTCAAAACCCTTTTCATTGACCCCATTTAATGGTACAACTCGGTCAATGAAACTTTTGGGCCCCATATCCCTTCACGGCGGACATTCCGGTGAATTCTGCTGCCATGCCAAGGACCGGCTTGCAGATATCATCCAGCAGTATATTCAAATTGGTTTCAGGCAGGTGGGGATTACCGAGCATATCCCGCCGATGCATCCGAAATTTCTGTATCCGGAAGAGATTGAACAGGGCCTTACCGTGGACCATATGTATCAGCGGTTTGCCCGGTATTTTACGACCATCAGACAACTGAAAACAGATCTGACGGACCGCATTCAGATCTTTGCCGGGATGGAAACCGAAGCATTCCCCGGATATCTGCCCCATGTCCGACACCTGGTGGCCGAATTTTCCCCGGATTATCTGGTGGGGTCGGTGCACCATGTGGCAGACATCTGCTTTGATTATTCTTCACAAACCTATGGGGCAGCGGTCAAGGCCTGCGGATCTATCCAAGCCCTGTACATGGATTATTTTGACCGCCAGTTTGAGATGATTCAGGCGGTCCGGCCCTTTGTGGTGGGACATTTCGACCTGGTCCGCATCCATGATCCTGATTATACCGCACGGGTGCTGCACCCGGAGATCGACCGGAAAATCAACCGGAATCTGGATCTGATCAAAGAGCTGGGGCTGGTCATGGACCTGAATCTGCGGCCCCTGACCCGGGGAGAGCCAGAACCCTATCCTGCAAGGTCTATTTTGGAAAAGATCCGCTCCCGAAGAATTCCCATGGTGCCCGGAGATGATTCCCACGGGGTTGCCCAGGCAGGAAAACATGTGGATACCGGCATCCGTCTGCTTGAAAAGATGGGGTTTGACACGGGGTGGCCGGTTCCCAAGCTTCTGGAAATGAAATGAATGACCCGAACCTTGTTATTGTATTGAAAGAACCCCAGGGGCCTTTGAATATCGGGGCCGTGTGCCGGGTGATGATGAACTTCGGGGTTACCCGGCTGCGGCTGGTGAACCCCTGCAAAGAGTTCCAATCCCTGGAAGCCCGGAAAATGGCCCTGGGCACAGTAGAGATACTGGAAAATGCCGAAGTTTATCCAGACCTGCAAACCGCCCTGGCCGACATCCATCTTACCTTCGGTACCACCCGCAGGTTCGGCAAATACCGCAAAAATTTTCTGACCCCGGCCACGGCAGCCGGACAGATCGCACAATCCGGCCCGGATGTCAGCTGCGCCCTGCTGTTGGGCAGAGAAGACACCGGTCTGGAAACCCGGGACCTGGACCTGTGCCAGCGATTTGTCACCATCCCCACCCATGATGCCTATCCCTCCATGAACCTGAGTCATGCCCTGGCAGTGCTTATGTATGAAGTCTCGCTCAAAGCCCATCTCACCGGCGAGTTTCACGATCCCGGCCCCAAACAGCCGGCTTCGGGAAAAGAAATCGAGAACCTCTATTCCCACATGCGCAAAACCCTGCTGGACATCGATTTTCTGGATCCCCAGAACCCGGACCATCTGCTGCGGACCTTCCGGCGCCTGTTTGGAAATGCCGGTTTAACCTCCCGGGATGTGAGAATACTCCAGGGACTTATGAGCCGCATCGACTGGACGGAAAACCAGCGCAAAAAACTTGCTGCAATGCATCAGGAGCCTTCACCCCACCAGGGCAGTTGCATATAGATGTGATTCCGGGTATATTGGACAAGGCATCCACAGGGGGGCGGGTATCACTCAACCAAAAGGGATTGGGGCATATGCGATCATCCTGCATCTCAAACCCATTGATCTTGACATATTACAAACACAGGAGGCAATCACCATGACGATCCGCATATGTGTGGCCGGAGCCACCGGCTGGGTGGGAAAAGAACTGATCACAGCAATCTGTGCATATGAAGCATCTGAAAAATTCACTTTATCTGCTGCTGTGGCACCAAGCGCCACAGGACAAGATATCGGCCAGGTACTGAACCTTGCATCTCCCGGCGTGATTGTTTCACAAACAGTGACAGATGCACTGGCATCAGCCCCAACCGATGTGCTGATCGATTACACCCATCCTGAAGTTGTTTTTGACAATATTAAAACAGCTGTTGAAAACAAGGTCTGCGCTGTTGTCGGAACATCCGGTCTGACTTCGGAAGACTATGAAAAGATCGATGCACTGGCCCGGCAGCATGGTGTTGGAGTGATTGCATCGGGAAATTTTTCCTTGTCAGCCATATGGATGCAGCGCCTGGCATTACAGGCTGCAAAAGACTTTTCCCACTGGGAAATCCTGGATTATGCCGGTTCAGGCAAGCCCGATGCACCCAGTGGTACAGCCAGAGAGCTGGCCTTTCGCTTGAAGGAAATAAACACCCCAACATGGGACGTGCCCCTGGATCAGGTCCAGGGCCCCAAAGCCACCCGAGGGGCCTCTGTAGATAATTCACAGGTCCATTCTCTGCGCATACCCGGATTCATTTTGTCCACGGAAATCATTTTCGGGCATGCTGATGAACGCCTGACCATCCGGCACGATTCCGGCACCCGTGCACAGGCATATGTAGCCGGTACCCTGATGGCTGCTGAAAAGGCCAATACGGTAAAAGGCCTCATAAGGGGTCTTGACCGGATTTTATAGGCACACAGGTAAAGAACACTGCCCAAAAATGGCCTGCTACCGCGGGCATCCCACTGCAATTAATTATTCGGGTTGTGTTTTCCTTGACAAATCCCCGGCAACATGCCTTAAAAAGACAAGGAAAAAAGCTATAGGAGGCCACAAGGTATGATCAAAAGAATTTTAGTCGGACTGGGCGGTACACCCTTTACCAAAGCCGCCACCCAATGGGCCACGGAACTGGGAGACCTGCACCAGGCACAACTCACCGGTGTCACCATTGTGAACACCAAAAAACTGGAAAATGTGGGTCCGGTGCCTGCAGGAGCAGATGCCTATGCCCAGCGCATGCGCGAAAAAAATGTCCAGGTAACCAAAGAAGGCACTGAGCAGGCCATCGCCGTTTTCAAGGAACACTGCAGCGACCAGCAGGTGGTGTGCCGAAGGATCCAGTATGAACAGGGGGATACATTTGAGGCCATGATCGATGAAGTCCGCTTCAATGACCTGACCATTTTCGGGCTGCGCAGCATATTTGAATATGGATTTGTCACCGACCCGGACAAAGCCATCATCAAACTGCTGCGCCACGGGGTCCGTCCCATTCTGGCGGTGGCGGAAAAGTACCGCCCTGTCAAAAACGTGCTGGTGGCTTTGAGCGGGTCCATGGAATCAGCCAGGGCCACGCGGGCTTATCTGCTTTTAAACCCCTGGCCCGGGGCTGCTATCCGTATTGTCCACTTTAAACACAACAAAGAACCGGAACCTTTTTTACTGGACAAGGCAGCAGATTATTGCCAGGCCCACGGTTTTGAAGTACAGACTGATCTTGTGGAAGGAAACCCCCGGTCTGATTTGCTTTCCTACGCCCATGATCACCAGACAGATCTTATCGTCATGGGCAACAGTTCTCAGAACATTATCAAGCGGAGTCTGCTGGGCGATACCGTACTGGAAACCATCCAATCAGCGGAAATTCCTTTGTTTTTGTCCCAGTAGCCATGAAACCGCCCCTGCCAGACATTGAAAAACAGCCGGCCTGCTGCAGGGGAGGGCTTTTTTCCAGTATTCTGCCCCTTGCGCTGTTCGGCCTTTTGTGCACTGCCTGGCCCCGGGTGGTGCAGGGAGACATCTTTGCTGTCCAGTGGTCCTGGGTTCCCAGCCTGGATCTGGATCTGGCATTCCGCCTGGACGGCCTGGGGTTGTTGTTCGGT
>JAABUB010000044.1 GCA_011389575.1 Desulfotignum sp. | reverse complement strand
TTTCGAAGCAACATTATTGTCCAATAGATATTCCTGAAGCCAAAAACAACTATCACATCATAGGCCAACCAGCCTTCATTCAAATTTTACAAGATTAGGCACGGAAATTGATTAAGCCTAATTATAAAACGCAATTTTTCATGGGAGGAAGTATGAAATTCAAAGCGATGATGCAAGTACTGTTAATCTGTATGGTACTCCAACTGACCGGTGAAGCGTGGTCGAAAACCTGCTACATGACGGTTTTCTATGACAAAATGTTCGAGCCGACCACCCTGCAGTCCGAGCCGAAGGACAATGCAATCCTGGTTGCGGAAAGCGACACGCTGACGGCACTTGGAGAAACAGCTGGATGCAAGGAAGGATGCACGACGTCCCACACGAACAACGGCAGGTTTGATTTGCTTCTTCGCAATGCCGCTGCTGAGGGTCCAGATCAAGCACCCCTGTCTTTACTTATTCAACAAATTCGTATTGGCTTTCAAGACCCTGAGGGTCGCATTTCCAGCGAATGGGTCCAGATCGAAAAACAGCAGATAGCCACCGGCTTTGGCACCCCCATTTCCTTTGAAACAAGCCGGCCTTTTAATTCTCCCAAAGGTCATTCGGAAAATCCCGAATTTCTCGAACCGGGCGAAGGCATCATCGGCTGCGTTAGCCTATCACAAAAGGACCGGGAAAAAACCGGGAAAGCCCTCATCGAAGTACTTTATGAACCCACGGTCTGGATGCTGGATCTATCAAAAAACCTTCAGACTGAACCAATTGAAAACAAAATCATTTGGCGGGCGCAACACAAAATCCATGATCTGGAGAAAGATGGCCTTCGCTTTTACAAGTTCACCGTGCCCAGCAAAACGCAGGATTCTTCTGATATTCGGATCTGGATCTCCCTTGATAATGGCCAAGGGCTGGAAATCTATAACCGCAGGGCTGACCATGGCTGGTCCCAGAATATCCAGGACTGGCAGGCAGGAGAACTAACCGTATCCGCGGAAAATGCCGGAAAAACGTTTTTTCTTTTGGTTCGTTCGACAGGTGCATCTGCCTCGGGAACCCTGAAGGCCGAATACATGACCGGCGAGGAAGCCATGAAGGACGTAGGATCTGTCATGGCCGAAAAGGATGTCGACGGTTTTGCGCCAACTTCGGTAGGACCACCATCAACCCGGATTTTTAAGGCATATGTTTTAGGCACGGCTAATGATGGCAATGACGAATCGCATACGCCCTCTTCTGCTGCGCTGGACTAAATTGACGAGAGGAGTTATGTTCATTTGGGCCGACAACCTGTTCACTGCCAAAGATCCGGTCTGTGGCTGAGGTCTTCGTATCCGATCCCAGAATCTAAAAAAAAAGATTCTCCCGGCTTTAAAAAGCAGAACACACCGCCTTGGCATGGTAAAAACCGGTAAAATCATTTCTGCCCACAAACCCCATCTCCAGACTCATATACCAGGCCGATACAAACGTGCTTTTGTCCGCGCTCCACAGCCATTTCTGGGATCTGTCAAACACCGGTGAGACACAATGGTCCCGGCCTCTTGCCGGCGTGACCGCCAGGGTGAGCAACTCGTGGAGGGTGGGCAGGCGCCATGCTTCATAGCCGCCAAACTGCCGGGTGTTCAACTGCTCCACATAGGTTTTTGCCTGAAACCAGGTAACAGGGAACCAGGTACCGGACTGCTGCCACACAAGGCCGGTATGCCTGTCATGCACAAAGCCCTCACTGGACAATACAAAATCATTGGCACCATATCGGCGGGGCTGCATGAACCAATCCAGATCAAAAAAAGCACGGACCTGTTTCAAGGGAATTTTTTTTGGAACGGCACGCACCGGAAAAGGCCCTCTGATATCAGATCCTGGGTGCCCTGATCCCTGCCCGTCACTTTTTTCACCGCCGGATACAGCCGGATCTGCTCCTGACTGCTGTAATTTTTCAGGCACATGATCACTTTCCTGTTCCAACCCTGACGGCAAGGAACAAATTTTCTCTTTTTTTGCCTTCCAGGCCCGGGCCAGGTCTTCCAGGTCCCGGCACATGGTATATGCTCCCTGGAACCGTCCGGCCGGATCCGGATCAAGGGCTCTGGCAAAAAACCGGTCCCAGGATTCATCCAGATCCGGGTTCATCTGCGATACCGGAGAATCGCTCTTTTGGGGCAGCCTGCCTGTGAGCATCTTGTACAACATGATACCCGCAGAATACAGATCCGCTGTAAAATTTACCTTTTCCGGGTCTGCCTCCTGTTCCGGGGCAGCGTAATAAGGGGAGCCCACCCTGGTGCTTCCATGCCACTTTCGCCATTCTCCCTGGCGCAGGGACAGGCCGAAATCACAAATTTTTATTGTATCCAGGTCTGTGATCAACATATTGGCAGGCTTTATATCCCGATGGATAATGCCGGAAAAATGGAGGCACACAAGGCCTTTCAATATCTGGGTGGTATATGGCACCGCTTTTTCAATGGGAACAACCCGGGTGTCATCTTCTTCAAAGGATTCACCCATAAGGGTTCCCAGGTTATTGCAAAAATAATCCATAATATAATACAGCTGGTTTCCTGTCCGTTCGAAATCCAGGATATCCACCACATGGGGATGACGGATGGCAGCCATGGTAACGGCTTCCTTTGTGAACATATCTTCCAGTTCTTTTCTTGGTGTGAGATCGGCCAGCAAAGAAGAAGGTTCCAGCAGCTTTAAGGCGGCAATTTTTTGTGTGACAGGATAGGCTATCTTATACACCCTGCCCATACCCCCTTTTCCCAAAAGGCCTGTGATGGTGAATCTGCCGATTTTTTTCATATCGATTTCTCTTTGTTATCCACTTTCCACAGTGTCAGCACCGACAGCCAGTTTTTCCGCATACATTTTCGGGATACCGGCAGCAATAATTTTTTTGCCGGTTTCAGCAAAAGGATAATCCACCGCCATGACAGACAATTGGCGGGTTTGTGTGTCATACACCAGAAATTTGGCTTCAGGCGAGCCGTCCCTGGGCTGCCCAACACTGCCTGCATTGATGATATATTTTTTATTTATATTCAGCTGACTGATCCCGGGGCCAAGTTTGTCTCTTGTCAGGTGGTCACTATCCCAGGAAATAATTTCCAGATTATGGGTATGTCCCACAAAACAGATACGTTCCCGTAACCGGTCCAGCTTCTGGATCAGTTTTTTTTCCGGCAACTGGAAAAGATATAAGAATACGTTTGCAGGCGGCACACCATGGACAAACCGCAGGCCGTGTTTCACCAGGAAAAAGGGTAGTTGACAGATTTTTGCAACAGCAGGCCCGGACAATTGAGACAGTGTTATTTCCAGGGCTTTTTGGGCCATAGGATTGAACCACTCCAGGTTGGCCCTGTTTTTTACAGCCATTTCATGGTTGCCCAGAACCGATGCAATCTTGTATTCCGCCAGCAGATCCATGACAGACTGGGAATCCGGTCCATATCCGATATTGTCTCCCAGAGAAATAACAGTATCAACACGCTGGTGTCGAATTTCCTCCATAACAGTGTGAAGGGCTTCAAGGTTGCCATGAATATCTGATAAAACGGCAATTTTCATTGTATAGGCACCTCCTGTTTTGCATCATTTCCTGCACGCAGCAGCAAGCCTGATATCCAGACCCAATTCCAGTATACCGGTCATAGGATTGTTTTTAAAGTATGATCTGGTCTGCAATCTTCAAAAAGCAGCATAAAGCCGTCCTAACAATTTTATAACAAAATATTAAACAACCACTAATACAAATACACTACATTATACGGTTATAAATGCCGTTGGCCGCATTGTGAAGCTGTCATGCAACCTGTAAATTTTAAAAACAAAGAAGCCTTCAATGAATACAGATAACACAACTGTCCAGGCAAAGGCCTGGAATACGGCAGAGCAGACCGGACCGAAGAGTGCCCCTTCCCAGAAGCGCAGCCACCGTCTGGTGGATAAGGAAGACCGGAACACTGTTGGAGAAAAAACCGTTGAAAATCCCAAAATGCGGTGCGAGGATCTCAGTGTTTTTTATGACAACGGCGCCACCAAAGCCATAAATTCCGTATCCATGGATATTGGTTCAAACGAAGTCATCGCCATGATCGGTCCGTCCGGATGCGGCAAATCCACATTCATACGCTGTTTGAACCGCATGAATGACACCATTGAAGGGTGCAGGGTGGAAGGGCGCATCTTTCTGGAGGGAAAAAATATTTATGACAAGGATGTGGATGTGGTGCCGCTTCGGGCACAGATCGGCATGGTGTTCCAGAAACCCAATCCCTTTCCCAAATCCATTTTTGATAATGTGGCCTATGGCCCCAGAATCCACGGACTTGTCACCAACCGGAGCGAAGCAGAAGATCTGGTGGAAAAATCTTTGGTACGGGCCGGGTTGTGGAACGAGGTCAAGGATCGGCTGGATCAGCCCGGCACCGGCCTGTCCGGGGGCCAGCAGCAGCGTCTGTGCATCGCCAGAACCATTGCCGTCGACCCGGAAGTGATTCTCATGGATGAGCCCTGTTCCGCACTGGATCCCATTGCCACGGCCATCATTGAAGAACTGATCGATGAACTGCGCCGGGATTACTCCATTGCCATTGTCACCCATTCCATGCAGCAGGCTTCCCGGGTATCCCAGCGGACCGCCTATTTCCACCTGGGAGATCTCATTGAAATCGGCCCCACCGAACAGATCTTCCTCAACCCCCTGCACCAGCTGACCCAGGATTACATCACCGGACGGTTCGGCTGATCCCGGACAATTGTGTCAGCAGCCCGCCACGAAATAAACACAAGATGGGAAAATTTATCTTTAAAAGAAAATAAAAATATGGGAAAATAGTTTTTTTAACGGTGTGGAATACGGTTGCGCCAGGCCCTTGAGAGCAGCCGGAAAACAAGGAAGTTCCATGAGTGAACAACGGTTGAAAAAACTGATTGAAAAACGGGTTCCGGGGTTATTTTCTATTATATTCATCTTTGCCATGGTGGAATTCGGTATCTTGATGATCTGTGTGGTTTCCGCCGCCAACCAGACCCTTGTCAAAGTATATGGCCAGGACAGCGCCATTGTGTATGAAGATATTTACAGTGCTGATGCGCTGGCTGAATTCAAGCATATATACGGGATAAAAAATTTTAAGGATGAGGGGTTTGTTGTCACCCGTGTGCTTGTTGACAACAAATTTCCCACAAGAACCTGGATCGCTTTATCCATATGCATACCCTTAGCGTTGATACTGTTTGTCGTATTTGTTATAAGGGTGTATGAGGATGTGTTTCATCTGAAAAAAAGCCAGCCGGAATCCGGGAACAGAGATAACCCGGAATTTGATTTTGAAGAAACAAAATTTGAAAAACTTTTTTCCACCCTGGGACGGTTGAACATATATTCCCTGGGTGCCACAATCATTATTACTGCTTTCCTATACTGGATGGTGCCCGATCTGCTGGTATACATCGGTAAAATCAGCTATCAGACTATTTCCCAGCTCAAGTGGGTGCTGTTGGGTATGGTCCTGCTCGGCGGCATTTATTTTATCATCAAGGCATTTTTATCCTACAAAACAAAAATAAAAATCATCCAGCAGCAGTCTGACATTCAGAAAAACCGGGACCGCCTGGCCATAGAAGCCAGGTTTGGAACAAAACTGCTGGAAGACCGGCATAAATAATGCCGGAATGTGATCTCAGGTTCCGATTCACGATAAAGAAAAGGAAATAGGTTTTGAAAGCTGTCTGGATGATAGTTTCATTTTTTTTGATTTCTTCTGCTCAGGCCAAAGAACTGACGCTTGAACAAGCCCTTGATCTGGCTGAAAAAAATGCCACAGAGCTGCAGATTCTGGATGCAGAACATACGCTTGCAACCGCAAGTTTTCAGCGTTCCGCTCAGGCATTTCTCCCCAAAATTTCCCTTGATGCCACCTTGCTGCGGGCGGATTCTTCTTTGATCAATGACATTCCGGTTCCGTTGTCTATCCTTCCGCCACGTCTCGGCTACCGGGATTTTGGTCCGGTTGATGGGATGATCAGGGGAATTCAGGTGATACAGCCAGTATTCAATGCCGATGCCTTAAAAGCGCGTGAACAGGCCAATAAAGCGGTTCAGGCCCGCCGTCTGGCATACCAGTGGGGAGAACAACTGATGCGGTTTCAGGTGGCCGGGTCCTATTATGCTGTTGCCGTACGTCAGGCTGATGAACGTGCAACCCGTATGGCGCTGGAAGCTGCACAGCAGGCACAGGATATGGCAGATGGCGCATATCAGGAGGGTCTGGTTGCAAAACTGGATGTTGTGAGGGCCCAGGCGGAAGTGGCAGCAGGCACAGCCCGGGTGAAAACTGCGGAAGCTGAAGTGCGCAAGGCCAGGATAAATTTTGCGGTATTGCTGGATCTGCCGCCTGAGGAACATTTTATTTTAACCAGTGATTTGCCTGTGCCTGTACCGCCTCTAACGGAACAGATGCCATCAAAAAAACGCAGTGATCTGAAGGCCCGGGAAGCAGAACAGGAAGCCGCAGCCGCAGGTCTGGACAAGGCCAAGGCACGAAGGCTGCCCAGAATCAATCTGCTGGCCCGGCAACAATGGTTTGACGGAGATGAGCCCTTTGACATGTATGCCGACGGCTGGCTTGTGGCACTTAATCTGCAATGGTCCCTGTTTGACGGTTTGGCACGTAAGGGAGAAATAGCCGAGGCCCGGGCCCGGAAAACCCTGGCCCGGATCGGGGTGGAACATACCCGGCGCACAGTAAAAAAAGAGCAGGAATTGGCCATCAGTGAATGGCGGGCAGCCTGGTCTGCCTGGCAGGCTTCGGTCGATGCATTGGAAGCTGCTCAAGATGCACTGAAACTGGCACACAGGCGATACGAGGAGGGTTTGGGAAACATGACCGATCTGCTCGCCACCCAGGCCAGCCTGTTTCAGCGGAGGCTTGAATACACCCGCTATCACTATAAGGCTTTACTGGCATCCATGAACTATTGCCTGCGTTATGGAAAGGATCCATTAACGGTCCTGCCGGAAGAAATTCGATGAGAATCATTGACCACAAATCTCTCAATATTTTTTATTGTTCACTGGTTGCCATTCTGGTGCTGACCGGTTGTTCTGAATCCCGGGACCCTGAAACCGCAGCTGATCCTGGCAATAAGGAACCCGTCACCGTGAAAGTGGCAAAAATCAAACCCTGGCAAAAAGCAGTAACCCGCCATTTTCCCGGCGTGGTAAGCCCGGGGCGCCGAGCTGTGCTCAGCACCCGCACAAATGGAACGATCAAGTCAATCAAGGTTGCAGCCGGGGATCACGTGAGTTCCGGCGCTCTATTGGCCCACATCGAATCCCGGGATGTAGAAGCTGCTATTGCAGGAACAAAAGCACAACTCAAAGCGGCAGAGGCCTCTGCTGCCAAGGCATTGCGGGATGTCAACCGCCTAAAAAGGCTCTACGGAGAAGATCTGATAGCCCGTAACCGCCTGGAACTGGCCAAGGTGAAACAGCAAAAATCCGTGGCAAATGTAGAAAAAATTCGGGCCGAGTTAAAAGTTCAGCAGGTTAACCGCAGCTATGCACATATTACCGCCCCTTTTACCGGCATGGTGAGCGAAGTGGTTATGGACGAAGGTTCATTCACCGGTCCGGGACGACCTGTATTGATTCTGGAAGACCGCACAACACTGCAGATCGATGTTCCCATTCCATCAGAGGCAGCTGATCAGATAACTCCGCAGGATATGCTGTCAGTAAGCGATCCCTCAATGAGCAGACCGCTGCAGGCCAGATATGTGGCAATTTTACCGGCTATGGAAAATGCTTCTGCCGGTCAGGTACTGCGCCTTTCACTGGAAAATCCGCCGGACACGATTCAGCCCGGACAGGTGGTTACTGTACTGCTGAATGAAACCGGACAAAAAGGCCTTGTGACATTACCCAGAGCAGCGCTGATTCGCCGGGGCCAGCTCACCGGGGTATTGGTTGTTGAACAAAAGCAGAACAAAAATTTGGTTTATCTGCGCTGGATTCGCCTTGCTGCCCAAAATTTTGGCGAAAACGACTTTATTCCGGTCTCTCAGGGTTTGGATCCAGGAGAATTTGTTGTGTTGCATCCTTCTGCGGATTTACAGGACGGTCAACAGGTTCGGCCGGATGGGAAATCTTTCTGATGGCCCAGCTCGGCGTGGCCGGACGTATTGCAAACCGGCTTCTGGATTCTCCTCTGGTTCCTCTGTTTATCATTGCATGTTTTCTTCTGGGCGGATACAGCCTGCTGGTTACCCCCCGGGAAGATCGGCCCGATATCGATGTCCCCACTGCCATGGTCATGATACCCTGGCCCGGCGGGGGTGCGGAACGAGTGGATGATCAGCTGGCCCGGCGTGCCGGCACATGGATTCAACAATTATCATCGGTGACAAAAATACACAGCAGCAGCACGGACCACGCCGCCCTTCTGACTGTGGAATTTGAACCCGGAACCGTTAAAGCCAACGCTTTTGCCGAACTTGAAGAATTATTCAATGTCCATGCGGATCATCTGCCGATTGCTGCCGGTCCGCCCCGCATTGAAACCTTTGGAGAAGAACGGCTGGTCATGTTCATGGCAACCCTGAGCAGCAAAACCCATTCTCCCCGGCAACTGGAACAGGTTGCCGGGGAGATCTGCACCCGCCTGGAATCCGTACCTGGTGTGCGCAGCATTACGCGCCATGGAGGAGATGAACAGGCCATTGAAGTATTGCCCAGGCTCCAGGAACTGGCTGTTCACGGCATATCCTTGAACCAGATGGCTGAAGCCATTGCCGGCGCCAGCCGGCAGATTCCGGTTGGGTTTTTAGAAAGCGCACCCGTGGCAGCCATACAGGCGGGAACCGATATCAGCACTCGCAAAAAACTGGCGCGCATTCCAGTGGGCCGTGGATCTGCAGGTCCGGTATATCTTGAAGATGTGGCAGATATCCGTGACGGCACAGTGCACCGGAACCAGGCGGTCCTGAACTGGCAGCAGGGGCAGTCAGCAGCCTTTCCCGCAGTCACTATCGCAGTGACCACACTTGCCGGCAACAATGTCAGCGATGTGACGCGCCGTCTCCGTCAGCGGATGACAGAGATAAAATCCGAGCTGGTTCCGGCCCCCATGAACTTTGCGGTCAGCTATGATGCGGGAAAAGAAGCGACGGAACGGGTCTATAACGTACTGAGCCAACTGCTGTCCGGCACCCTGATAGTGGTGGGTATCATATGGCTCGGACTGGGCTTTCGGGCCGCCGTAATTATTGCCATGATGATGCCGGCGTCGCTTGCAATCGTTCCTTTTATCTACAATCAAGTGGGGTTTACCCTTAACCCGGTCTCCATTGCTGCAATGATTCTGGCTATCGGAATCCTTTCCGACGATGCCGTGGTAATGCTGGAAAACGTCACCCGGCAGTTTCGCAAAGCCGGTAAAAAAAGCCGGGACCTCACCGTTACTGCGGTAAACGAAGTGGGTAATCCCACCATTCTGGCAGATCTGCTTGTGGTGGCAACCCTTCTTCCCACCGCCTATATCACCGGCGAAATGGGCCAATATATCCGGGCCATACCGGTAGGTACGTCTGCAGCTGTGATGTTCTCTCTGCTGGTTGCCCTCACCATTACACCCTACTTTGGTTTAAGACTGCTGAAGGTAGATACTTCTGTTGGTCCAAAGCATTCATCTGACAAAGGCGCCCAGGAAGCAAAGCAGGCAAAAAAAAAACCTTATCGCATCTACCGGGCCGTAATGAATCTGCTGATGACCCACGCAATCCTGCGCTGGATTTTATATCTGGGCCTGTTACTATTGCTTGTGGCGAGTTTTTCTCTGGTGGGTTTGCGCTGGGTACAGGTCGGATTGACCCCCCTGCTCAATCGTCAGGTTTTTGTGGTGGAGGTGGAGCTGCCTGCCGGGGCTACCCTGACTGAAACCCTTACTGCGACCTCAGCTGTCAGCCGGGAACTTCGCAAACTTTCGGAAGTAAAATCTTTGACCGTGTATGCCGGAACAACAGCGCCGTTTATCTATCCGCCCGCAGGTATACCGATTCCCGAACAATTACCGCCCCACCGTGCCAGTGTGCATGTGGAGATGGTGCCCAAACAGGCGCGTGACCGGCTCAGTTATGAGGTCAGCCGGGAGGTGCTTCATCAGTTAAAAGATTGGCTGGCCCCTTACAATGCCAAAGGATACATCGGCCGCATTCCTTCCGGGCCGTCCAGTGACAGAGATATCACTGCTGAAATTTATGGACCGAATGCCGATGCCCGTCAGCAAATGGCAGACCGGATTGAACACTTACTGACCAGTCAACCAGGAGTGGTGACCACCGAACAAATTCCGGAAAATCCTTTGCATCTTCTCAATTTATGGGTCGACCCGCAGCGGGCTGCCACCCGGGGGGTGATTCCTGCGGAGGTGACGCGCACACTGCTTCTGGCAGTAACCGGCCGTATTGTCACAAATTGGGCGGTTCCCTCCTCGCGGGATCCGGTGCCGGTAATTCTGCGGCTGGACAAATCTCTGCGTGACAATGCGCAGGCCCTCAAAGCAATCTACGTTCCCGGCATAAAAGGTCATCCTGTGCCACTGGAGGATCTGGTGGATTTTAAGCGGCAACCGGGAAATCAGGTTCGGTATCGGCGGAATATGCTGCCTGTAACCACAGTGGTGGCGGATCTGGACCGGTCCGTTGTACAGCCCTTGACAGTTCAGCTGGCAGTCGGCAAAAAACTTACCACAGAAGCGGGCAGTGAACCGAGTGCCGTTTGCTGGCTTTCTCCGCCCGTGAATACGGCCCATCCCCGGCTTTACTGGTCCGGTGAATGGGAAATGACGCGTAATGTCTACCGGGATCTGGGCACTGCCGGTGCCGTGGTTATGCTGCTTATCTACCTGCTGCTGGCCGGCTGGTTCAGTTCCTATACCCTGCCGTTTTTAATCATGCTCCCGATTCCGCTGATATTTATCGGTGTGATACCGGCACACTGGCTTTTGGGTCTTAACATTGCGGGAACCGGCGTTCTTGGCATTATCGCTTTGGCGGGAATTGTCGCCCGCAATTCCATACTGCTGGTGGATTTCATAAAACTGCGGGAAAAAGAGGGAATGGACTTGAAAGAGGCTGTGCTTCAGGCCGGCATTCAACGCACCCGACCAATTGTCCTGACAGCTGCCACAGTGATGTTCGGCAGCGGCGTGCTGGTGTTCGAACCCTCATTAAAACCTCTGGGCCTGACCCTGGCCAGTGGCGTGCTTATCTCCACACTGTTAACACTTGTACTTATTCCTGTATTATATTTCCACACCCGCAACAAAAAGAGAATGTAACAGAAGCAGACAGTGAACATGCAGGGGAGGGGTATGGGGTCATCATTTCTCTGTTCACCGGGAATTGTTGTAAATGCAACCAGGCACTTGACACCATATCAATTTTCTTTATACTTGATAATATTTTACGTTGCTCTTTTTCAAAAAATTCTTTTGTTGGTTTCAAGGTGATAGATTCACACTGCTCACCTTGCACGTCGTTTATTAACCTTTCCCCATAGCAATGAGGACGTAGTTATATGAAACGTACGTCAAAACCCGTTTTTTTTGTTATTCTCGGCATTTTTCTGGGATTTCCCGTCTTCAGCATGACCTATTACACCATGGTCCGGACGTCCACGCCTGAATTCTGTGCCTCCTGTCATGAAATCCAGTTTGCCTTCAACACCTGGAAAACCTCCACCCACGTCAACAATGCCCAGGGATTTGTGGCGGACTGCATGGACTGCCATCTGCCGGCACCACATGATACGGTCAACTTTTTTTATATGAAAACCCTGCACGGCGTCAAAGATATTATTGCGCATTTCACCATGGATGAATACGACCATGCTGAACAGCGCGAGGCAGCGTATGAATCAATTAAAAATTATCAGTGCATGAAGTGCCACCGGAACCTGATGTATATTCCGGACAAGCGGGGGGCCATGCTGGCGCATCGCAGTGTTTTACATGCTTTGCCCGGCAGGGAAAAAAAATGCGTGGACTGCCATCGGGACCTGGTTCACAACCCAACACCGATATATAATTACAATCAGTTTCAAAGATTTTAATACCAAATATACCAAGAAAAAGGGAGGCATAAAATGAAACGATTGATGCAGGTATCAGGGCTGTCGGTTTTTTTCAGCCTGGTTGTTGTCACTGCGGGATTTTGCCAGTCTCAGAATTCCATGATCAAGGAAAAGGAATTCCGGATTGAACGCAGCATTTCTGAAGAAGGGATTGCATGTATCCAGTGCCATAAGCAGGAACACCCCGGCATATTTGTAGACTGGGCCAACAGCCGGCATGCCAATGCCAACATCACCTGCATTGACTGCCACCTTGCCGAAGAATTTGATCCGGATGTCAGCCAGTCCCACTACAAACAGTATGAAAAATCCGATTCAAAATACGGGCGGCCGGAATACAAGGTCCCGGTTGCCGGGGTGGTAACCCCCAAAGACTGTTCCCGGTGTCATCCGGATGAAGCCAGACAATACGCAAAAAGCAAACATGCCAATACCATTGAAATTATCTGGAAAATTGATTCATGGCTCAAAGATGGCATGAACAGTGATATGGAGCGTACAACAGGTTGTTTTTACTGTCATGGAACGGTTCTGAAAACAGAAGATGGCGAGTTGAGCTCAGACACCTGGCCCAATGTCGGTGTGGGACGCGTGAATCTGGACGGCAGTCTGGGCAGCTGCACCAGCTGCCATACCCGTCACCGGTTTTCTCTTATGGAAGCCAGAAAGCCGGAAGCCTGCGGCCAGTGCCATCTGGGGCCGGACCATCCCCAGATTGAAATCTACATGGAATCCAAACACGGTGATATTTACAAGGCCTTCGGAGATGAATACAACTGGACTTCAGCCCCTGGCACCTGGTCTCCGGGTGTTGATTTCAGAGCGCCCACATGCGCGTCCTGCCATATGTCGGGTTCAGGAACAGTTAAAACCTCCCATGATGTGACCGAACGTCTTTCCTGGGAACTGCAGGCCCCGCTCACGGTCCGGCCCGAAGATTTTGCCGCATTCCCGGCCAAAACAAACTGGGAAGTGGAAAGAAACAAAATGAAAGAAGTCTGCACCCAGTGCCACGGGAACAAATGGGTGAACGATCATTATATAAAACTGGATCAAGCGATCGAAGAGTATAATACCGTGTACTATACACCGGCCAAAGCTCTGCTGGATGAGCTGTATGACAAAGGCCTTCTGGACGACACCCGATTTTTTGATGAAGCCCTGGAAGTGGAATTTTATGAACTCTGGCATCACGAAGGCCGCCGGGCCAGGATGGGAGCGGCCATGATGGCTCCGGATTATACCTGGTGGCACGGATTTTATGAATGTAAAAAACGCTACAACCTGTTCATGAAAGAAGGCCGCGAACTCATTGAGCACAACAAAAAAGCCTACAAAGCCCCGGATTTTCCCAATGCCACAGGAGATACCACCAGACCGGCAGAAGTGTTCGACAGAAAACAATAAGATCAAGTCTATTCCATAAACCGGAGCCGTTTGTCTTCAGGCTCCGGTTTCCTTTTCTGCACCTAAAAAAACGGTCCCGTTCATTTTCTCAAAAAATTATTGATTGTGAACAATTTATCAAATAACACCTTGGCAAACTGCCTAAACCCGGCCACAATTTCATTTGTCTGGCAGCCAAAAGCCGAATATCATCCTTGTTTTTACATATTCCTTTGATCCGGTGGGAATCACCCGGTATTTCCGATCTACAGAACAATATTTTCCAATTTACATGTTTTGCCTTATGGAAAAGTTGCGGTTCGTTACTGTATGTTGATAACACGTAACTTCAGGAACACAAAATCACAAAAACCTGAACCCGGACACGGGAAAAACGGCCAGGCCGGGAGTTTATGAAGCGCAGCATCAAAGAGCTGATTACCCCGAAAAACAGCCCGGCAGCAAGGAGTGAAATGATTTTGGATATCACATATACCCGAGCTAAGGAGGCATGATGTTCAGTCCATTATCGCGCATACTGTTATACCCCCTTATTGTCATTCTTCCGGCCGTCCTGGTAACCGCTCTTGGCGCTACCACCCACGGCTTTGTTTCCGAGCTGGGGCGGAATGCTGCGCTGGCAGCAGTTATGATTATTTTGCTGCAGGGCCTTCTGGCGGCCAGGTTCAAATGGATCTCTCATCCTTTCGGCCTGGATATCTTGCTGCGGTTCCACAAATACATGGCAATGGCTGCAGCGGTGCTGCTGCTTTTGCATCCGGTGCTGCTCGCTGCAGGCTCCGGAAGTCTTGATTTGCTGCTTTCACTGGACCAGCCATGGTATATCTGGCTGGGGAAGATCACACTGCTGCTGGTTCTGGTCAATGTCGGTGTAAGCTGGTATCAGCGAAAACTGCATCTGAAGTTTGAAAAATGGCGGTTCGTACATGATATTCTCGGACCGGTGATTATCGTTTTCGCATTTATCCATTCCATCACTGTGGGCCATGATCTTCAGCATCCTTTTATCCAGGGTTTGTGGATTGTTTTCTTTGTCACTGCCGTACTGGTATTTGTCTGGCACCGCGTTATCCGGCCGCGGCAGCTGCAGAAAAATCTCTGGCAGGTTATTGATGTGCAGCAGGAAACTTCCGATGTATGGACGGTGAAACTGAAACCGCCGCAGGAAAAAAAGGTTTTCGAATATCTGCCCGGTCAGTTCCAGTTCATCACGTTTTTTCGGGGGCGCAATCTGCCGGTGGAAGAACACCACTGGACGATCTCATCAAGCCCTGCTGAAAAAAATTTCGTCACCTCGACCATTAAGGCGCTTGGTGACTTTACCGCCACCATCAAGGAGACCCGCCCCGGAGACACGGCCGCTGTGCACGCACCGTTCGGACGGTTTACCTCTACCCTGCACCCGGAAGAAAAGGATCTGGTGTTTCTGGCCGGCGGGATCGGCATCACCCCGTTGATGAGCATGCTCCGGCATATGCGGGATGTACAGGCCGACCATTCTGTGGTGCTGCTTTACGGTAACCCCGATACTGATCAGGCTGTGTTCCACCAGGAGATCAAGGAGATCGAAGCCGGCGGGCATCCTGATCTGAAGGTTGTGGACGTGCTGTCAGACCCAAATGAGAACTGGGACGGGGAAAGCGGATACATTGACAGAGAAAAAATCATCCGTCACTGCGGCGAGGACCTTTCCGGCAAGACCTTTTATGTGTGCGGACCGCCGCCTTTGATCGCTGCAGTGATGTCCGCCCTGGATGAACTGGCCGTCTCACACCGGCAGATCCGGGTGGAAATTTTTTCATTCCTGGATTGAATGCTTTTTAAGAACAGGAGAAATACGCCATGCGCAAAGTCCAACTCAAATATGCCACAAGTGCTACCCTGTGCTTCATTGCTGCCGCCATTATTGTACTGGCCGGGATTCGCGCCTGGGTGACGGGTGAACCACATTCAACAGCAGGCGCCGACCTTTTTCAAAAAAAGGGCTGCACCCAGTGCCATTTTACAGACAGCCGGGAGACAAAGGTAGGACCGGGATTGAAAGGCCTTTTCAACCGGGAGAAACTTCCTGAAAGCGGCCGGCCGGTAACCAGAGAAAACGTGCGGCGCCAGCTTATTGACCCTTATGAGAATATGCCCGTGTTCAAGGACAAGCTGACCAAAGCGCAGCAAGAAGCCATTATAGATTATTTGAATACGTTGTAAAATCCGCCGGGAATCGGGGTTGACAGAACAGCGCCGAAAGGCAGTCACGGCAAAACAGCATTCGGTAAAACAAAATCTGAATAACACAAACATCAGAACAGGATGCAGATCCGCAAGGAGTTAGTTCATGGATTTAACACAGAAAATTAAAGAAAAAAAAGCGGAATTCCAGTCTTCAGCGCCGGACGAAGTCCAGGAGGTTATGAACCGCTCCATAAAGAAGCTGCAGGATCCAAAAATTATGGACAAGGTACGGACCAAAGGCGATAAAGCCCCGGATTTCACACTGGAAGATACCCGCGGAAATGACGCAAATCTCCATAATATCCTTTCATCGGGCCCGGTTGTTCTGGGATTTTATAGAGGAAGGTGGTGACCGTTCTGCAACCTGGAGCTGGAAGCTCTGCAGGAGGCTCATTCAAAATTCACCTCTCTGGGAGCCACCCTTTTGATGATTTCTCCCCAGACAAAGGAGCATTCCCGAAGCTTTAAGGAAGAAAAAGGGCTTAGCATGGAGATTTTGAGCGACCCTGGAAACAGGGTAGGTGAAAAATACGGGCTCGTCTATAGTTTTACCGAAGAACTCAAGCAGGCTTACCTGCAGCTGGGTATCGATCTGGCAGAATACAACAGCGGTGATCCTTGGAGACTGCCCCTGGTATGCCGTTATATCATAGACCGGGAGGGCATCATTCAATATGCTATTGTCAGTGCGGATCATACTGACAGGGTTGAACCGGAGCATACCCTGAAGGCCCTGGAGGCTTTGGAAAAGTAACAGGCAAAAAGCGCAAGTGCTTGAAACCTGACAATAGATCCGGGTATGTGGGGTCCGGTTCTCGGAAACCACCGCCATGCCCGTATCAGCATTTTTGCACACAAGGTTTTTTGACCTGTACAATCACCTGTTCCGGGTCCCGGTCATAGCTGTAATCCGGATGCCAGTACAGCAGCCCCTATTGCCCCGGTCTCCTGGGACAGGGATCCAATGACCAGGGGCATTTTCAATCGTTCTTCAAGGGCCGCTGCCATGCCTGAATTTTTTGCCACCCCCCCGGTCATCATGATTGGCCCCCTGATCCTGATTTTGGCGGCCAGGATAGCCACCCGGGCAGCGGCTGCATCATGGATCCCGGCAATAATATTTTCTCTTTTTTCCTGCCGGGCAATCATGGAAATAACCTCGGATTCGGCAAAAACAGTGCAGATGCTGCTGATTTTTGACGGGTTGTCTGCCTGCAGGCCCACTTTTCCCATCTGGTCCAACTCAACTTCCAGGGCACGGGCCATGACTTCCAGAAATCTTCCCGTGCCTGCCGCACATTTGTCATTCATGGCAAAATTTTCCACCCGGCCCTGGTCATCCAGCAGAACAGCCTTGCTGTCCTGGCCCCCCACATCAATGATGCCCCTTATACCGGGGTGCAGAAAATGGGCCCCGGCCCCGTGACAGAGGATCTCGGTCATGGCCTTGTCGGCAAAATCGATACTGGCACGGCCATAGCCTGTTGATACGACAGCACTGATATCTTGGCGGTCCAGGCCGGCTTGCTGCAGCAGGGTGTCAAACACCCGGATACCTGCATTCAGGTGATGGTACCCCGTGGGTATAACAATGGTATCCAGAAGATGGTCATCTTTTATCAGCGCTGCCTTGGCAGTAATGGAACCGATATCAATGCCTGCATAAATCATATGGCCTTTTATTTCTCCCTTTGTTTGATGATTTCCATGAACGCATCAATCCTATTCTCCACCTGAGACTGTGAAAAGCTTCTGGGATCCACCATATCCGCTTCAATCATGAGAACCGGAATGCCGGTTTTTTTTCTGACGATGTTCATGATGTCCATCTGGCCGAAAGAATAGGGTTTGCAGGATCGATTGGAGTGCATGACCAATCCGTTTACATCATAAAACCGGATCATGTCCAGCACCTCTTGGGCCATCTGATCCACACCGATGTTGAGATAAATCCGTGTATAGGCCTGGCCAATGGAATCCAGAAAATTATTCTCATCAATATATTTGATGGCCCCGCACCAGGCAGAAGTATAAGTATCTGCCACAAGACAGGCATTGTGCTGAGAAAATTTGGAAGACAGCCACTTAAGCTGGTACCAGACCGGCAGGTTGTCCCATAAAAGTCTGTATTTTTCATTGGGGACAACACTGATGCCCTCTGTGATCCGCTGTTCCATTTCTGCGATCAGTTCTTTGTAAAAGTCGACCACTGTGCGCGTGCCCCGCAGGGTCACAATAAGGGCAAGAAAGAAAAAAGCATCAAATGCAGACATGGGCGAGGGTTTATGGGCAGTTGTATTAAGGACCTTCTGCCACAGATGCTGGGCTTCAAAGGACAGTTTTCCCACTTGTGTCATTTTGTCATGGTCCAGTTTTCTTTTGGTCATGTTTTCAAGAAACACAATATATTCATCCACCTGGGTTCTGACATATTCTGCAATTTCCGGCGAATATCCGGTATGACAGACGGGAGTATCCAGAATAAACAATGGCACATTGTAAAACCGTGCCTGGACTTCATACCATTTCAACACCGTGCCGCAGATATTGTTGCAGCAGATAAGCATGTCAGGCTTAGGCAGCCCGCCGATGGGTCCGCCCTTCACCACGGAGCAGGCGATATCAGTCCTGGCATAGGAGCACAGATCCGAACTGTAGCCCATGTCTTCTGCTTTACCACACAGGTCTTCTCCCATTTTGGCTGAACCGATCATGGCCCCGTGATTTTCCGGGTAAACCGGGATGATATCCATGGCCACCAGAGGTTCCACAGGACCGCCCGATGTGATCCAGGCCACTTGTTTATTGTTCTGTTGAGCGCTCAAGGCATCCAGATAATAGGTGGTCATAAGATCCCGCATTTTTTTGGCAGATCTGATTTTTGTTTTATCAACGGGCTTTTCAGACATAGGAACATCCTTTATTACAGCATGTGAATAAATGTTTCCATCCGGGTTGAGAACTGGCCGTGGCTGCTCTGCTGGTCATCCATTTCAAAGGCCATACTTTTGATCCCCTGTTTATCAAGCGCTTGCTTGAGATACGGATAATCAAATGCATGGGGATCGCAGAATTTGAGCAAAAGAAAAGCCACGCCGTCTGCCTTGTGCTCCCGGACAAGGGAAACAAGGGTGTCAGCCCGGGCAGTAAGCCCTGCATGTTTTGCCGGACAGGTCATCCGGTTCCCGTAGCGTTGGGCAATGCCGGACAAAGGAGGAGCATCTTCTGCCACAAGGCCGTCAAACCAGCGCCGGCCAGTGCAAAGATCATCTCCCACAATGGCACCGCCGGCTTTCTCAACAGCGTCAAAAATATCCGGGGTGTCACAGACGGAACCGGAAAGGATCAGCCGTTTGGCTTTACCGGCCGGGGGTGCTGATTGTTCAAGAGATGACACCACACCGGCCAGAAGGTCGGCTGCCTCTTTTTTGTCCATGATCATGGCGCCTTTTACCAGGGCATACAGATCAGCGCCCCGGATGACTCCGGGATGCCGGAAATTCCATTCATAAACAAAGAACAGATGTTTGCGGATCCGGTTGCACAGAACAATTGCGTCTGACAGATCAGTGTCGGTAATTTTTTTCCCGGAAGCTGCCTCAAGATCTTCTTTAAAGCGGGCCAGCACTTTTTCCATATAGATGGCTGCGCTTTTTGTATTGAGTTTGGCCGGCAGGACCAGGTCGACAAAAAACCGGTATTTTCCATTCATGCGCCAGATATCACTTAAGCGTTGCATGGAATCACAGGTATGGGGAAAAACCGTGCCGTCCAGAAAATCCAGCCGGCCTGCCAGACTGTCTTCCAGAATCCCCCGCACAAGAGAACAGCAATAGGACTGGAGATGGTTTTCCGCCAGGATAATCTCGTGTTTGGAGGAAAACAGCCGCATGGGATGAAATCCTGCAGCATGGATGATCTCTTCAGGGGCATAGGAGCACAGGTATCCAATTGTTTTCCGGCCGGCCCTGTGAATGTTTAAAGCCGTGGCCCGGCTATCGTTCACAGCCGCATGGAAACGGTCAATTTCCTTCATGTTGTCTGTCTCCTGAAAAATTTTGCTTGTCTGCAAACAGATCCCGTGAAATTCCTGGCAATCCATCCGGGATTCTGTTGCCTGAGGGTTCTTATATCGAATGCAGGCCAATAAGTCAAAGGCTGTGGATGCCGGTGACGGTTTTGGTTTGGATCAGCCAGTGTTTTTCAGGAAAGTTCAAAAAAATAGATCGGCACTGCATTCCTGCCTGGCCTCGGGATAGTTTTCATACGCACAGTATCATAAATCATGGACTTTGCATTGCGAAATCGTGATCAATATGCGATGATTATAAAAAAAATTTTAAGAAACGATCCCTTTATTAAAGGAGATGATATGAAGACACAACCGATAACGGGTTTGGTGCTGCTGTTGCTGCTGCTGTTGATGGCGGCAGGCTGTTCCGGCATTCAGGTAAGTCAGGATTACGATACCCAGATGCAGTTTCCAGATATGCAAACCTATGCCTGGAAATCCTTGTTGAATAAAAAAAGTGATGATATCAGAGAGAACAATCCCTTGCTGCACAAGCGGTTTCGCGAGAACATAGACAGGGTATTGAAGGAAAAAGGGTATGCCCGGAAAAGCAATCCTGATTTTCTGGTGGACTACGAATATTCCATAAAGACCAGCATCCATTCAGAACCGTATACCACAGGGTTTGGCTTCGGCTACGGCCCATATTACCGCTATGGCGGCGTTAACATCATGTCAGCACCGAAAGGGTATGAATATGATGTCGGCATGCTGGCCATTGATGTGTATGATGCCGGGTCTGACACACTTTTGTGGCGGGGCATGGGATCAGAAGAAATTGCTTCTCACCCCACCCCTCAAAAGACCTCGGAAATGGTCAGACGGCTGGTGGAAGCCATACTCGAACAGTTTCCGCCGCAATAGAAAAGATTTGCCGGAAATTGAAATATATTGGCATTGACGGATGCAAAGGCGGCTGGTTTTATATCTGGCTGGATGACGGCCAGGCCTATGGATTCGGCATTCTTGAAACCATTGATGCACTTACCGGCCTGGTGAACAGCACCGATACCGCCCTGATCGATATGCCCATCGGTCTGAAGGAAGCCGGTTTCCATGAGCGGCAGTGCGACAAAGCCGCACGCAAACTGCTGAAAAAAAGGGGTTCCAGTATATTCCCTGCTCCCTGCCGGCAGAGCCTGCAGGCAGATGAATTGAAAGCAGTGCTGGAAAAAGCGTTGCGTTAACCGCATCCAGGGACGATACAGATTCGGCCGGCACCAAACCCGTTACCGGCAACGATTGGCCTGCAGGTGGCGTTACCGTAACGCCACCGGCCCGGGTAACACAACCTGATTTCACAGGAAAGGAGAGATAAAATGGAAAAATTGTCTTTTGAAAATACCGCCATTGTGGCCTGCGGCACCATGCGCCCGGAACTTAACCACCTCAGGGACCAGGGATTTCTGGACACCCCCCACCTGTTTTACACCACCCCCGGCCTTCACCAGGATATCCATGAACTGGAACGGCAGCTGATCCGATTCATCAAAAAGGCAAAAGACAGGGCCGACAAGGTCATTGTCGTTTACGGCGGCAAATACTGCTATGTCAATGCGGACGATCCCACCCGCCTGATGCAGACCATCATTTCCGAACAGGGGCTGGAAGTCACCCGGGTGGAAGCGACCCACTGCATGAACATGCTGGCCAGCGAACAGGAAATGGAACAGATCAGACAAGAGATGGCCGGCGGTGAGCTGGTCTGGTTCATGACACCCGGGTGGGTCAAATACCGGACCCAGGTGTTCAAGGGATGGGACAAAGGGATCGCCAATGAAAATTTCCCGCGCCATACCGGCGGAGCCATTGTGCTGGACGGGATCGGCTACCTGGACCAGTATATGGCCGAACACCCCGAGGAGTTTCTTGAATACTGCGACTGGATGGGCATTCCCATGCAGGCATATCCCATCACCCTTGACCGGTTCAAAGGGCTGCTCACCGATCAGCTGAAAGTGCTGGCCGACCGGGCTGGATAGCGGCCCTGCCGGTTAAAATATCCCTGATATCCCCGGGACCGGTCCCGGTGATATAATGGTGATTCAATACAGTTTGAAATTCAAGCTGTCCTGCATCAGTTTAAAATGCTTATCCAATGAAAAGATCACGCTGTTGTTTTGAATGGCATTTTGAACAATGATCAGATCTGGAATACCGATCCCGTTAATGCCGTTTTTCAGGCAGATAAACTGAAATGACTGAATTTGTTGCCAGTCTATGGACATTGGCAGCCTGCCCACTTCATTGATGATGTCAATCAGGGCTGTCTGGTTCTGAAGTCTGAGAAAAGGGATCAATTCGGTCAGGATCAGATCATTGACAAAAACGAGATTGCTGTCAATCAGATGGTCCAGTTCATCTGTCTGATTTCCGGATCTGAAATAATCTATCCAGACTGAAGAATCGATCAGTACCCTCATTTACGATTTCTCAGGATATCAAGATCCATGTCCAACGCAACCTTGCCTTTGAATTTTTTCAAGGCGGAAATTTTTGATTTCCTCACAAGGTCTTCTAAGGCAACGGTTATGACTTTTGTTTTTGTTTTGATATTTGTTGCCCGCATCGCTTCATTCACCAGATCTTCAGGTAAATCCAAAGTGGTTCTCATGGCACACCTCCATATGCATAAAAATAACAAAAAATGCATAATCTGTCAACCAGAAGTCAGTGCGCCGGTTCGCCATGTCTGATATACCCATTTGGATACTCAGGAATTATCCCGGCTGGTTTTTTTCCGATGTTCCTCGATAAAATGCCGCACCCGCTCTTTTGGCTGAAAAATGCCGAAATGCCCTTCACACAGGATATCAGCATCCAGCGCCAGCAGTCTGTCCATGGATTTACGGTAATCCGCCAGGTCCGACTACTGGTCAACTCCTACCCGGGCACCGATGGCAGGGTCATACAGATTCATGGATTCGACCCGGGTCCGCCGGGCCGTCCCCCGGACAAATCCGATATACCGCCCCTGATCCAGATCCAGGGCCTGTGCATCAGACGGGAAAATGCTTTTGCCGGCCATCTCAAGGGCGGTTTCAAAATCCCGCCAAAGCCGCCAGCCATCGGGCAAAATCTCCATCCGGACATCGGTAATGCTGCTGTCCCCGGCCCACAATTTATGCCACCAGTCAGCTGTTTTGAAGCTGCGGCACCCATCCTCCCAGAATATCTTGCCGTTGGCCTGGGGCCGGGTCAGATGTTCAGGTATGACATCCCCCATCTTCTGCATCAATGCCGGCATCACCACCCCCAGCATCCCGCCGGGCTTAAGAAACCGGCTCAGGTATCCCAGGTACAGCAGATCGGTACCAAAATACTGAAAGGCATCAATGGACACCACGGCATCGAAAAACCCTGCCGGAAAGGGCAGTGCATGGGCTTCCGAGCGCAATGGAAACACCTTGTCCGCAACCCCGGCCTGGACGGCCCGCTGCCAGTTGTGGTCCGGTGTGATCCACAGGTCCGTGGCCCACACCTGTACGCCAAATTCCTTTGCCAGAAAAATACTGGTCATGGCCCGGCCGCACCCCAGATCCAGGACCCGCATGCCCGGCTCCAGTGCCAGGACGTCACACAGCCATTCTGCCAGCCATACCGCATTGGGTCCCATCTGGTTGTCCAGCATCCAGTCCGTTTCGTACCGGCTGGACCGGGGGAACTGTTTTTTGTTCAAAAGATGATTAATTCCCATCGTTAGAAAATCTCCTCAAGTTTTTTGGAACGATAACCGGCCATTAAGGGGTTCGAGCATCTACAATAGTCCCTTTCCCAGGCATTCAGCGAAATAACAAAAAGTTTGTCTGACTCTTCTGCAGGTTCTTCCATTTTTGATTTCCACATCTGTAAAAAGGTGGTTTTACAAGCAGAGATCCCCCTTTGATCCCGTATCAGCTGTTGCACCTTATCTTGCCACTGGTCTTTGTAGGCAGCATTGAATTCACGTTCAACATAAGGCTTCAAGCCTTTATTGAGCAAGTCAAGAGCCTCGCCTACCCTGCCATGATTAGTTTTTGCCATGAACCTATCCTCTGTTTGTTATATGTCACACTGCATGGATGTTAATTCGTTCGAAATCCCTTCCACAAATACCTGGAAACTGCGGGCTCGGTTTCCATGCCGGGAAAGGGTATGTCCCATGCGGCGCGCGCCAGACACTTTCTGGAATGCCGGGATCAGCTTTTTCATTTCTTTGGACGGTTGTTGAATGGTATCCGGATTTCTGAATCTGGCTCTTTTCCCGATATCGCGCAACTGTTCTTTATCAAACGCGTCTGCCATTGCATCAGGATCTCCGATATACCAGGCTTCAAGTTCCTGGCAGGCAATCCTGACCAGTGATTCGGACCGGCCGCTTCTTTCACATAACTGTTTCAGCCGTTTTTTCAATACATGACAATCCCCGCCGTCATTATCCCGGACAATCACAAACCGGGCACCTGGTTCACACCATGCCCGCAGTTTCCGGGGGATACTTTTTTCCAGATCCTGTTTTCCTTCATGGGCAACACACAAAAACGAGATATCAGGAAAAAATCGCGGCAAAAACGTTTCAAGCAGAATTTTCATGGACCGCTCTTCCAGAAGAAACACCAGACGACTCATTTTGTCCCAACCCCTTCAAACAGACCCTGTTTCCAGAGCGCTCCGGGCAAATCTCCCTCTGCTGCCAGGTTTTGCAGCAGTTGACTTTCAGAGGCCCGCCGCACCTCGGCAAATCCATTTTTTTTAACCAGCCAGTAAACTTCATCCAGTTGCGCTCCATTGAGAAAGTCCGGCGAGTGTGTGGAAACAAATACCTGGCCGCCTCGTCTGGCATAGTCCCGAAACTCTTCGATCAATTCATACAACAGTTCAGGGTATAACTGGTTTTCCGGTTCTTCCACAGCCAGCAGCGGATGCGGCTTTGGATCATAGAGCAGCACCAGATAGGCAAACATTTTTATGGTGCCGTCGGACACATACCGGGCAATGAAAGGATCTTTAAAACTGCCGTCCTGGAACCGCAGCACCAGCCGGCCGTCTTCAGTCGGCTTGGCCTCCACCTTGTTTACCCCAGGCACCCGCTCTTTCATGGCCTCCAAAACTTTGGTGAACTGATCAGGGTGACTTTCATACAGATACTGGGCCACCTGGGCAATGTTGTCACCCCGGGTGGAGAGATGTTCGGCATACCCAGCCTCCACGCTCGGTCGGGCATCCCGGATGTGAAAATCAGATATGTGCCAGTTTTCAATCAGGCTGCGAAATTCTGAAACCACCCGGAACTCCTTGAACTGACCAAGCCCTTTGATGGCCAGTACCCCGGGATCTTCCAGAACATATTCTTTGCGCTCAGCCTTGACCCCGGCCTGGCCATAGGCAGACTCATTGGTGATGGCGGCCCCTTTCCCTCTGGAGAAATCCACAAAATGCCAGGGCTGGCCGTGCTGGCCCCTGCGGAATTTCAGTACCTCCCGGTCCACCAAAGGACGTCCAGATTCTTCACCGATATCCAGTTGATAGGTGGCCAGCCGGCCCCCGCTTTCTCGAAATTTCACGGTGATGCTTATGGGGCCTGATTCACCCCGGCTGACCAGTTCCCGGAAACCTCCCCGCCTGGCGACGGCTACGGCAACATTCTGGGCCAGGGCATCTTTGAGAAAACTGAATACATCAAAAAGGGTGGATTTGCCCGAGCCGTTAGCACCCACTACAACGGCCAGTCGGGGCATATCTTTTAATTCCGCATGCCGAAACAGACGAAAGTTTTTGATTTCAATACTGTTGATCTGCATGGATCACTCCTGTTGAAAAATATCTGCGTCTTTATACCTGGCATCATCTGATGCGGGTTCAGCCTGTGCCAGTCGGGTAATTTCCGGCCATGCCAGCACAATGCTGTTGTATGCCAGTGCTTCGGCAGCCCAACCTTTCCGCTCGCAGATACTGTAGAGACGGTACGCCAGGTCACGGGCCCTGTCTCCAAAGTCACCACCCAACTGCCGCAGCAGCCCGGCTGCACCGGTTTTTCCTTTCTGGTCCAGGGCCTGGATCAGATACTGGGTAGACTCCCACGCAGTCAAGCGTTTGTCTTTGGAAGGGTCCCAGTCAGCCGGCAACTGATTCTGCCCCCAAAAGCTGCACCGCCCCGGACCGGCTTTTCACAATACCTGATTCAGTCAGCCCTTGTACAGACGTATTTTTTGCCTTGGACAGGGTTTCTGCAACTTGTTTGAAGGCATAAAAATAAGTGAGTTCTATGGCAACGGAACCTATCCAGCTTACATTGACAACGGAAATAAACCCATCAGGCAGGATACCCTTAACTGTGACACCTGGTTTCAATTCTTCAAGCCTGGCCATTTTGTAAATCAATTCCTATTCTTAACTCATTGACTGGATTACATTTTGATTGCTTTGCCATCTTTGAACAATCAGAAACCGCTTTTGAAACTGCTTATCAACATTTTCAATACCTGTAAAGGCATTTAAGAAAATCATGGTATTGCAGGTCAGGTCTCTCCATCCATCCATGATAAACACAACACTTGCCATGCATAAGAGAAGCAGATAATATTGTCAGAACAAACAACAGAAAAATGGAGGTAACCCATGGCAATTTATCTGGTACAGCACGGAAAAAGCCTGTCAAAGGAAAAAGATCCGGCAAAGGGGCTGTCTGAAACCGGCCGGCAGGAAACAATGAAAATTGCCGACGTGGCCCGGATGTATAAGGTGCCGGTATCAAAAATCGTGCACAGCGGCAAGACCCGGGCCGAACAGACTGCACGGATTTTCAGGGATATCCTGAAGAAGGATGCGCCGCTGGAAAAAGCAGACGGCATCGGTCCGCTGGATGATGTCACCGACTTGGGATCCCGGATTGATCCGGCATCCAATATAATGATCGTGGGGCATCTCCCCTATATGGAGCGGCTGGTATCCTTTCTGACGGGCGGGAATCCGGAGCTGCAGGTGATCCGGTTTCAGAATTCCGGCATTGTGTGTGTGGACCGTGAAGAGAAAAGCTGGTTCATCAAATGGACCCTGAATCCGCACATCAGATGACCTGAGCAGCTCGCGCAGCGCATGATCGATCAAAAATCAGCAGCAGCAGTACCTCAAAGTCGAGGTGATGGCGGCAACGATAACGGTATTCGTTTGCTGTCATTGAGCAGATCATTCTGCAGGACAAGCCCGGGTTGTTTTCCCATGGGCTCAGAACCCTTGGCCGGAGAAAAATTCAACCAGTACACCGATCCTTTCCGGATCACCATTCCTGTCCCTCCCGGGAACCGGTCTGCTCAAACCAGCGGGTCCATTCCAGCTGCTCTTCCTGAATAGATTCATCTGAAAAGATCCGGTCGTATTCATTATTTACCTGTTTTTCTTTCTCGGCCATGATTTTTTCCTTTAAAGCAGCGGAAATGAATCCGCTTCTGGACATACCCTTCAGCCGGCTGATTTCGTCAATAAAGGCAATCAGGTCTGTGGGCATAGTAATGGCAATTTTCCGGGTATGCATATGTGGTATTCCTCTGCATTACAATGTCTTGAGCCCAAAATGCTTTTTGATCGGTAAAAAATCCCTGTCGTTGTGAAGCAGAAAAACATCGTGGACCAAGGCGACCGCTGCGATCATACAATCCACAGATTTTCTTACGGTAATCCCTTTCCGGCGAAGATGCCGATAAATCTGTGCGGACCTCACGTAGTCATCAACCTGCATGGGAAGGCAAATCACGTTGCCGAGCATTTTTCTGGTTTGACTGAATTCGGCATCGTCTCTGATTCCCTGAAGAATTTCAGTCAAAATTACGCCGCAAACACAAATATCTTCTCTGTCGGCAATGAGTGTTTCAAA
>JAABUB010000043.1 GCA_011389575.1 Desulfotignum sp. | reverse complement strand
CCGAATATATAGCCGATACCGGCAAACACATCCTTCACACCGGGTTGGTCAAGATCTGCCCGTAACGCAGCTATCTCCCGCTGAATCCGTCTGAGATCACGGGAGAGTACGCTGTTCTGTTCTTTCAAAAGAGCGATGACCTCCCCGGTACTGTTTTCGGGCGGGGCCTGGGCCCACAAGGGACCGGACAGCCCCGCCAGAAAAAGGCACAACAGCCCTATGGCAAGCCCTTTTTGCATGCGTGTCATTTTCCGGCCTCCACTTCGGCCTTTTTGAGTGTAAAACTGTTTTTGTGCCCCATACCTGCATCAATCACGATTTTCAAATCATCACCCTTTGGAATGTCAAAATTGAACAAGCCTTCTGTATCGGTCACCCCTTCCAGAAGCAGCGTGTCTTTGCTGTCATAAACCAGTACCTTTCCCCCTTCCACCGCTCTGCCGTCAGGGAAATAGCTCTCCGTGAAAATGGTCCCACCTTCGGCATAGGCGAACAGGTTCACCTTGTGTGCCACGGCAGTCGCAGAAAACGACAATACCACAAACAAGACAGCAAACAAACAATTCACATATTTCATCTTGACCTCCGCCTATTTCATATCCCGTGTCCGGACCCAGTAGACCGCGCCGATCTCCACGCCTTTTTCCTGACCATCATGGGTGAGTGTCCACTCGGCTTGGTTCAGTGCTGAAAAACCCCACCAGCCGGCTTTGGGCATGGCATAGCTGAACACACCGTTTTCATCGGCCTTGACCACCTGGGTGACATAGGGGCCAGCCGGAGGAAGCACGACATTAATATTTCCCGGGGTTTCATTCAAGTATTCGACCTCCACTTCGGCAAATGGCACTGGTTTGCCTTTGAGCAGTACCTGACCGGTGAACAGATTGCCGGTCCAGAGCCCGTAAGGACGCGTAAACGGGATGATTTCAGTTTCCAGTCCCACCTGCTGATCCCATCCCTGTTCCAGGCCGAATGCATTCACACAGACTTTTGTATAGTGAACGATGAAAAGATCCTCAGCCGGCTCCCAGTAGGGCGTGGGTTCGATGTAAAAAGTGTAATCACCCGGTCTGCGGATCTGATACTCTGCAGTCCAGAAGGTAAACGATTGATCCTGGTCCGGACTTTTTCCTTTTGCGGCCGCAAGTTTGTCGAGCAAATCGGTTTTTTTGCCGTCGTGGAGTACACCAAATTGCCTGGGTTTGACCATCTCCATATAATGCATTTCCATGGGATGGATGAATTTGACCTGAACATCCAGGGTTTTGTCATCATCTTGTGCTACAATGTCATCTGATGGGGTGATGGTACCGAAATGGGCGAGGGCCGGATAGGCTGCCAGGATCATGAATGCCGCCACGATAAAGGCTACTGCAATAGTTTTTGTGCGCATGAAATGTATCTCCTTTTTGCTGTAAAATCTGGTAAAAATTTTTCATAACAATGAACATTTTTCCTGCCCATGACCCAGATTGTCTTCAAAAAGACCCAGACAAAAAAAGCCATGAAGGCATCTTCTTTTGTACAAAAGAATGGACCTTCATGGCCGTTTTTAATGGTTTTCTATGTTGTTTTTTTCTGCCGCCGGGCGGCAGGTCATTCTACTATAGCAGCGGCTTCAGCCGCAGTTGTTTTTCATGGTATTTATCAGGCACAGCAAGAAAAATCAAGGGTTTTATCATGCAGTGCAGTTGCATGCTGATCAGGCATCATCTGTATTGAACAGGCCCCTTGATTTTATTGGCCACAAACCCTATACTTCAGCAAAATTAAGACATTTTACCACAGTATAAGGCCTTGGTCCGTGAAAAGTGGGATGGATAAGAATATTTCCAGAAATGGGGTGAATATATCTTTCACGCCGGTTCTGAAACGGTTGATGATTCCGCTGGTCTGTGTCTTTGTGCTGCTTGCAGCCGGTTTCATTGCATTGATGGCACACTACCAGAACACCCGGATGGACAAAATCGGGCAGCGAATTCTTACCCAGGCAGACAGGGAATTTTCCAGGGCTTTGGATGAACAGGGCCGGGCCATGGCTGCCATGCAGGATATCCTGGTAAATGAAACAGATCTTGTCACCGCCCTTGCCGCCGGAGACCGCCAAAAACTGCTGGACAGATATGCCCCTGTTTTTGCCGGACTGAAAACCCGCTATGCCATTACCCATTTTTATTTTCTGGATCCTGCCCGTATCTGTCTGCTCCGGGTCCACAAACCCCGAAAACACGCCGACCATATCCAGCGGTTCACAGCGATACAGGCAGAGAAAACCGGAAAAACCGCTTTCGGCATTGAACTGGGACCTCTTGGCACCTTTACCCTGCGGGTGGTACAGCCGGTTTTTCACCAGGGTGCACTTGCAGGGTATGTGGAACTGGGCAAGGAAATCGAGGATGTCCTTGACAGTATTCACCAGCAGACCGGTGCTGAGCTGGCAGTAGCCATCCGCAAAACCGCTCTGAAGCGCAGCAGCTGGGAAGCCGGCATGAAAATGCTCGGCCGCGCAGCTGAATGGGACCGCTTTGATGAGGACGTACTGATCTATTCCACCCTCACACCCTTTCCTGACAAAGCTGCAGAATTTGTGGAGGAAAACAACCATATTCATGGTACCTCTTTTGCAGAAACCCGGTTCAGTGACCGCACATGGCATATCATGGCCAGCCCTCTCCTGGATGTGTCCACAGCTGAAGTGGGAGATATGCTGATCATGGCAGATGTTTCAGAACGTAAGGCGGAATACAGACAGCTCGTAATAGCCGGGACCGGGGCAGGCATCCTGATTTTTGCCGCTCTGTCAGCGCTGTTCTTCATGCTGCTGCGCCGCATTGATGCACAGGCATCTGCCCAGCACGCCAGACTGCAAGCTTCTGTTTTGCTTCAGAAACAAGCCCAGAAAAAGCTCCAGGATACCAAGGAACGCTTTGAACTGGCCATTAACGGCACCAGTGACGGGATCTGGGACTGGGATCTGCGTACCAATGACCTGTTTTTGTCAAAACACTGGAAAGAAATGCTGGGATACCAGGAGCATGAACTTGAAAACAGGTTTAATACATTTATTGATCTGCTCTATGAAAAAGACCGGGATCAGGTCGAAAAATACGTGCAGCGATATTTAAACGGCGAAATAGAAAAATATGCCATTGAATTTCGCATGAAGCATAAGAACGGCTCGCTGGTATGGATACTTGCCAAAGGGGAAGCCATCCGTGATGATGCAGGCAAACCTTTCCGCATGGCCGGCTCACACAGCGATATCACAGAGCGCAAGCAGGCGGAAACCGACCTGGAAGAACAGACCGCCCGGGCCAATACCATGGCGGTGCAGGCGGAAATGGCCAACATTGCCAAGAGTGAATTTCTGGCCAACATGAGCCATGAAATCCGCACCCCCATGAACGGCATCATCGGTATGACCGGATTGCTTCTGGAAACCGAACTTGACCAGGAACAGCAGCGGTATGCACAGATTGTGCGCACCAGCGGGGAAGCGCTTTTGAATCTTATCAATGACATCCTGGATTTTTCCAAAATTGAGGCCGGCAAGCTGGACCTGGAAATACTGGATTTTGACCTCATTGGCCTGCTGGACGATTTTGCCGCCTCCCTGGCGTTGCGGGCCCAGCAAAAAGGGCTGGAAATGATCTGCAGCCCCGACCCTGACGTGCCGGCACTGCTGCAGGGAGATCCGGGCAGGCTGCGCCAGATTCTCACCAACCTGACGGGCAACGCCATTAAATTCACCCGCGCCGGCGAGGTGGCGGTACGGGTCTCGCTGGTATCTGAAACCCGTGACAGGGTCATGCTGCGTTTCACTGTCCAGGACACCGGTATCGGCATTCCTGAGGATAAAATGCCCCTTCTGTTTCATAAATTTTCCCAGGTGGATGCCTCCACCACCAGACAATACGGGGGTACCGGCCTGGGTCTTGCCATCTCCAGGCAGCTGGTGGAAATGATGGGAGGCAGTATCGGTGTTGAGAGTGAACCAGGCAAGGGGTCGACATTCTGGTTCACCGCTGATCTGGGCAGACAGGCCCTGACCGCGCAGACCCGGAACATATCACCCGCAGACCTGCATGGCATACGGGTATTGATTGTGGATGACAATGCCACCAACCGGGAAATTCTGACCAGACACATGATTTCCTGGGGCATGCGGCCAACTGATGTTGCCGGCGGCACACAAGCGCTTAACGCGTTAACCAGGGGCCTGGATGAAGAAGATCCTTTTCAGGTGGCCATCATCGATATGCAGATGCCGGGCATGGACGGCAAAGAGCTGGGCACAGCTATCCAGGCAGATCCCCGCCTGAACAACACCCGTATGGTAATGCTCAATTCCCTGGGAAATCGTGGCGATACCAGACAGTTTGCTGAAATAGGATTCAGCGGGTACCTCACCAAACCGGCACAGCCCCAGGAATTGCAGGGTGTGTTATCCCTTGCCCTGGCAGAAGAAAAACATACCACCCCCCAGCCCATTGCTACCCGCCATACAGCCAGAGATTCCTTGAAACTGAATCTTGACAGCAATGTGCACATTCTGCTGGCTGAAGACAATATCATCAACCAGCAGGTGGCCCTGGGTATTTTAGAAAAACTGGGACTGCATGCCCATGCTGTGTCCAACGGACTCCAGGCAGTGCAGGCCCTGGAATCTTTCTGCTACGACCTGGTGCTCATGGATGTGCAGATGCCTGAAATGGACGGGCTGGAAGCCACCCGTCATATTCGCAGCCCGCAATCACGTGTCTGCAGCCATGATGTGCCCATTATTGCCATGACCGCCCTTGCCATGTCCGGGGACCGGGAAGAATGTCTTGCCGCCGGAATGAACGGCTATGTTACCAAGCCTGTCAATCCGGTGGCACTGGCAGATGAATTGAAAAAATGGCTGCCCCGGAAAAATACAGTTTTGCATGGGCAGGGGATGAACATCGGCCATAAATCCCAAACCTGTGACAGCCGCAACCCGGATACAGATACCTGTGTCTTTGATCGGACCGAATTTTTCAACCGGGTGATGGGGGACCAGGATCTGGCAAAAAAAATCATGGCGCAATTTTTATCAGACATGCCAGATCAACTGGCTGCAGCCAGGGCCTTTGTGGAACAAGGCAGAGCAGATCAGGCAGGAACCCAGGCACACAAAATAAAAGGTGCTGCTGCAAACATGTCTGCCCGACACATGCATAAAACCGCGCAGGCCATGGAAAAGGCATGCAAAGACAAGGATACAGGACAGCTGACCACCCTGATGGCCGAGCTGGAACACCGGTTCATGCAAGTTAAAACAGCCATGGAACCAGAAATATGAAACAACCTTCTAGCAGGAAAATATATTCCTGAAGCATTGCATTAAAGGAGTATTTCATGAAAATACTGATCGCTGAAGATGATGCTGTGTCCCGTACCATGCTCCAGGCGGTTCTGACCAAATGGGGATACACCGTCATCAATACTGAGGACGGGGATACGGCATTTGAAACATTTCAACAGGAGGATCCCCCCCAGCTGGCCCTGCTGGACTGGGAAATGCCGGGATTAAGCGGTCCTGATCTGTGCAGCAGGCTTCGGCAGTACAAAGACAAAGACCCGTTGTATCTGATTCTGCTCACCTCCCGGAACAACAGTGAAGATCTTGTCCAGGGTCTTGAAGCCGGTGCGGATGACTATGTGGTGAAACCCTATAACATGGCTGAACTGCAGGCCAGAATCAATGTGGGACGGCGCATGATTGTTCTGCAGAATCAAATGCGGGAACGCGAAAGGCTCCAGGGGGTGCTGGAAATGGCCGGTGCGATCTGCCATGAACTGAACCAGCCACTGCAGATTGTTTCCGGACATTGTGAAATACTGATGATGGATATAAAAAAAAACGCCCCGCATTATAAAACCGTGGAAACCATCAAAACCAATATCACCCGGCTGGGCAAACTGACCCAAAAAATCATGCAGATCACCAGTTACCAGTCCAAACCATACCTGAAACAAAAAATTATCGACATTGACCTGGCAGCACAGCAAAAAAAACACACATGAACCACGGCAGCAGTAAAACCTGTTACAAAAAATGCTGTTTCACCGTCGTCTCAAAGGGCAAATCCTGTCATGAAAGCCGGAACAATTTTTCATTCCTGTGAGGCTGTTCAATCTTTGGGAATTTTTCCCTGGTCAAACCAGTGGCGGGCCAGATAAATAAACGGGGTATCAGCTGCTCCCACCACCCACTTAATAAGATAGGTGGTCCAGAAAATCTGCACCAGGACACCCAAAGGGAAAACCCCCCAGAAGGCCAAAAGGGTAAACACGGTTGAATCGATAAACTGGCTGACCATGGTGGAGGCGTTGTTGCGCAGCCAGATCAGGCGCGTGCCGGGAAACCGCCTGCGCCAGAAATCATATGCCCAGACATCATGGGTCTGTGAAATCAGGTATGCCAGCAGACTGGCCCCGGCAATTCTGGGCATGAACCCGAAAATAACAAACAGGCTGTCCTGGACAAAATCATCCGGTGCCGGGGTGAACAAAAGGGCCAGATTCATGAGCACCGTCATGGACACCAGGGAAAAAAATCCGATAAACACCGCTTTTTGTGCCTTTTTTCTGCCATACATTTCAGACAGGATATCAGTGACCAGAAAAGAGGATGCATAGACAATATTGCCCAAAGTGGCGGCGATGCCGAACAGTTCCACCAGCTTGATCACCTGGATATTGGCCACAATGGCAGCCAGGGGCACCCAGGCATAAAGCCCTGTACGTCCGAAAAACCTGTAAGTGACAAGAATGCATCCAAAATTGACAGCCAGCATGGCCAGCCAGAGCAGTTCGTTCAAGAAAACCTCCAGTTTTGTTAAGGCGGGTGCTGTGACCGCCGCATTTCATAAAAGGTGCTGCAAAATCTGCACCACCGGCAACAGGATGCGCACTCTACCAGTTTGGACCCATAAAATCAACAATATCAATCTTGATTAATTGCGCAAAAATCATCTTACCCCTTTTCATTCTCTTGAAAGTGTATTACATAAATCAACTTATCCGAATGACATATAAACAATGAATTGCCCGGAGCCAATCACAGGCAGTTCAAACCAGAATATGGAGATAAAGAATGGGAAAAAACAAAAAAGAAGAAACATTGCTGGACAAGGTGGTTTCGCTTTCCAAGCGCAGGGGATTTGTATATCCGGGCTCGGAAATCTACGGCGGCCTGGCCAATTCCTGGGATTTCGGTCCTCTGGGGGTGGAGCTGCTCAACAACCTGAAACAGGCCTGGTGGAAAAAATTTGTCATTGAGAGAACCGATATGGTGGGACTGGATGCCGCCATTCTCATGAATCCCGATACCTGGGTGGCTTCCGGCCATGTGGGCAGTTTTGCCGATCCCCTCATGGACTGCAAAAAATGCAAATCCCGGGAACGGGCCGACAAACTTGTGGAAGGGTGGCAGTTTGACAATAACTCCGATCTCACCCCTGCCAACTGGGCCGGAGAAAAAACCCCGCCCCAAGACATGCTGGATTTCATCAATGAAAAAAACATCACCTGCCCCCATTGCAGGGCTTTGGACTGGACCCTGCCCAAAGCCTTCAACCTGATGTTCAAAACCAAACAAGGGGTTGTGGAAGGCGAAGGCAAAGATATTTACCTGCGGCCGGAAACCGCCCAGGGCATTTTTGTGAACTTCAAAAATGTCCAGACCACCTCCCGCAAAAAAGTGCCCTTTGGCATAGCCCAGATCGGCAAGGCCTTCAGAAATGAGATCACCCCGGGCAACTTTGTGTTCAGAACCAGGGAATTCGAGCAGATGGAAATCGAATATTTCTGCAAGCCCGGCACCGATCTGGAACACCATGAATACTGGAAAAATTTTACCATGGACTGGTACAAGGGCCTGAACGTCAATCCGGACAACCTGCGGCTGCGGGATCACGATGATTCAGAGCTTTCCCACTACTCCAATGCCACCTCTGATATTGAATACCAATACCCCTTTGGCTGGGGAGAACTTTGCGGGATCGCCTCCAGAACCGATTATGATTTAAAACAGCACATGGCCCATTCTGCCAAAGACCTGCAGTATTTTGACGAAACCACCAAGGAAAAATACATCCCCTTTGTTATTGAGCCTTCCTTAGGGGTGCAGCGGTCGGCCCTGGTGTTTTTATGCGATGCCTATGAAGAAGAACAGCTGGAGGACGGCGACAGCCGGGTGGTGCTGCATCTGCACAACCAGCTGGCTCCCATCAAGGTAGCGGTGCTTCCTTTGCAGAAAAAACTGGGGGATGAGGCAAAAAAAGTCTTTACCCTGCTGGTGAAAGAGCTGGGGTTGAACATCGACTTTGACATGGTGGGCAGCATCGGCAAACGCTACCGCCGCCATGATGAAGCCGGCACCCCTTATTGCGTGACCTTTGATTTTGACTCCCTGGAAGATAATGCTGTCACCATCCGTGACAGAGACACCATGGACCAGACCCGCATGAAAATTGCAGAACTGCCTGCCTGGTTCCAGGAAAAATTCCGGTATTAGGCATGCATATAACAACAGCTTTTGAGACATTTTTTTTAATGGGAGGCCTTTTTAATAGAGAAAGACTATGATGAGACTTCCCATTCCCGATGATTTTGCATATCCGGAGATGTTTCGGATACATCAGCACCCGGATATTCCTGCAGCTGTGAATGTGACAGACACGCTTGCCACTGAATGGAAAAAATACAGCCATAGCATGGCTGTACAGCCGGGTGACCGAATTGCCGTGGGAATCGGCAGCCGGGATATTCCCGATTTGGTACTGATTGTCAAGACAGTGGTGACATGGCTGAAACAGGCCGGGGCTGAACCGTTCATTACCTCGGCCATGGGATCCCATGGCGGGGCCACGGTACAGGGCCAGACCGAAATTCTTGCAAAAAAAGGGATTACTGCATCCCAGATGGGAGTACCGGTAAGGGTAACCATGGATGTGTTGCCCATGGGAGAAGCAGGCGGTATTCCGCTTTACCTGGACCGGCTGTCCCATGAAGCAGACGGCATTGTTCTCATCAACCGAGTCAAACCCCACACGGATTTTACCGGCCCCATTGAAAGCGGGGTCATTAAAATGTTCAGCATCGGTCTGGGCAACCAGAAAGGTGCAGATCTTTATCACCGGACTGCTGTGGGACGGGGCTTTTCCAATGTGCTTTTGGCTGTGGGCAGGCACCTGCTGCAGACAACCAGGTTTTTGTTCGGTGTGGCAGTGGTGGAAAATCAGAACAAAGCCATCTGTGATATCCGACTGGGAACGGCACAGGATATGGAGCACATTGAAACCCGGCTGCTGGAAAAAGCGTACCACTGCCTGCCCGGGCTTCCCCTGGATACGATTGACCTGCTGATTGTGGATGAGATGGGTAAAGACATCAGCGGTGCAGGCATGGACCCCAATGTAGTGGGCGGAAAAGGGGTCTGTATCTGGAGTGATGACCGGCCCCTGCCGGACATCACCCGCATCTTTGTCCGGGATCTCACCGCAGCCTCCAAAGGAAATGCCATGGGCCTGGGAATGGTCCATGTGGCCACACCAAAACTGGTGGACAAAATCGACATGCAGACAACAGCCACCAATGCAGTGACAGCCTGCTGTCCGGAAGACTGCAAGATCCCGTTGACCCTGGCAACGGAAAAAGAGGCTGTGGCAGCCGCACTGCTGACAATCCGGCCATATACCCTGGAAGACCTGCGGGTGGTTCATATTAAAAACACCCGGGATATAACCCGGATGCTGGTATCTAAGGGATGCCTTCCGGATCTGGAAAAAAAGCCGGGCATCAGCATAATATCTGACGCATCCACCATGACGTTTGACAAGACAGGGCATCTTTCAGCTTATGTGTAATATAAGGAAAATACAATTGGTCAGAGGATCGGTATCCCATGGAAACTGAAACCGCCGCGCAAAAAAACATGCCTGATTTTACCGCCCTTGCCAGAGAAAATGTGGCACAGATGCCGCCTTATATCCCGGGCAAGCCTGTTTTGGAAGTACAACAGGAATACGGCCTTGACAAGGTGGTCAAGCTGTCTTCCAATGAGTGCCCGTTCCCGCTTCCGCCGGGACTGGGAGAAGCTGTTTCAAAAGCAATCAGCGGCTGCAACCGGTATCCCGATGCCATGTGCCGGCATCTGAGGACCAAGGTTGCGCAAAAACTGGGGGTATATGAATCCAGTTTGATCTTCAGCAACGGAGCCGAAGAAGGGATCCGGCTGATCGCACAGATTTTTTTGAACCAGGGAGAAAAAACCGTCATTCCCACCCCGATTTTTGATGCCTACAGTACCGCTACCCTGCTCATGGGTGCGGTTCCGGTGAAACTGCCCCTGAAAAATGACCGGATTGATCTCCATGCCATTCTCAATGTCTGTGAGCAGGACCGTGATGTAAAACTCGTCTGGCTGTGTTCCCCCTCCAACCCCACCGGCGATGTCATAAAAAAACAGGAAATGGATGCATTCCTGGCCCGTCTTCCCCGCAATATCATGGTGGTGCTGGATGAAGCCTACAGGGAATTTATAACCGATGACCAGGCCGTTAAAACAGAAGATTATCTGAACAGTGATCCCCGGGTGGTGGGTTTGCGCACTTTTTCCAAGGCCTATGGCCTGGCAGGACTGCGGGTGGGGTATGTTGTGGCCCACCCGCAGGTAATCGCCCTGGTGAACAATGTCAAACTGCCCTTTAATGTGAACTCCGCAGCCCTTGCAGCTGCAGAATATATGCTGGATGAAGCCGTATTTGCTGCAAAGCATGTTGCCCTTGCTGTTTCAGAACGTAAATTCATGCGCAGGGAACTGTGCAACAGGGGTCTGTCAGTACCAGAATCCCAGGGCAATTTTTTATTTGTCAAACTGCCGGACTCCTTACAGCTTGACGGGTCAGCACTTTTTCACCGGCTGCTGCCCAAAGGATTTGTGGTCCGGCCCGGCACCGCATTCGGCGTACCCGGATATTTCAGAATGTCCCTGGGAACCAGGGAAGACAATGTAACCTTTTTACAGGAATTTGACAGGGCATTGCCCTGACACCCAAAAAAAACCATTATATAAGGAGAATGTACAATGAAATCTGTTCTTAGTTTTATCCTGATGCTGGCCTTATGCCTTACCGGCGTTGCCAGCGCCAAAGACACCATTGTGGTCGGTACATCCGCAGACTATCCCCCGTATGAATATACAGATGACAAAGGAGAGTTTGTGGGCTTTGACATGGATCTGATTCGTGCCATCGGAGAAAAAATCGGCAAAAAAATCAAAATCGTCGACATGGGGTTTGATACCCTGATTGCAGGACTGCAGAAAGAAAAAATCGATGTGGTCATCGCTGCCATGCAGGCCAGTGAAGAGCGCAAACAAAAAGTGGATTTTTCCATCACCTACCATGACATCAAAGATGCCATCCTGGCAAAAGCGGATTCCGGCATTGAATTGTCCTCTGTGTATGACATTGCCAAATACAAGGTGGCATCCCAGACAGGCACCGTCCAGGAGAAGTGGATCCAGGAAAATCTGATCAAAACGGGTAAACTGCCGGCTGAAAACTATTTTTCCTATGAACGAGCGGACAATGCTGCAATGGATATCAAAGCCGGCCGGGTGGATGTGCTGCACATCATTGCTGACCCGGCAACCTCTCTTGCGGAAAAAAATGACCTGAAGATTGCCCTGATCACCACGGAAACCGTTTCCGCAGGCCAGAGCCTGGCTGTGACCAAGGGGAATACCGAGTTGCTGGATGCCATCAACAAAGCCATTGAAGAACTCAAGGCAGACGGCACCCTGCAGAAACTGATGGACAAGTACAAACTGCTCTAAGATTAATTCATGCAAGCCTTTTATACCATGCTGCAATTTCTGCTGCCAGGCCTGGGAGTCACCATCTCGGTCACTGCCATCGCATTGTGCATGGGGTGCTGTATCGGTGCACTCATGGCTGTGATGCGCGTGTATGGCGGCTTAGTGGCAAAAGCTATAGCAGTCTGCTACAGCATGGTGGTACGTGCTGTTCCTGTGGTGGTGCTTATTTTTATTCTGTTTTTTGTCATTTCAGAATTTGTGGATCTGTCTCCTTTCATGTCCGGTGCCATTGCCTTAGGTTTTGCCAGCGGTGCCTATCAGACAGAGATTTTCAGAGGAGCGCTTTTGTCCATCCCCCAGGGACAGATGGTAGCGGCCCGGGGCATCGGTATGTCCCGGGCCAAAGCCATCCGCTGTATTATTCTGCCCCAGGCATTCAGGGTGGCCATCCCTTCATTGATCAATGAGGTGTCCCTGGTGTTGAAAGATTCCTCCCTTGTCTTTGTTATCGGTGTGCCTGAACTGATGCGACGGGCACAATATGCCAGTGCCAGCACCATGGAGCCGCTTCTGGCCTTTGGCACAGCTGCCTTTTTTTATATTATGATGACCCTTTTTGTCAGCAAGCTGCTGGAAGCAGTTGAAAAACGTTTTGCCATAAGCTTTTGAACACCCTTTCAGGAAAAAAGAAAATGCCCCTGCCGGTACTGAGAATAGAAAAACTGTGCAAATCATTTGGCAACACTGCGGTAATTACAGATGTCAGCTTTGATGTCATTCCGTCAGAAGTTATTGTTGTCATCGGCAGCAGCGGTACCGGAAAAAGTACCATGCTCCAGTGCATCAACCTGCTGCTCAGGCCGACTTCCGGCCGGATTTTTCTGGAAGAAAAAGAGATCACCGCACCCGGTGTGAATCAGGACAATGTCCGCCGGCAGATGGGTATGGTGTTTCAGGAATTCAACCTGTTCAACCATTTAACCGTTTTGGGGAATGTTACCATCGGCATGGTTAAGGTGTCGGGCATTCCTGCAAAACAAGCAAAGGAAAAAGCCCTGCAGGAACTGGAGCGGGTGGGTATGGCAGAGCATTGTGAAAAATATCCGGCCCAGCTGTCAGGCGGTCAGAAACAGCGGGTGGGTATTGCCAGGGCACTGGGCATGGACCCCAAGGTCATGCTTTTTGATGAACCTACCTCGGCCCTGGATCCTGAACTTACCGGAGAAGTGCTTGCCGTGATGCAGAAACTGGCAGCAGAAGGTATGACCATGATTATTGTTTCCCATGAAATGGGGTTTGCCAGAGAGGTGGCAGACCGGGTTATTTTCATGGAAAACGGCACCATTGAAGAACAGGGTATCCCGGATCAGATTTTCAGCACACCCCGTTCCGAACGAACCCGCAAATTTTTATCTGTTATCAGGCCGGGAAAATCAGTCTGATGAGACAGAACAAAAAAAGCACCTGCAGATGAAAGAATTTCTGGCATACGCAAAAATGGCCCTGCCGGACTTGCTCCAGGGCACCGTGGTCACCCTGGAACTGACAGCCGGTGCCCTGCTCATTGGTCTGGCCATAGGCCTGCCCCTCTCTTTGATGCGGGTTTATGGCGGCAGATTGATCCAGCCTTTGTGTACCGCTTATCTGACGGTCTTCCGGGGCACCCCGTTGCTGGTACAGCTGTTTGTGGTGTATTACGGACTGCCGGAAATCGGTGTGGCTTTTTCACGCATGACAGCCGCTTTTCTGACTTTAGGCTGCAACAGCGGTGCCTATCAGTGCGAATATTTTCGGGGGGCTATCCAGGCGGTTTCCACAGGACAGATGCAGGCGGCAAGGGGTATCGGCATGAGCCGGCTCCAGGGCATCCGTCATATTATCCTGCCCCAGGCCCTGCGCCTTGTGATTCCGGCCTGGTCGAATGAATTCATTGCCATGGTGAAATATACAGCCATTGTGTTTCTCATTGCTGTGCCGGATTTGATGAGCAAGGCAAAAATCCTGTCCAGCCAGAATTTCGCCCCTATCCAGACCTATGTGCTGGTAGCTATGATTTACCTGGTTCTGGTTGGAGCGCTGGGGCTTATGCTGCATGTTGTCCAGCAGAAACTGGCGGTTCCCGGCCTTGATTTCGGCATGGACAAACGGTGAGACCTGTAGTCAACTACCCCTGCCTGAAAGCCGGAGCTTGTGTAGGGCTCCACGGTTGATCAGGCAAATGTTCAAAGTTTAATGGCAAAGACAAAAAAAAGATGAAAAACACTTCTGACAACGAGTGCGCTGACAAAAAGACAAAACAGGATCTGACCTCTTTGCTGGGACAGGACAAATGCCTTTTTGACCTGGAAGACCGGTGGACCTATGCCTTTGATGCCAGCGGTAAGCAGGCAGTACCCCTGGCTGTGGTATTTGCCACCTGTCCTGAAGATGTCTGTGCTGTTATGCACTATGCATCGACCCGCCGGATCCCTGTGGTACCCAGGGGGGCCGGATCCGGCCTCACCGGCGGTGCCGTGCCTGCTGCAGGCGGAATAGTCTTGGTGCTGGAGCGGATGAACCGCATTCTGGAAATCGATACCCAGAACCTGTGTGCTGTCGTGGAAACAGGGGTAATCACCGCAGATCTCCAGAATTCCGCAGAAAAAAAAGGGTTGTTTTATCCGCCGGATCCGGCCAGTGCCGCTTTTTCCACCATCGGCGGCAACATTGCGGAAAATGCAGGGGGCATGCGGGCCGCCAAATACGGGGTTACCAAACAGTATGTGCTGGGTCTGGAAGCGGTCCTGCCCAATGGCAGACTGATTACACTGGGCTCCAAGTGTATCAAGGATGTGGCCGGCTATTCCATGACCGAACTGTTTGTGGGGTCTGAAGGCACCCTGGGCATTATTACCAAAGCTATTGTCAGGCTGGTCAATTTGCCGGAAACCGTAAAGACCCTTGCTGTATGCTTTCCCGACATTCAAGCGGCAGGCCGGGTGGTGCCTTTGCTGCTCAAAAGCGGGGTGGTGCCCTGCACCCTGGAATTCATAGACTTTTTCTGTCTGCAGGCTGTCAGGAATATGGGCATGTCAGACGATATCGCAGAATTGATCCATCCCGACACCCGGGCCATCCTGTTAATCGAACTGGATGGTGCGGCAGATGCCGTAAAAAAGGATGCGGCAACAGTTCGTAACATCTGTGAAACCTGCAGCATGCTCAGTTTCCATTCTGCTAGGAATCCAGAAGAACGGGACCGTTTATGGGCTGTGAGGCGTTCCATTCACGGGGCACTCACAAGTTTGTGCCCCCATTGGCTGGAAGAAGATATTGCGGTGCCGCCGGCATCCATTCCTGTGATGCTGGAAAAACTCCAGGCGTTAGCAACCGCAGAAAACCTGCGGATTCTCTCCTTTGGACATTATGCTGACGGCAACATCCATTTGAGTGTATCTGAGGCAGATGCGCCTCTATCCCTAAACCGCACCGAAGATATCACACGCAAGATTTTTTCTTTGACAGTGTCCCTTGGCGGGCGTATAGCTGCAGAGCACGGTATCGGCCTGGTTAAAAAAGAATACCTGGGCCTCAACCTGGATGACGCAACCCTTGATCTGGCCCTGCAGATAAAAAAAATGCTTGACCCTGAAGGCATCCTCAACCCCGGCAAAATTTTCCCGGGCATGTCTGAAACAAAGATTTTACACAAACCTGACCGGCAATGACACCCCGAACCATAAAGCAGTGGCAATGAAAATTTTGGCATATCAAGATGCCCCCACAAAGAAGGTTGCTCCGGCCAAAGGGCCGCATCCTGCCAATCCTGGTGCCACCGTGAAACCTGCAGCTGGAGACATCCCCCAAATGGTCCATGATGAAGGGTAAAGACCTTATTGGGTTTTATCAGCGCACACTTTCATAAGACGGCCGGACCCCGTTATTGGAAAACACCACCTGCCACAACTGGTTCCTGCGGGCCCGAAACGCACCGGCGCAGGCCAGCAGGTAGTATGTCCACATGCGATAGAACCGCTTGTCATACTCAGGTTCAAGATCCTGCCAGTTTTCCACAAAATTGTGGTACCAGGCCAGCAAGGTGGGATCGTAGTCCGGGCCAAAGCTGTGCCAGTCTTCCAGAACCAGCAGATTTTCCGCTGCAGTGGAAATCTGGCGGCTGGAAGGCAGCATGGAGTTGGGAAAAATATAGGTGGAAATCCAGGGATCAGTCCAGCGCACCGATTGGTTGCCGGCAATGGTGTGCAGCAAAAAAAGCCCCTGGTCTGTCAAACAGCGCTTTACTACCGCCATGAAAGTTCTGTAACGGCGAACACCTACATGCTCAAACATACCCACAGACACAATACGGTCAAAGGTTTCGGTCAGATCGCGGTAGTCCATAAGCCGGATGTCCACAGGCAGCCCCTGGCACCGCTGTCTGGCCAGGGCTATCTGTTCTTTGGAAACTGTTATGCCCACGACCTTTACCTGATATTTTTTTGCCATATATGCGGCAAGACCGCCCCATCCGCAGCCGATATCCAGTACCCGCATGCCGGGCTGCAGCTGTAATTTGCGGCAGATCAGTTCCATTTTGGATTCCTGGGCCTCATCAAGGGTTTGGGCCTCTTTCCAATAGGCACAGGAATAATTCATCCATTTGTCCAGCATGAGAGAAAAGAGGTTATTGCCGATATCGTAATGGCGCCGGCCGATTTCAAAGGCCCGAAGCTTTCCCGGCGACGTGGTTAAAAATGCTTTTGTCCGGCACCATAACGCAGTAAAAGATTTTTTGGCCTGCTGGTCCATCCGGAACTGGAGAATTTTATCAAAAAAATGATCCAGCTGACTGCATTCCCACCACCCGTCCATATAGCTTTCGCCTAAAGCCTTGGACCCACCTGCCACCAGACGATTGTAAAAAAGATTCTGGTTCACCTGAATATCCCAGGGCCGGGATCCGTTGATCTCCACATCAGCAGCGGCGAACAGATCTGTTACCAGTTTTTCAGAAGAAATATTTTTCATGATGCAACCTCCCTTATAGGTGTGATCAGGCAGATGCCCTCAGAATAAGTTATTCTATCACAACTTAAGAGAGGTGGAAAACAAAAAAACAAGGGAAAAATTACCGATGAATCAGGGATGGATCACTTTTTGGGCCAGTTGCAGAGAAGTCACGATATCCAGCATATTGGTGGTATCTCCCACCTGTTTTTCTTTGAGCAGATCAAAATGGGACAGGCAGGTGCCGCACACCAGTATGGAAACCCCCTGCCGGTCATATTCCTGAAGTGTTTCCAGAACAGGAGAACCGGTTATGGTCAGCTTTACCCCGTTGTTGACAAAAACCAGGCGCCACAGGTCATCTCCCATTTCTCCCAGGGTTTTAATAAAGCTGATCATCAGTTTTCTGCCCAGGTCATCATCTCCGGATCCCATGCGATCGTTGGCGATAAAAACCAGTATTTTCTGGTGGATCTCGGCGGTATCATCCCCTGGAAGCGCTGCTGCTGATTCAGCTTTCATAGATTTTTCTGTGCCCTGGCCATGGTCGGAGATTTCGATCGCGGTGATGGTAAAATCATCGCCCTGCCCAGAAGCTGTGGGTTCATACCCCCGGGTCTTCAGAAAACGGGAGACATTTTCCACTGCTGCTTCATTGTCCACCCGTACTGTCAGACGGGGGGGATGGAGCTGATCTACCGCCTGCTTGGTCTTGAGTAACGGCTGCGGACAGGCAAGGCCCAGGGCATTGATATCTGTTGTCATGTCATATTTCCTTAATTATAGTAGTTTTTTTATCACATTTTAACGGATTACCTGTTTGAAATAACATCGGCTCTATACAATGGTCATAACCCCTGGCTGAACATCTGTTGCCTGGCCAATCACAGTGGCATCACTGATCCCCTGCCTGTGCAGGGCATTCAGAAGCTGCTGAGAGTGATTTTCAGGGCATCCCATGAGCAGGCCGCCGGATGTCTGGGGATCAAACAAAAGATCCCGAAGCACTGGACTGATCCGGCTGTGCGATGATACCATGTTTTCTCGAAATTTTCGGTTCCGGAATGCACCACCGGGCACCAGCCCCATGCCGGCAAATTCCATGGCCCCGGAAATCAGAGGCACCCTGTCACTGAAAACAGTGACCCCTACCCGTGTGCCTGCGATCATTTCCGCCAGATGTCCCAGCAGACCAAAGCCGGTGACATCGGTGCAGGCACTGATGGGAAACCCGGTCATCACCTCTGCTGCATCCCGGTTCAGGGTTTTCATGAGTTTTGTGACAGCACGTATCTGCCCGGCTGATGCAAGGCCCGCCTTTACAGCAGTATTCATGATACCGGTTCCCAGGGGTTTGGTCAAAATCAGATGGTCTCCGGGCAGCAGCCCCTGGTTGGCCAGTATTTTATCCGGATGAACAAACCCGGTCACGGAAAGGCCGTACTTGAGTTCATCATCTTCGATGGAATGGCCCCCCAAAAGTACGGTGCCGGCTTTCTCCAGAATATGCAGGCCCCCGGCAAGGATATCGCGCAGTACTTTTATATCCATGGTTCCCAGGGGGAATGCCACCAGGTTCATGGCGGTTTTGGGAACCCCGCCCATGGCATATACGTCGGAAAGGGCATTGGTAGCGGCGATGCAGCCAAAATCATAAGGATCATCCACAATGGGGGTAAAAAAATCCACCGTCTGAATCAGGGCCAGGTCCGGGCTCACCTGGTAAACTCCGGCATCATCGGCTGTACCCATCCCCACCAGAACATTTTTATCTGTCGGGATGAACAATCCTTGCAAAACCTCTGCCAGGTCCCCTGGCGGTAATTTTGCAGCTCAGCCCGCCCCTTTCACACACTGGGTCAACCGAAAATCATGCAATCTGTTATCTGTTTTTTTGTTCATTTCATCTCCCTGAACCGGCTTGGTCATGGCACTATCGTTCAGTTCACTGTTGCCTCTCCTGTCAGCTCACTGTTGCCACTTTGGGTTAACTGTATATTATCCTTTACATCAGGCCATGAATCAAATTGAAAGTATCTCTACAATTTTGTATTCCAATAGTTAAAATCAATACACTTTTACAGAAAATAATATTTTGCGATCTTATTGACTGAACGATTGCCATATCCCGGAAAACAAAAAAAATCAAACAGCCGGCACAGGCAGACCTCGTTGACGGTAATAGGCCCTGTATACCTGCTGGATCTCCCCGGATATGATCATCTGGCGGATAAGTCCTTCATAATGGGTCATCTTTTTCATGATATTGGAATTTTTGGAAATGCCTATATGGATGTTTTTTATACGGTTGAACCGAAAAATAGCAATTTCAATCTGGTCTGATATGCCCATTTTATATCCAAGATCAATACCAGCCCCTTCCGGAAAAATAACAGCATCGATCCGACCGAGCAGCAACTTATTCAGGTTCAGTTCTCCTTTGGGTACGGGCTCCTTTCGGATTTTTTCATCTGTATCAAACCGGGGAGAATACCAGGCACCTATGGTGGTCCCGATAGTAAGGCCATACAGGTCTTCATATCGGGTGATACGGTCGGCTTTGTTTCTGGGAACAAAAAATACCGCATCAGACCGGCTTTTATAGGCAGGTTCCACAAAATGAATATAGTCTTCCCGGTCCGGATGTTTGACCAGGCCCACCAGAATATCGATTTCCCCATTTGCCATCATAAGCAGGCGCCGTTTGAACGGTGCCTGCAAAAGTACAAGTTTAATTTCGAGCCGCTCTGCAATGGTGCGCACTATGTCTAAATTGGGACCTCCGCCTTCAGCGCTGCTGGAAACCGATGACACAAGAACATCCCGAGCTGATGCAGAAGAAGAAAAAACCAGCATGAGAAAGCTGATCCACAGACAGATCCACAATACCGGAATGTATTTTTTTTTATGCTTCATACGGACACACCGGGTTTGAATATTCAGGCGGAGACAGGTATATAATCATTTGCCTTTTTCTTGTTTTTTCCCTGTCTCATCCTGATATCAGCATTTTAGTCTTGTGTAAAGGTATAATCAAACCAGGATCTTTTTACACTTTGGGAATTGCCGCCTTAAAAATGTGTCAGCACCACCCCGAGATGATCCACCCAGATGTCCACAAAAGCATCATATTCAGCAGTGCCCCATGAGCACAACAAAAAACCCCGGACCAATTACTGACCGATCCAGGACATCCCTTTTCTTAACCAAGATCTTCTGCTTGCCTGTTCACCACGCAGGACAGCCAATTTTTTCCAGGCAGGTCTTCTGACTTTTGGATCATTCTACCGGCTGCGCCTTCCCGTTGATTTACAAATCGACAGTGGCTTTGTGCAGCTTTCGTCCCCGAACACACAGCGGCGGGCCCGTTCCGGATTTCAACCGGATTCCCTTTTCAGCCGGATCACCGGCACCTGAAACATAACCCTTTTATACTGATATTGCACCATTTGTCCAGGCGTTTGTCACAGACAAAACTCTTTTAAAAAAAACAAATGATCTCACATTCAAAGGATACTTTATGATAAAAGACATTGCATATGTATTTAAATCGACCAAAAATAAAAAATCCCGATAAGCTTACTTATCGGGATAGTGTTTATTGGGTTGGCTCCCCAGCACGGACTTGAACCGCGGACCCATTGGTTAACAGCCAATTGCTCTGCCAACTGAGCTACTGGGGAGCAGCGCCTTGAATCAAGACTTGCTGTTTATATAAGATCGACCCTTTCCTGTCAAGAGGAAAAAACAAAAAATTGACATTGATTCTGCTAATGGTTACAATCCTGAAAAAAGCAGAACACTTAAAGTTAAGGAGGGATTATCATGAGTATAGACAGCTTGCCCGCACAAAGCCCCAACACCATTCACAGATCTGTCCGGCCACAAATGGAAAATGCAGACCCTGCCCGGCAGAACCAGCAGGCAGCATCAGATATTGATATTGCTCAAGAAACCAATTCCACCCCCCGGGAGGCATTCCAGGTTCAGATCTCTTTGCAGGCCCAGGGCCGGCTGGCAGCTGATACATCCGACAGCACACAGGATGTAAATACCCAAAGCGCTGAGCCTTATGAAGCACAACCTCAACCTGGTCCCGGGGCAAACCAAGGCCGGGGAAGCGGTCTGATTGTTGATATTACGTCCTGATACACTATATATCCTGACACATTATAATATAATGATATACTTTATACAGGCAGGAAAAGCCAAAAACCATGATCACTGAACACGGCATTGTCACCCAGGCCGATTCCGGCACCGCCTGGATAAAAACCAACCGGGCGGGTGCCTGTGAAGGATGCACAGCAAAAAGCAGTTGCGGCACCATGCACAGAGGCCAGGAACTGGTGGTGGAAGTCCCCAACACCCTGGGGATTCAGGCCGGTGATTCGGTGGTCATCGGCATTGAAACCAAACCGGTCATGCTGCTGACTTTCCTGGTTTATGTGGTTCCCATCATCTGCCTGCTGCTGGGGGCTCTGGCCGGAAATGCACTGGCACTGTTCATTGATATAAATCGGTCTTTTCTGGCCATGGTGCTGGGATTTTCATCATTTGGGGCAGCATTTTTTGTTCTCCATAAAAAATCAGCGGCTTTAAATAAAAAGCAGGGATACAAACCCGTGCTTGTCAGAAAAACAAAGCCCATTGTTCCGGCCTCCTGCACGGCTCCTTCAAAATAATTTTTTTTCTTGCCAACCCTGCCACAATATACTATATACGCTGCCAGTTGTGGGTTTGTCTCCTAAACTCTAACCCTTAAACTGGAAGATTTACATATGACATCACAACCACACCTGAAAGCAGCGGTTTTGATCATGACCGTTTTTTTGATCACAGGAATTGTATGCTATGCTTCTTTTTCACCACCGTCCCCGGCCGAGCCAGTCCGATTGATGTTTCAAAACGATGCCGGTAAGGTTTTGTTCACCCACCAGACCCACACAGAGACCTATCTTCTGGACTGTCTGGACTGCCATCACAACCTTTACGATGATGAAATATACGATTGCGGAGAGTGCCATGGGGAAATCGGTGATGAATACATGCCGTCACTGCCTGATGCATTTCATGAACAATGCATCGGATGCCATGCAGATTATGGTGCCGGCCCGGTAGAATGTAATTCCTGTCATGTGATGTAAGAAACTGGTTTCAATTGTTTTCTTTGTAAAAGCACAAAAGCCATGACCACAGTTTTTTCGAAACAAGGACGGAACTCATGATTAAACGATCTTTTTTTGCTCTATCCAAACCCAGGCTGACCTATGACCTGCTTGAGCCGGACCCTGACGGACCCCGGGCCATTCCTTTGCCAGATCTTGTTACATTATTGCTGACCGAAGCCATTGACAACACCAGGCCTGCCTTGATCAAAAAAGGCGACCCGATGAAAAAAGGACAGAAACTGGCGCTTTACGAGGACAGTACCGCATATGTTGTTTCTCCTGTGGCAGGTACCATAAAATCAATCGACACGTATCCAGATGATTTCGGGGAAATTGCCACCAGCATCACCATTGCGCATGACCCGGAAAAGACATCTGAAATAGAGCCCCTGGAATTACCGGAAGACATATCATCTGCGGCCGTGCACCTGAAAAAACTGCCCGGTGCTCCTCCCTTTGACATCCTGGCAGATGAAAATTTTACAATCAGGACCATCGTCATCACCGGCGCAGACACAGACCTTTTGACCACCACATCCCAGTATGTCAGCACAGCCCATGCCCGGGACCTGGAACAGGGTGCTGCGATCCTCAAACGTCTCACCGGAACTGCCAGAGTCTGCCTTGCCCTGCCTGAGGGCATTAACGGGCATAACCGGTTTAATTCCCTCCAGGTATTGAAAACCAGCCCTGTGTACCCTGATACCCTGCCGGCCATGATCATGAAAGACCATCTGGATACGGTGCTGCCTGCCGGCAAAACCCCCGAAGATATGGGAATCTGTTTTATCCGGGCGGAAGCGGTTGTTTCTCTTGCCCGGACCTATGAAAAAAAAGCCCTGGTTTTTGAAAAACATCTCACCCTGGTGGACAAAGCAGGATTCCGGCACCGGATAAAAGCGGTCATCGGCACCCCCTTACGCCACATATTCAACCAACTTGATATCCAGATCAATGACCAGGACCGCGTCATCATTGGCGGCCCCATGCAAGGATCCGCCACTTTTACAACACATCATCCGGTAACACCGGAGACAGATACGGTTGTAGTCCAGGACCGGGAAATACTTCCAAAAATTTCAGACACCCCCTGTATCAACTGCGGCAAATGCATCCAGATCTGTCCGGCCAGTATTCCGGTCAACATGCTGGTGCGTTTTCTGGAGGTTGACCAGTTTGAAGAAGCAGCGGAAAAAGGTGATCTTGAGGCCTGTATTGAATGCGGATTATGCGGGTTTGTGTGTACATCGCAGATCGCTCTGGGCCAGTATATACGGCTGGGAAAACATGAACTGCACAAACTGCGAGCAGAAGTTTAAAAGGGAGACCGCCCATGAATAATACCAAACTAACCGTTTCCCATGCACCATTCTGGCATGACGGAGACAGCGTGTTTCAAAAAAATCTCAACTATATGCTTGCCCTTTTGCCTGCCGCCATTTTCGGTATCCTGCAATTTGGCGCCCCTGCCCTGGGTGTAATGGCCTTATCTCTTTCCTGTGCAATGTTCTGGGAACTTGTGATAAACCTTGTTTCCAAAAAACCCGCCACCATTGGTGACCTGGAAGCTGCCGTCATCGGATTGCTGTTCGGCATGATGTTGCCGGCCATCACCCCGTGGTGGCTTATTTTGACCGGGACCTTTGTGGCTGTATTTATCGGTAAAATGATATTCGGGGGTATCGGGTCCAGTCCGTTTAATCCCACCCTGCTGGGCATGGCAGTTCTCATGATGTCCTGGAACATGTTCTTTGATTTTGACACCGCCTATGTGGATTATGACTTTGCTTTTACTGCCATGGCACCCCTGGCAGCTGTTAAAACCCAGGGAGCTGCTGCTGCAGACTTTTTTGCTTTGGGTGATCTGTTCCTGGGCAGGGAAGTGGGTGCCATCGGCGCCGTCTTTGGTCTGGGCCTGGTCCTCGGCGGCATCTACCTTATTTTAAAGGGCTATTCCCGCTGGGAATTAAGCGTCTCCTTTATTGCAGGCATACTGATAACGGCATTTTTATTCCATGCAGCCAGTCCGGATGCCTATGCCGGCCCTTTGTTCCACCTGTTGTCAGGATACACCCTGCTGGGGGCATTTTTCCTGATCACCGAAAGTGCATCTTCGCCGGTGAATCGGATACCCATGCTTCTTTACGGATTTCTGGGCGGGTTCATGATCATTCTGATGAGAAATGTGGGCGACTACGCAGATGGCACGATTCTGGCCATTCTGCTGGTAAACGTTGTAAGCCCTCTACTGGATAATATCAGACCAAATGCTTTGGGAAAGGGTATGAACAATGCGTGAAATGATAAGCATGATAGTTGTATTGACCCTGCTTGCCTCTGTTTCAGGCGGTCTTCTGGCAGCGGTTAAATCCGGCACCGAGGTAAGAATCGAAGAACAGATTTTAAAATTTCAAAAAGCCCCGGCCATTGAATCTCTTTTTACTGATGTGACCAATGACCCCCTCAAAGAACGCTTCAATATAGAAACCCAAGAGCGCACTCTCCAGATATTTCCGGCCAAACTGCAGGACGGCTCTGCGGCCGTTGCCTTTGAAACCTTTGGCAAAGGCGGATATGGCGGAGATATCGGATTGATGGTGGCTATTGATCTGGACTCCGACAAACTGGTCGGCGCCAGGGTTACCACCCATGCTGAAACCCCGGGCCTGGGTTCCCGGGCCAAGGATGACCCGTCCTTTGTGTCCCAGTTTGCAGGAAAACCCATCGATGCCGACCTTGCCCTTAAATCCGACAATGGTACCATCGATGCCATTTCCGGGGCCACGGTCACCTCCAGGGCCGTTACCCGGGCTGCCATCCAGGCCCAGGAACTGTACAGCAAATTGAAACCCGAAATTCTAAAACAGATCCAATAAGGCATAAAAGGAGATAAACACACATGGCACAATCCTTGGCTAAAGAATTTACGAAAGGACTATGGGCTGAAATACCTCCTTTCAGACTGGTGCTGGGGCTCTGCCCGACACTTGCGGTGACCAAAACCGTTGAAAACGGTATCGGCATGGGGCTTGCCACCACCTTTGTTCTGGTATTCTCCAATCTTTTGGTATCCCTGTTGCGGAATACGATCCCCCCCAAAGTCAGGATCGCCTGCTATATTGTCATCATTGCCACCTTTGTGACCATCGTGGAACTGGTCATGCAGGCCTTTACCTATCCTTTGTTTTTGAAGCTGGGTATCTTTATCCCGCTGATCGTGGTCAATTGTATCGTACTGGGCCGTGCTGAAGCCTTTGCCAGCAAAAACACACCGGTACTCTCTGTTGCAGACGGGCTCGGCATAGGCATCGGGTTTACGCTTTCTTTGGCCTCTCTTGGTGCTGTACGGGAACTGATAGGGTCCGGCACCATCACCATCTGGGGGGGAAACCCCGTATTTGCAGTAGGGGACTGGTACCAGCCCTTTTCTTTTATGGTGGAAGCACCAGGGGCGTTTGTGGCCCTGGGACTGATGCTGGCAGGCATGAACCTGATCGGTAAGAAATAAGGAGCGCACCAATGGAATTTTTTGAACTTGCCATCGGCAGTATTTTCATCAACAATATCATTTTGGCCCAGTTTCTGGGGATATGTCCCTTTATCGGTACCTCCAAAAAAATGGAAACCGCCGTGGGCATGTCCATGGCAGTTGTATTTGTCATGGTAATGGCCGGCATGATAACCTGGTCAGTGGATACGTTCCTGTTAAAAGCCCTGAATGTGGAATATTTGCGAACCTTGTCATTCATTCTGGTCATCGCTTCTCTGGTGCAGTTTGTGGAAATGTTTTTGAAAAAAAGTATCCCCGGCCTGTATGCCGGGCTGGGAATTTTTTTGCCCCTGATCACCACCAACTGCGCTGTCATGGGTACCTGCCTGCTGAATATCGGCAATGAATATGACTTCACCAAAGCCCTTGTGTCCGCATTTTCCTATGCCCTCGGGTTCGGGCTTGCGTTGATTCTTTTTGCCGGAGTCAGAGAGCGGGTCAATCTGGGCCGGGTGCCCAAACCGCTGCAGGACACTTCCATCGGACTTGTCACCGCCGGTATCATTGCCTTGACTTTTACCTCTTTCAGGGGAATGGTATAAAACCATCAGGGGGACCATATACTTCAGGCAAAAACCAGCATGAGGATTCTTGCAGCAGTCCTTGTGGCAGCGGGAATTATATTGGGTGCAGGTGGATTCTGGGCATGGAAAAAGCTGCACACACCCTGTTCAACAGATGACAGGCAGGTGGTATTTACCATCCATGCAGGCCAGAACCTGAAGCAGATTGCAGCGGCCCTTGAATCCCGGGGCCTGATATCAGATGCCTTATTGTTCACCCTGTATGCCAGATATAAAAAAGCAGGTACCCGCCTTCCGGCCGGAGAATATCTTTTGCCGGCCGACCTGACCCAGATTCAGATATTGCACACGCTGCTGGAAGGAAAAGTCAGACTGTACCGGATCACGATCCCGGAAGGTCTGAATATGGAGGAAACTGCAGCCCTTGTTGCAATGGCCGGATTCTGTGACACAAAAACCTTTCTCAACCTGTGCACTGACCCCGCATTTATCGCTGATCTCAATGTTCCTTCCCACACCCTGGAAGGGTTCTTGTATCCAGACACCTATTTTTTTCCCAAATCCGCTGCCTGCCGACAGGTTATCAAAAAAATGGTGGGCACTTTTTTTTCCGTGTTCACTCCACGATGGCAGGAACGCGCACAAACCCTGGGATTGTCCCTCCAGGAAATCGTGACCCTGGCATCCATGATTGAAAAAGAAGCCGGCGTGGCAGAGGAACGCCCACTTATCGCATCGGTATTCCACAACCGCCTGAAAAAAAAGATGCGGCTGGAAAGTGATCCCACAGTGATTTACGGGGACCCGGAGTTTGAGGGCCGGATCAGAACCAGGCACCTGCGCAGAAAAACCGAATACAACACATACCGGATGCACGGTCTTCCCAAAGGCCCCATTGCCAGTCCCGGTGCAAAGGCACTTGAGGCCGCGTTATACCCTGTCCAAAGCGATTATCTTTTTTTTGTGTCCAAAAATGATAAAACCCATTATTTTTCCAAAACCCTGGCAGAGCATAACCGGGCCGTGCGAAAATACCAGTTGAACAAGTGAGGCAAAAGATCCGGCTGCCCGGGGTCAATCATCAAACTGGCGCAGATACACGATCACCGCCCCTGACCTGGACTTTTTTTTGCGTTCCCAGGAAAATCCAAGCACAATATCCCGGGCCTTGAGCTTTGCAAGCAGATCTTCGATCATATCCGGCAATACAGGTCCCAACTCGGAATGCAGCCCTTTGCCCACAATAATACGCACTGTAAAATATCCCTGCTGTTTGCAGGAAATCAAAAAAGATCTGGCCTTGAGTTCCGCACCCAGGGCGGTGAAACCGTGCAGGTCCAGATCGGTTTCCGGCGGAGGATACCGTTTTATCCGCTTGTGAAATGGCATGGGTTCGGGTGATGGCTTGACAATTTTATCCGGGCGGGACAAAAAGGCTTCCAAAAGTGCTGGAAAATTTTCCGGTTCAGCGGTTTCTGGATTAGGGGTTTCTGCATCAGCGGCACAAACGCCTTTGTCCACTATGGGCAGGCCGTGGCGGTTCAACTGCCGGGAACAGGTGGCCCGGGATTCTGATTCCGGGCGGTTTTTTTTTGTAAACGCCCGCAAAAAATCTTCATCCGACCGCAATCTGGGGGGCCTGTATTTTTTTCTTCTTGTCATATCA
>JAABUB010000042.1 GCA_011389575.1 Desulfotignum sp. | reverse complement strand
ACGATGCGGCCCGCTCCCGGGCAGGTTTCACACCCGCCGCCCAGGGTGATGCCGTAGGGGGCCGCCACCACCGGGAAGGGGGCATATATAGTGGCCTGGATTCCGTCCTGGGCTTTTTTCAGAAATGCATCGATTTCCGCATATTTTTTGTCATGGCAGAGCTTGGCGATAAACCCCAGATCTGCACCGGCAGAGAAGGCCCCGGGCATGCCGCCGGCTTCGTTGCCGATGACCAGACCCACACCGTTTTTGTCCACATAATCCAGGCCCTCGGCAATGGAGTCCACGATTTCTGCGTTGATGGCGTTCATCTTGGTATGGAACTCCAGGCAGAACACGTCGTCTCCGATGTCCACGAGGGAGGCGGAGGCATTTTCCATGATCGTCTTGTTATTGCCTTTGGCTGCGGCAATGGAAACCAGGGAGTCGGGAACCGGTACGGGTTTGTAGTTGCTGGATGCAAAATCATAAAAATAGCGGACCCCGTTTTCCAGTTTGTAGAAGCTGGTGTATCCGTTGTTTAGCATGGTTTTGACATTGGCCGGGATGTCCAGACCTTCGCCGGTCATTCTTTCCACAGCTTCTGCCACACCATAGGCATCCCACAGTTCAAAGGGTCCCATCTCAAAGTTGTAGCCCCATTTCATGGCATTGTCGATTTCCACGATGGTATCGGCGATTTCCGGGATCCGGTTGGCTGCATACTGAAAGCTGTTGGCTGCCAGTTTCCAGGCAAATTTGCCGCCCTTGTCATCCGCCTTGAGCACGATGTTGACTTTTTCGGTGAGGGCGCCGGCTTTTTTGGCTGCATCCAGGCAGGGAAAGCTGGGTCTTTCCAGATTTTCATATTCCAGGGTGTCCAGGTTCAGCACCTTGCGGACCTTTTTCCACTCCGGGGTGAGTTCGGTTTTGTAAAATCCCCCCTGGGTCTTGTTGCCCAGCAGGTTCTTGTCTGCCATTTTTTGTACAAAATCCGGCAGCTGCATGATGTCGCGCTGCTCGTCATTCACACACAGGTCATAGGAGTTTTGGGCCACATGCATCATGATATCCAGCCCGACCAGGTCCGTGGTCTTGAAGATGGCTGTTTTGGGCCGTCCCAGGGCCGGTCCGAAAATAGCATCCACCTCGGGCACGGTGAGGCCGTCTTCCTGCATGAACCGCATGGCTGCGCTGATGCCCTGGATCCCGATGCGGTTGCCCACAAAGTTGGGGGTATCCTTGGCCCAGACAATGCCTTTGCCCAGGTTTTTCTCGCCGAATTTTGCCATGAAGCCTAAGATTTCCGGCAGGGTGTCCTGACCCGGGATCAGCTCCAGCAGATGCATGTACCGTACGGGATTGAAAAAATGGGTGCCCATGAAATGCTGTTTGAATTCAGCGGAGAATCCTTCGGTGATATCCTGAAGCGGAATGCCGGAAGTATTGGTGGTCACAATGGATCCGGGTTTTCTGATTTTTTCCACCTTTTCGAACAGGTTGCGTTTGATGTCCAGTCTTTCCACCACCACCTCAACGATCCAGTCGCAGTCTGCCAGTTTTTCAATATCATCGTCCAGGTTGCCGATGGAGATCAATCCGGCATCCTTTTTATTGAAAAACAAGGATGGGGAAGATGCCAGGGCCGCATCCAGGCCGGCTTTAACAATACGATTCCGGGCAGCCGGGTCATTTTTTTCTTCATCTTTCAGATCAAATGGAACAATGTCCAGGAGCAGTACCTTTACTCCGGCACCGGCCAGAAGGGCTGCAATCCCTCCTCCCATGATGCCGGACCCGATGACTGCGGCCTTTCTGATTTTTCTTACCATAATGTCCTCCTGTCTTAAGCGTAATTAACCAGTTTGGTTTTTTTATGAATGAGCATTCATTTTTGAGTAACAGAAAAAGACCCGGGTTGTCAAGGAAAATAATTTCCCGGGCATCAAGGAATAATTCCATTCAATTTCAAATTGTTATGGTACGATTATTTGGAGGCGCCCCAGCCTGTAATCCCGGATGAAAAAATTATCAGATAAATGAATTATCATTCATGAATTTACAGGAACGGCCTTGAAAAAACACAATGGGTCTGATAGGGTAACGCGTCAATTTGCTCTGGTTTTAAATATATATTCTATGTGGAGATGAGGGTGAAGCAGCAGATACCAGCAAAAATTCAACAGTTCTCCGTTCTGAACATAGCTTCAGTTGCGGGATTGATTCTTGCACTCCAGCGCCCGTCAGGGGATATCCCCTGGCACAGGAACGGCAAAACAGACCCCTGGGACCTGGTGGAATCTGTCATGGGACTGAATATCGCCGGTTATACCTCTGCGGCCCGGCAGGCGCTTGACTGGCTCAGGCAGGTACAGAACCCGGATGGATCATGGTTTTCCGCCTATGTTAACGGGGTGCCGGAAGACAGAACCTGCCAGGCCCACATGGCCTGTTACATTGCCGTGGGGATTTTTCACGCCTACCTTATTACCGGGGACCGGTCATGGCTGGATCAGTACCGGGAACCCATGGAAAAGGCAGTCGATTTTGCCCTGGGGCTTCAGGCGGACAGCGGAGAAATCTTCTGGGCCAAAAGCCCTGAAGGAAAAATTGATCCCATGTCTCTGCTGGCAGGCTCTTCTTCCGTGTTCATGAGTCTCAAGTGTGCACTGACCATCTGCCATATTCTTGACCGGCCCAGGCCGTCCTGGGAAACGGCATGGGAAAGACTGGGCCATTCCCTGAAGGAAAACCTGCACAAATACAATGTGAGCAAATCCCGGTTTTCCATGTACTGGTTCTATCCCGTCCTCTGCGGGGCCATCCAGGGGGAAAAAGCCCGGGCAAGGGTGGAAAAATACTGGCACAAATATATGATCCACGGCCAGGGAGCCCGGTGTGTTTCTGATCAGCCCTGGGTGACCATTGCGGAAACCTGTGAACTGGTCCTGGCCCTCAATGCCATGGGCAACCGGCAAAAAGCCCAGATCGTGTTTTCCTGGATCCAGGACCGGGTATATGAAGACAAAACTTTCTGGTGCGGGTACACCTATCCGGACATGGTGATCTGGCCGGAAGAAAAAATTTCCTGGACCAATGCTGTGACCCTCATGGCGGCGGACAGTCTCTATGATCTTACCCCTGCCTCCGGTCTGTTCTCCCATGACAACTGGGAAGGGTTTCTTTTTAAAGGAATTCTCCGGTGATACGGGATACCCGTCCCTATTACATCAAAAAAGCCTGGTACCGGCTGCAGCACCTGTATGTCCGCCACTACCTGGTCCCCTCCCTCACCGGTCTGGGAGAAAATCCCTTTATCATCAAGCCCTGGCACATTGAACTGTTCGGCGGGCCCATTCGTATCGGCACCCATGTGACCCTGCTGGGGTGTTCGGACAAAAAAACCCGGCTCACTGTGTGGTCCGACAAAAAAGATATCCCGGGCATCACCATCGGAGACCATGTGCTTATTTCTCCGGGGGTGCGCATCAGTGCGGCCTGCAGCATCTGTATCAAGGATTCCTGCATGCTGGCAAGCCATGCCTATATCACGGATTCCGACTGGCACGGTATCTATGACCGGTCGTTACCGCCGACAGAAACCAGCCATGTTGTTCTGGAAGAAAATGTATGGGTCGGGGATTCCGCCATTGTGTGCAAAGGGGTCACCATCGGCAAAAACAGTATTATCGGTGCCGGCAGCGTGGTGACCGCAAACATTCCCGCCAATGTCATTGCAGCGGGAAATCCCGCCAGAATTGTCCGCCGTCTGGATCCAAACGAACAAATCATCACCCGCAAAGACCGGTACAGGAATACACAAAAAACGACCCGGTTTCTGGAAGCTGCTGAGCAGGAAAGCCTGGCAGGCAATACTTTTTGGGGGTGGCTTCGGTCCCTGATTTTTCCGGGAAAACCTTTTTTCTAAAATTCAGGCCGGATCCAGGGTTTCCAGGATAGCAGACACCTGTTCCAGGCACAGGGCGATTTTTTCCACATCAAAGGCCTGGGTATGCTGGTGCAGCTGGCGCCCGAATTTTCGAAAGGATGCAAGGTCAAACTGCCGGCCCATATCCATGATGTCTTCGGCAATGTCCCGGGCATCCGATATTTTCATGCCTTCATGCATATCCGGCAGAAGCGGAATAATCCGGGCTTTGATCAGGGGCAGAAGATCCGGGTGCTGAACCAGGGCCTGGCGGAAATCCGCCCAGAAAAGACCTGACTCAGCTTCCGTAATTTCTGCGTGTTTCCATAAAGCCCCGGGTTCGGGCTTTTCTGCAGGTTCACATGCATCCGGCCCTTTCCCGGCCCTGCTGACAGCAGTTTTTGGCAGAATAATTTCAAAGACACTGCCCTCACCGGCCCGGCTGTCAACCCTGATTCGGCCATCCATCAATTCCACAAGCCGCTTGCTGATACCCAGGCCCAGACCGGTGCCACCGTAATTTCTGCTGATATCGACATTTTCCTGTTCAAAGGGCTCAAAAATCAGTTCCTGCTTGTCCTTTGGTATGCCCATACCCGTGTCCTGGACCTGGATTACCAGATCCAGGATTTCAGAAGATGGCCTGTCAATAATCCGGGCAGCAAGCCTGATATGTCCTTTTTGCGTAAATTTGACGGCATTTTCCACCAGATTGGTGAGCACCTGACGCAGGCGGATATCGTCCAGACACAGGTAATCAGGCATGTCAGTATCGATATGAATAAAAAACTGCAGTTTTTTTTGTTCAAGCTTGACCTTGAACAGGTGCTGTATTTCATTGAACAGGGTATGCAGGCTGACCGATGCTTTTTTGATGTCCAGCTTTCCGGCCTGGATTTTGGACAGATCCAGAATATTGGAGACCAGTCCCATCAGGTTTCCACCGGCAGTGGCAATGGCCTGGATATAGCTTTTCTGTTCATCATCTCTGGCCGTGGAAAACAACACCTCACTGAAACCCAGCACTGAATTCAAAGGGGTCCTGATTTCATGGCTTACATTGGCCAGAAATTCACTTTTTGCCTGGTTGGCTTTTTCCAGTTCCATTTCCTTTTGCTTTCTCACCAGAACTTCGGTATTCAATGCCTGGTTCAGCAGTGTCAGATTCCGGGTGCGCTCCTCCACCCGTTTTTCCAGATTCTGGTGGGACCGCTGCAATGCCTCTTCCGCCATTTTGCGCTTGGTGATATTCCTGGAATTTATGACCACCCCCTGGATGGCGGGATGATCCAGCAGGTTCTTGCTGATGGATTCCAGGGTGCAGTAATAATTATCCCGGTGTTTGAATCGCTGTTCCGTGGTCTTGTCAGGCAGGGTTCCCTGAATGCGTTTTTGAAACCGTTCCCGGGCAGCTTCCCGGTCTTCGGGGTGCAGAGAATCAAAGGCATTGGTCCCCAGGAGAATTTCGGACTCATACCCCAGTATTCTCCGGGTGGAGGGGCTTACATACCGAAAATTTCCCCGGGCATCCAGGATCCAGATCAGATCACTGGCACTTTCGATCAGCGCACGGAAATGCTCTTCACTATATTGCAGGGCAGTAAGGCTTTCCTTGAGCCGGAAGGCCATTTTGTTGAACTCTTTTGCCAGATGCCCGAACTCATCATTGGACTGTATGGGGATGCGGGTGGCCAGCTCTCCGTTGCCGATTTTTTCCGCTCCCTGGACCAGGTCTTTCAACGGACGGGTCAGACGGCGGGTCAGCAGCATCAGGGCAATGGAAATAATAAGGGCGGCAAACACACCCATGGCATACAGATACGGCCGCATGCGGCTGGCAACACCATAGACCTCCTGCATGGGATCCACCGCCAGAATATACCAGTCCCAGGGTTGAAAATAGGCAAACCGGGCAAGGCTGTCTTCCTGTCTCATATCCAGCACCAGACGGTCGGTATTGTTTTGCAGGTCCTGAAACCATCTGTCCCTGCTCACATCTGTATTCACCATATATTTACTGGGATGAAAGACGATGGTGCCTGCCGTGTCCACACCAAAGATATATCCCAGTTCCCCCACACCGATGTTGGCAATTTCCTCGACAGCATCCATCTTGGCCTTGATAACACTGGCGGAAATGGTTGCCAGGCCGTATTCATTGAGCATCTGTTCCTGGGAGGTGACAATAACCATGGCTTCGGACAGCCGGGTGTCCAGCCAGGTTTCCCCAAGATCGACAAGTGCGGTGCGGGAAAAATAATAGGCGGTTCCCACAATGGTGAACAAAAAGACAATCATCAAAGGAAGGGTGGTCAGCAGTATCTTGGTGTAAGTATTCATAATTTAATAATCACTATACATAAAATTTGATGAAAAACAAAATATCCAGATTTTTATATTTTTTGCAAATAAAAATTTGATGATTACCATATTCTACAGCTTACTGTGAAAACAGGGGGCTGGATACAGGTGTTACTAAAAAAAACAGGAGATACATATGGCCAGAGAGACATTTACCTTGCCCGTAACCGGCATGAGCTGCGCCAATTGTGCCGCCAATATCGATAAAACACTGGCCGGTATGGACGGTATTGTTGAAGTCGGTGCCAGTTTTGCCTCGGAAGGGGTGAAAATCACCTTTGATTCCGACCGGACAGACCTTCAAAAGATTGTAAAAAAAATTCAGGATCTGGGATTTGATGTGCCCGCAGCATCGGCAGAAGTGCCGGTAACCGGTATGAGCTGTGCCAATTGTGCGGCCAATATAGAACGCACCCTTAATCAGCAGACACAGGGGGTGGTGGATGCATCTGTAAATTTTGCCTCGGAACGGCTCAGTATCCGGTATATCCCGTCTGTGATCTCTCTGGATGACATGGGAAAAATAATCAAAGACCTGGGCTTTGAATTGATCCTGGCCGATGATGAAGCAGATGCCGTTGATGTGGAGGAGATTGCCAGAAACAGGGAAATCAGGGACCAGACCAGAAAATTTCTCATTGGTGTGGCCTTTGCCCTGCCTTTGTTCATTTTGAGCATGTCCCGGGATTTCGGGTTGACCGGGCCCTGGAGCCATGCACCCGCCATGAACTGGCTGTTTCTGCTGCTGGCCACCCCGGTGCAGTTCTATACTGGAATGGATTATTACATCGGCGCTTATAAAGCCTTGAAAAACCGGTCCGCAAACATGGATGTTCTCATTGCGCTGGGATCGTCTGTGGCCTATTTTTATTCTCTGGCCATTCTGCTGGTGCCGGTTTTGACAGGACATGTGTATTTTGAAACCGCCGCTGTGATCATTGTGCTGATAAAATTCGGCAAACTGCTGGAAGCCAGGACCAAAGGAAAAACCGGGGGCGCCATTAAAAAACTCATGGGCCTGACCCCCAGAACTGCCACCCGCATTGAAAACGGAGAAAAAATCGAAGTATCCATTGCCAGTGTGCAGGAGGGGGATCTGCTGCTCATCCGTCCGGGAGAACGGATTCCCGTGGACGGCCAGGTAACACAGGGACGCTCCAGTGTGGATGAATCCATGCTTACGGGAGAGCCGATCCCTGTGGAAAAAACTGTGGAAGACACGGTAACCGGCGGCACGGTGAACAATGACGGCCTGCTGCAGATAACCGCCACCCGGGTGGGAAAAGATACGGTCCTGGCCCAGATCATCCGCATGGTCCAGGAGGCCCAGGGCAGCAAAGCCCCGATCCAGGCCCTGGCAGACCGGGTGGCAGCCGTGTTTGTACCGGCGGTCATCGTCATTGCCCTGATAACCTTCGGTATCTGGTGGAGCATTACCGGTGAATTTGTTCCCTCCATGATACGCATGGTGGCGGTGCTGGTCATTGCCTGTCCCTGTGCACTGGGACTGGCCACCCCCACAGCCATCATGGCCGGCACAGGCAAGGGTGCGGAAAACGGCATCCTGTTCAAGCGCAGCCAGGCCCTGGAAACCGCTGCCAAACTTACCACTATTGTTCTGGACAAGACCGGGACCATCACTTTGGGCAAACCGGATGTAACCGATCTGGTACCGGCTCCCGAAGCTGCGCTTTCCGAAGAAGACCTGCTGGTGCTGGCAGCCTCTCTGGAGCAGGGATCTGAGCATCCCCTCGGCAGGGCCGTGGTGGAACATGCCGGACAAAAGGGCCTGGATCTGACTGATCCAAAAGAGTTTTCCTCCCACAGCGGAGACGGGGTCCAGGGAATCATCTCCGGCCGCAACCTGCGCCTGGGCAAGCCCGGCTGGTTTGACCGGCAGGTGACAGATGCTCTGGACAGCCGGATCAGCCAGCTGCAGGACCAGGGCAAAACCGTGATGGTGCTGGCGGAAAGCGACCGGGCCCTGGGGCTTGTCTGCGTATCCGATGTGGTTAAGCCTGAGTCGAAACAGGCCATTGCCGCACTGCAGAAAGAAGGGTTGCGGGTGGTCATGCTCACCGGAGACAATGCAGCCACGGCCCGGGCCATTGGTGCCCAGGTGGGGGTGGATGACATTGTCGCCGATGTCCGGCCCGAAGAAAAGGCGGATAAGATTGATGAGATACGCAACACCAGCAAATGGGTGGGAATGGTCGGGGACGGCATCAATGATGCGCCTGCCCTGGCAAAAGCAGATGTGGGATTTGCCATCGGCACAGGCACGGATGTGGCCATTGAAACCGGAGATGTGATCCTGTCTTCGGGAAACCTCACCGGCATCCCTCTGGCCATAGCCATCAGCCGCCGCACCATCGGCACCATCCGCCAGAACCTGTTTCTGGCGTTTATCTATAATATTGTGCTCATTCCGGTGGCTGCTGGCGTACTTGCCCCCTTTGAGATGTTTCCGCAAATTTTACGCCAGCTCCATCCCATACTGGCGGCCCTTGCCATGGCAGCCTCCAGTATCTCGGTGGTGAGCAACAGCCTGCGGCTGTATTCAGCAGATATCTCCCGCAGATGATGCGGATAAAGCCGCTGTTAGCTGTTAGCTTTTAGCCGTTAGCCGTCAGGTATTGGCTTAAAACTTAAAACTTTCCTAAAAGGAGAAAAAAATGGCACAAAAACCGGTGCTGGAAATATTTTCCGATTATATCTGACCCTGGTGCTATTTCATTACCGGGCGTATTGAAAAACTGCAGAACAACTTTGATATCCAGATCATCTGGCGGGCCTTTCCCCTGCATCCGGATATCCCGGAACAGGGAATTACCCTGGAAGAACTGTTTCAAAAGAAAAAAATGGATGTGGATGTGGACCGGGTCATGGCCCATCTGAAGAAAACCGCTGCTGCCGAAGGCCTGGCCATGGGTGACCGGCGCAAGACTTACAACAGTCGCCTGGCCCAGGAAACAGGGCTGTGGGCCCAGAGCCTGGGAAAAGGCCACGCCTTTCACACCGCTGCTTTCCAGGCCTATTTTGTGGACGGTAAAAACCTGGCCCGCAAAGAAGTGCTCATGGACCTGGTCCGTGCCGCAGGCCTTGATCCGAATGCCGGAGAAAAGGTCATTGATGAACGAAAGTTTTCAACGGCTGTGGAGGCAGACTGGGCTTTGTCCAGGCAAAAGCAGGTCACTGCCGTGCCCACCTTTATCATGGGCCTGGAAAAACTGGTGGGGGCCCAGCCCTATCCGGTCCTGGAAAAAATGGTTTCCCGGAACACGGGGTAAGACCATTTTTTGCCGTGAGGAACAAACAGCATAACACCAAAGCCAATTGTGAAAACCGCCGGGATCTGGTAAAAAACACCATGACCTTTACACTCACAGATATCATGGATCTGGATTACCTGCTGGCCCTGGATGAACAGGCTGATACCCCGGAACATACCCGGACGGTTGCAGCCCGGGACCGTGACATCTTCTGCCAGCTGGATACTGCACACAGGTCTGATAAAGACCTGATCATGTCCTGGCTGGCCTACAGAAAACTGGTGTTTTTCGACCAGACCGGACAAAAAGGACAGTGGCAGCTGCCGGGCAGGATATTTTCCCTTCTGTACCGCTGGATGGCCTGGGTCCTGATCCTGCTCGGGGGAATGACCGGCATGGGAATGGCCTATGCATTTCTGGCATACCATGGGGTCCGGCCTGTGAATGTCTCCGTGTTTTTTGCGGTATTTGTTCTTTTGCCGGCAGTATTGTTCGTAAGCACCTTGGCAGGCCTTTTCCTCCGCCGTTTCCGGCTGTTCAGATCAGGTCCCGGGCTTTTTTTCACCCTGGTGTCGGGTTTTTTGTTCAGGGTACTGCCCGAATTTGTGGCACGTACCGTGAAAAAGACCGGCAGAATACCGGCCGGTGCAGGTAAAGCCGGCCTGGATACGGCCCTTTATTTCATCCGTACCAGAAAGCAGGAATACGGGTTCCTTTTTTTCTGGCCCCTGGTAATATTGTTGTCTCTGTCTGCCCTCTTTTTTTCCTTTGGAGCACTGGGGTCCACCTTGTTCCGGGTGGCTTTCAGTGATGTGGCTTTCGGCTGGCAATCCACTTTGATTACCACCCCGTCTTTTGTGCATGAACTTGTGTCCCTGGTGGCTTTTCCCTGGTCCGCATGGGTCCCGGACCACCTGGCCGGACCCACTCTGGAGCAGATTGAAGGCTCCAGGATCCTTCTCAAACAGGGCATGGCTTCTCTGGCCACAAAAGATCTGGTCTCCTGGTGGCCGTTTTTGTGCTTTGGCATGGTTTTTTATGCCATTGTTCCCAGACTGTTTTTGATTCTGGCTGCCGGATATGCCCAGAAATCACTGCTGAAACGGTTTGATTTTTACCAGCCCCGGTTCCGGCGCCTGCTTGTACGCATGAAATCACCGGTCATGGATATCGGGTGCAATGAAAGACCGGTGACAGCATCTGCCCGGACAACCGCGATTCATGACCGGGAAACCCTGCATCAAAAAGCGTATTCTTTCCGGAATTTGGAGGACACAAACGGACAGCCCGTGAATGCACAGACAGCAGACAGCACTTCTGGCCCCCGTTCCGGTACGGGTGTGAATGCTGCGATGGCTGTACCTATTCCGGCCGCTGTGCTTGTTCCGGCATCTGTCTGGGATGAAAATAGCCAGGACCGCATCCGGCTGCTGATCCGCCAGCAGTTTTTACTGGATGTCCAGGAGGTGATCCCTGTTGATCTGGACCCTGAAACAGATGCAGCTTTACTGCAGCAAAAGATCCCGGCAGGGGCGGATCCTGTAATTTTCCTCCAGGAAGTGTGGCAGCCTCCCATACGGGGACTGCTGCATTACCTGGTCCAGCTCAAGCAGGGGGTGCTGGCGGACAAAAATCTCTGGGTCCTGCTGACCCAGGCACCGGAAGACAAGCATCTGGCCGTGCCAGCCGATGATGCGGATTTCAGGGTATGGCAGTCCAGCATCAGCCGGCTGGGCAGATTGGATATTCTGGTGGAAAGGATACGCCCATGACATCAGACCGAATGGCTGCCCCGGGGCACGGAACCGTGCCGGAATTTGCCGTACTGGGACACCCCAATGAAGGCAAATCCTCTGTGGTGTCCACCCTTACCGAAGATGACCAGATCCGGGTCAGCCCGTTTCCCGGAGAAACAACCGTGTGCCGGACCTATACCGTTAAAATAGACGGCCGGGACATCATCCGGTTTGTGGATACCCCCGGGTTCCAGGTGCCCCGGCAGACCCTGGCCTGGTTCAGATCCTATGAGGGCGATGCCGGCCATATCCTGGACCGCTTTATCCAGGCCCATAAATCCGATCCGTTTTTTGCCGATGAATGTGAACTTTTCGCACCAGTGGCCAGGGGCGCGGGTATTATTTATGTGGTGAACGGATCCAGGCCGGTGCGCAACGATGATCTGGCGGAAATGGAGATCCTGCGACTTACGGGCAGGCCCCGCATGGCCATAATAAACGCCAAACATATGGAAAAAGACTATACCAGAGCCTGGCGCCAGGAATTTGGCAGGTATTTTAATGCGGTCCGGGTATTTAATTCCAACACTGCCGGTTTTTATGAACGGATCCGCATGCTGGAAAGTCTGAAATCCATTGATCAGGAATGGGAACCCGCACTGATCCGGGTAATCCAGGCCTTTGAGCAGGAATGGGAAAAACGCAACCGCCTGGCCTGTGCCTATATCAGCCATGCCATAGAAAAAAGCCTTACCTTTTCTGTATCCACGGGAATGGATGACACTACCGATCCGGTCACGGCAAAAGAAAATCTGTCCACAACCTATAAAAAAAACTTACGTGATATAGAAAAGACCATGTTTCATCATATCCGGTCCTTGTTCAAGCACAAGGAGTATGAGGTGCATCTGCCGGAATATTCCGTGCTCCAGCATGACCTGTTTGCCCGGAAGACCTGGGATTTGCTGGGTCTCACCGGAACACAGCTGGCAGCTGCCGGGGCCCTGGTGGGGGGCACCATGGGGGTAATGATAGATACCGCTGCCCATGGTCTGAGTTTCGGCATGTTCACAGCCATAGGAGGCATCCTGGGAGCGGGTTCCGCTATGATGGGCGGCAGACGCATGGCAGAACAAAGCCCCGCCGGAATCCGCCTGGGCGGGGACCGGCTCCAGGTGGGCCCCAATAAGAATCTGCAGTTTCTGTATATTCTCCTTGACCGGGCTCTGATCTACTATGCCCATATCATTGCCCGTCCCCACGGCCGGCGGGATATGAAAAATTTTCAGCCCGGCCAGGCAGACAAGGAAAAAAAGCTGGGATTTTCCACCCGCATGACCCCTGGCCAGCGCCAGATATGCGCCCGGTATTTCAAATCTGTCACCGGCCGCAAACTGGTCCGGGACAAAAAAGCAGCTTTGGCCTTTGCCGTGCTGGTGCAGACCCTGCTGGAAGATATTGCAAAACAGACAGACAAGAACGGGCAGCCTTAGTGCCTTCCTTATTTACATATGCAGTGACCTGGCCTATATTTGTTTTTTTGCATGTGGTGAATTACGGACCTGTCACCTGTTAAAATGAGGATATGCCTACCCATGTTATCTCATCTGTTCAGCCCCATCCGGATAAAAGATCTTACCATAAAAAACCGGCTGATGATGTCTGCCATGAGTATCAATTTCGGGGTGGATGCACACTGCCATGTGACGGACCAGCTCACCGGCTATTTTGTGGAGCGGGCCAGGGGCGGTGCCGGCATGATGCTGGTGGGGGGCGGCAGTGTCCACCCCGGGGGCCAGGAGCTGCCCGATCTTCCCCAGATGTATGAGGATGCCTGTATTCCTGCTTTGCAGCGCATGGTGCAGCAGGTCAAACCTTACGGCCCTGCCTTCGGGGTCCAGCTCATGCACGGGGGCCGCCAGTCGTATCTGCCTGAAAAAGTGGCGCCGTCCGCCATTCCTGCCCCGGCAGTGGTGAAAGGAACGGTGCGGGCTCTTGCGGTGCATGAAATAAAGGATCTGGCAGGATGCTTTGGGGATGCGGCACGGCGGTGCCGGGAAGCTGGATTTGATTTCATCGAGATCCATGGGGCCCACGGGTACCTGATCAACCAGTTCATGTCACCCAATGCCAATATACGCACCGACCAGTACGGCGGCAGTTTTGAGAACCGCACCCGGTTTCTGTTTGAGATCCTGGAGGATATCCAGGCAAAGGCGGGCAGTGATTTTCCAGTGGGTCTGCGCATCAACGGCAATGATTATATGAAAAACGGGTGGGAACTGGCAGACACCCTCAGGCTGGCCCCGCTGCTGGCAGAGGCCGGAGTCGCCTACCTGCATGTGTCTGCCGGGGTGTACGGCTCCACCGAGCTGACCATTCCGTCCATGTATACCCCCCAGGGATGTTTTGTGCACCTGGCAGCAGCGGTAAAAAAAGCAGTGGATATTCCGGTGATCACTGTGGGGCGGATAAAGGACCCAATCCATGCCGACCGGATTATCCAAACCGGCCAGGCAGATATGGTGGCCCTGGGCAGATCCTTTCTGGCCGATCCCTATTATCCGGAAAAGGCGAGAACCGGCAGAACCGATGAGATTCGGCCCTGTGTGGGGTGCTGTCTGGGATGCATCCACGCGGTGCTGGCCAAGGAACCGGGGGGCTGTGTGGTGAATCCGGATGTGGGCAGGGAATACCGGCTTGCAACCCAAACCAGAACCGGGAAAAAAGCAAAAATACTGGTGGCAGGGGCCGGTCCGGCAGGCCTGGCAGCTGCCAGGCAGTTTGCCCTGGCCGGCCATGAGGTTCTGGTGTGTGAACAGGGCCCGGCATCCGGGGGGCTGCTGGGCCTGGCTGCCAAAGCCCCGGGCCGGGAGGAACTTGGAGATATCCTTGCTTTTTTCATCCGGGAACTGGCCCGCCTCAGAGTGGCGGTGCAGTATGATACCCCCTTGTCCAGGCAGATTTTAGAAAAACACGTCCCGGACCATGTGGTGCTTGCCACCGGGTCTTTGCCGGAAATGCCCGTGATAAAGGGTCTTTTTACTACCAGCATGTCCCTGGTCACCAATGTGGATCTGCTCAAGGGAAAAGAGACGGCCGGCACCAGGGTGATTGTGCTGGGCGGGAGCATGGCCGGACTGGTGGTGGCGGATTTTCTGGCAGATCGGAAAAAAACCGTGGTGGTGCTGAACCGCAAAAAAAGCTTTGCCGAGGAGATGTCTTCCAATGACCGGTACTATCTCAGAGAGCGCCTGAAAAAAGGCGGGGTCACCCTGTATAAAAAAGTGGCTGTCCAGGCTTTTACCCCGGACGGGGTCCGGTTTACATCCAATGGCGAAAAGCAGGTGCTCCAGGGCTTTGACACGGTGGTGATATCGGAGAAAAACCAGGCAGTGCGGGATGCGAAAATTCTGGCAAAAGATTCACCCGCCCAATTTCACCTGATCGGGGATGCAAAATCCCCCAGGCATCTGATGTACTGCATCAGTGAGGCTGAGGAGCTGACCCTTTCCCTGTGACCTGTCTTTGTTCACACGGTATCTATATGATTCAGGCGGTATATAAATGATTCCGGCGATATGCAGCAGTCTGTTTATTGCTGTTCGTCAGACATCACGTGGTCATGGAGAGCTGCACCGGCAGACTGGAGACCACATTGAATTTGTATTTATCGCTGCGGTAAGTGCAGTAGCATACCTCTATGGGACGGTTGATGTCATCATACAGAACCCATTCCAGAAAAATACACGGCTGGGGTGAATCAAACCCGAAGGTCTGGGTTTCAAACTGGTTGGACGATACAGCAGTGAATGTCTGGTCTGCGTGGTGCAGGCGCAGGTTGAATTTTTCCCGGTAAATCGGGTACATGCCCTTGCTCAGGTCCATGTCCAGCACGCGTTTGAATGGTTCATAGGGCAGATAGGTTCCCTGGATCAAAGCAGGCTCTTCATCAGCAAAAAATGTCCGCAGTATATAAATGACCCGCAGATCATTCGACAATTGCAGGGGTGCAGCAATTTTGGCGTCTGCCTGGATGGTTTCCACCTTATCCACCCTGAATGCCGGCTGGCTGCCGCTGCGGCGGATATCACTGAAAAATCCGCTGATGGTGTTCAGGCTGAAAATAAAATTCTTGTTGTTTTCAGCGGCCACAAAGGATCCTTTGCCCCGGGTGCGGGTGATGATCCCTTCCACCACCAGGCGGTGGAGGGCTTTGCGCACGGTCATGCGGGTGACGTTAAACTGCCGGGCCAGAGCGGTTTCCGTGGGGATCTGGTTGCCTGTTTTCAGGGTACCGGCCTGAAGCTGTTCCTGGAACCAGTGATAAATTTGTATATACTTTGGCTGGGTGTTCCCATTGGGGGTTTTCATTTATTTATGTTCCAAATAGTATACTTAACCAGTTAAACACCAGATTGGTTATGGCATGAACCCATAAAAAAAGCAATAATTTATAAATGTTATAAAAAAAATAAAAAAATATCTTGACAACCGGTTATGGATTCAATTACAGAATCATTATCAAATGTATATACAAAGCATCGTATATACCACACAGTGTTGCCACATTACATTATAAGGAGGGAACATGTCCACGCCAAACATGCAGTTTTCAAAAATCCGGCTTTCCCGCCGCTCTTTTTTAAAGGCCTCTGCCGCATCCGCAGGCTGGCTGATGCTCCCCGGTCTGGGTATGCACTCATCCTGGGCCCAGGACCCCCGGGTGCTGCGGGTGCGGGATTACGGCGATCCCCAGTCTCTGGATCCCGGCATTGCATCCAATCTCTACGAGGAACATGTGAATGCTGCGGTGCACAACAAGCTGATTGCCTACAAACCCGGGACAAAATGGACGTGGCAGCTGGAAGCGGCCCAATCCATCGAACAGACGGATCCCACCCACATCAAATTTGTGTTAAAACCCGGAATCACCTTTACCAACGGATTCGGCGAAATGACAGCCGAAGATGTGAAATTCTCCTATGAGCGCATCATCGACCCGGAACTTAAATCTCCCATCAAAGGGGACTGGGCCACTTTGGAATCCGTGGATGTCACTGATAAATATTCCGGGGTCATCGTGCTCAGCAAGCCCTTCCAGCCGTTATGGATGACCACCCTGCCCTATATGGGGGGCAATATTGTTTCCAAAAAAGCGGTGGAAGCGGCCGGCGGGAAATTTTCCGCCATGCCTTCCTGTTTTTCCGGGCCCTATGTGATCAAGGAACGCGAACCCAAACAGCGCACTGTTCTGGCCCGCAACCCGGAATGGAAAGGGGAGCCGGCTGGTTTTGACGAAATCCATATCTTTCCCATCGATGATGAAAAAACCGCAGAAATGGGGTTTGAGGCTGGTGATCTGGATTACACCCGTATCAGCATGAGTTCGTATAAAAATATGAAGAAAAAGCCGCCGGAAAACAGTGTGGTGGAAAAATACCCCTCCTTGTATTATGTGTGGCTGGGCATGAACATGGAACACCCCAAGCTGTCTGATGAACGGGTGCGCAGGGCAGTGCAGTATGCCGTGGACATCCCCTCCATTCTGGAGGCTGCTTATGACGGGGTGGCAGAACCGGCCACAGGATATGTACCGCCGGGACTGGTGGGCCACCGGCCGGATACCCTGGTGCCTTTTAAAGCGGATTTTGCAAAAGCCAAAGCCCTGCTGGCGGAAGCCGGGTATCCCGACGGCATCGACCTGGACCTGGAAGTGCGCAACAAAGCAGTCTATATCGCTGCCGGCCAGGTGATCCAGGCGGTGGCGGCCCAGGCCGGCATCCGGATGACCCTGAATCTGCACGATTCCGGCTCCTTCTGGTCCCTGGGGGATGAAAGCAAGGGAGACCGCTGGAAAAAACTGCAGCTGGTTTTGAACCGGTTTTCCTCAGCCCCCGATCCCCACTATGCAGCCCAGTGGTTCACCAAAGAACAGGTGGGGGTGTGGAACTGGGAGCGGTTCAAAAATCCGGAATACAACCAATTGTATGAAAAGGCCATGGCTGAAGGGGATAAAGACAAACGCGACCAGATGTACCGCAGAATGCAGGAATTGATGGAAGCTTCCGGGGCTTATCGTTTCATCACCCATGAAGCCGTCCCTGTGATTTACACGGGCAGGATTGTCCCGGCATTGCGGCCGGATGGTATGCCGCTTTTACGCTATTTTACAACCGCCTGATGCAGGCCGGGAAAAAACCATGCTGTTTTATCTGTTAAAACGTATCGGTCTGGCAGTGGTGATAGTGGTGGTGGCGGTGGTACTTTTGTACTCCATGATCCATGTCGTACCCGGGGACCCGGCCAGTGTGATCCTGGGACCCCGGGCCACGCCGGAAATGAAGCAGGAACTGCATGAACTCATGGGCCTGGACCGCCCCTTTGTGGTGCAGGTGGCAAGCTTTCTGGGCAAGGTGGCCAGAGGGAATCTGGGGATGGATTTTTTTTCCCAGAGACCGGTGGCCCAGATCGTGTTCAAACAACTGGATGAAACCCTGGTGCTTGTTCTGGCAAGTATCGGCTGGGCCATGCTGCTGGGCATTCCATTGGGGTGCTATTCCGCGGTTTTCAGAAATACGTTTTCAGATAAACTGGTGGGATTTTTTTCCATCGGGGTGATTGCCGTGCCCTCCTTTGTGGTGGCTTTGTATTCTCTGCTGCTGTTTGCCGTCACCCTGAAATGGCTGCCTGCCATCGGCGCAGGAGAACCCGGCCAGTACATGGACCAGCTGCAGCACCTGATCCTGCCGGCATTTGCCATCGGTCTGGGATGGGTGGGATATATTGCCCGGCTGGTGCGGGCCTCCATGCTCGAGGTGCTCAATGAAAACCATATCCGCCGGGCCCGGGCCTTTGGCCTGCCGGAACATATGATTGTATTCCAGTATGCTTTGAAACTGGCCATCCTTCCTACGGTCACTTTGCTGGGAACCGGTATCGGGCGGCTGATTTCCTCTGCCGTATTTGCCGAGATCGTTTTCGCCCGGCCCGGGATCGGCAAATTGATTTTTGATTCCGTGGTATCGCGAAACTATCCCCTGGTCATGGGAGCGGTGCTGGTTTCCACGGTATTGTTTGTGCTGAGCACCACCATTTCTGATTCCGTTAACGCCATGCTGGACCCACGGGTTCGGGAGCGGTTGTAAATGAACTGGACAAAGCAATTTTTTTATCGTCTGTATCGCGAGCCCATGGGTTTTTTCGGGATGATTCTTGTGGCCCTGGTTATTGTAAGCGCCGTATTCGCCCCGTTTCTCACCACCCATGATCACAATGCCCTGGATATTGCCAACCGCCTGGCCGGACCGTCTGCAGAGCACTGGATGGGCACGGACCAGCTGGGCAGAGATGTGTTTTCCCGGGTGGTGATGGGGTCCCGCATTGCCGTCTGGGTGGCCCTGGTAACGGTTTCCATGTCCCTTGGCATCGGACTTGTGCTGGGCATGATGGCGGGATACGGCCCCAAATGGCTGGATGCCGCACTGCTGCTTTTGTTTGATACCTTGCGGTCCTTTCCCACCATCATGTTTGCCCTGGCTTTGGTGACGGTGTTCGGCCCCAGCCTCCAGACAGTCATCATTGTCATCGTTGCCACCACTTTTCCGGTGTACGGCCGGATGGTGCGGACCCAGACCCAGGCTCTGGGAAATCAGGAGTTCATCGTGGCAGAAGAAGCCATGGGTGCCGGCATGGTGCGGATTCTGGGCATTCATATTCTGCCCAATATCGTCGGCCCCCTGTTTATTGTGGCCAGTATGGATATTCCCGTGGTGGTGACCATCGAGGCGGGCTTGAGTTTTCTGGGGGTGGGTGTCAGGCCCCCCACCCCCAGCTGGGGATCCATACTCAATGACGGGTATGCCTACATCCGCAACACCCCGTGGATCATCATTTTCGGGGGGCTCCCCTTGATTGTCACCACCCTGGGATTTACCTTTCTCGGGGAATCTTTGCGGGATATTTTCGACCCCAAACTGCGCAGGGATCTGTAATGGCTGAACCTGTCCTGGACATACGCAATCTGTCTGTCAACTATCTTACCCCCCGGGGAACCGTAAAGGCCCTGCGCCGCATCAATCTGCAGGTACCCTCTGCAAAAGTGGTGGGGCTGGTGGGAGAAAGCGGGTGCGGCAAATCCACATTGATTTCCGCTGTTATCCGCCTGATGGCTGAAAACGCCCGGGTGGCAGCAGGAGAAATCCGCTTTACAGGAAAGGATATGCAACAGCTTTCTTCCCGGGATCTGCGGGCCATACGCGGCCGGGACATGTCCATGGTGTTCCAGGATCCCATGACCGCACTCAATCCGGTATTCACCGTCGGCCGGCAGATGAAGGATATCCAGTACCGGGATGCGGTCTCCGGAAAAGAAAAATTGAAACGGGCATCAGATATGCTGTCACTTGTGGGGATCCCGGATGCGGTTTCCCGGCTGGATAACTATCCCCACCATTTTTCAGGGGGGATGCGCCAGCGGATCACTATTGCCATGGCCCTGCTTGTCCAGCCCAAACTGCTCATTGCCGATGAACCCACCACTGCCCTGGATGCCACCCTGGAAGTACAGATTATCCGGCTGCTCAAAGATCTGCAGGCAGATTTTCAATGCGCTATCCTGTTTATTTCCCACCACTTGAATGTGATTGCGGAACTGTGCGATTTTGTGGGGGTGATGTATGCAGGAGAACTGGTGGAAAAAGGCAGTGTGCGCGACATTTTTCACAGACCGGGACATCCCTACACCCGGGCCCTGCTGGAATGCGACCCATCGGTAATTGCAGAACCCACCCGGTTTTTACCCACCATTCCCGGAGAGATCCCCAGTCTTATTGATCTGCCTGAAGGCTGCATTTTTCATGACCGCTGTCCCGGGGCAGCACAGGTGTGCAAAAACACACCGCCGCCGGAAGTCAGCCTTGCAGAACACCATACAGCAGCCTGTCATTGTCTGGAGGTATAATGGAGCCCTTACTGGAAGTTGCGCACCTGCGGGTACGGTTCAAAACCAAGAGCGCTGTAAAAGCCCTTATTGAAAAGGACAAAGACCCGTATATCGACGGGGTGATGGGGGTCAGTTTTGCCATTGAACCAGGCCGGACCTATGGGCTGGTGGGAGAAAGCGGATCCGGAAAAACCACGGTGGCCCGGGCAATCATGGGACTTGTACCGGTGCATTCCGGTACCATCCGCTTTAACGGAGAAAATCTGGTGGGGCTTTCCCGGGACCGGATCAAGCCGTTCCGCAGAGATATTGCACTGATGTTTCAGGACCCGGCCGGATCATTGAGTCCCCGGCTCAAGATCCGGTCCATTCTGGCCGAGCCCTTCCGCATTCACGGCATGATGCCCGAAAACCTGTCTGTTGAAGTGGCCCGGCTGTTGAAAATGGTCAATCTTTCCCCGTCCATGGGGGATCTGTATCCCCACCAGCTCAGCGGGGGCCAGGCCAGGCGGGTGGGAGTGGCCCGGGCTTTGGCCCTGTCTCCCAAACTGATTATCGCAGATGAACCCACAGCAGGCCTTGATGTGTCTGTGCAGGGGGAAATTCTCAATCTTATGGCCCAGCTGCAGAATGATATGGGATTGAGCTTTCTGATCATTACCCACAACCTGGCTGTGGTACGCCATGTGAGCGATCATGTGGCCATCATGTATCTGGGCCGGTTTCTGGAGCAGGGTCCCACCCAGACCGTTTTTCATCACATGCGGCATCCCTATACCCAGGCCCTGCTGTCTGCCCATGCAAGCCCTGATCCGGATGCGGTGCACCACCGCATATCCATCTCCGGCGAAATCCCGGGCCTTGTTTCCCGGCCGCAGGGGTGTGAATTTCACACCCGGTGCCCCGGGGTGCGGGAAAAATGCCGCCGGCAGTTTCCCCCCAGGGAAGATGCCGGCAAAGATCACCGGTATTACTGCCACTATCCATTGTCTGTTCCTGAAAATTGATACTTTTGGTATAAACACTTTTTGCAAGGATACGTTTATCATGCACTTTGACACACTGCTTGAACAGTCTGAGCCCATCTGCTTTCCCCCCACGGACGGTGTCCGCCGCTTTCGGAACCTGATGATCCCCATGCGTGATACAGTACAACTGGCAGCAGATATATATCTGCCGGATAAAGGGGCCCCGGATGCCGCCTTTCCGGTTGTCATGGAGTACATTCCCTATCGAAAAGACCAGGTGGACCTGGCAGCACGGCCTTTTTACGCGTATCTTGCCGGATGCGGATACCTGGTCATCCGGGTGGATATCCGGGGTACGGGTGCTTCCGCCGGAAAAAACCTGGATGAATATCTGCTCCAGGAGCAGGAAGACGGTTATGACTGTGTGGAATGGATTGCCGCACAATCCTGGTGCGACGGACATGTGAACATGATGGGAATTTCCTACGGCGGATTTTCCGCCCTCCAGGTGGCCACCCTTCAGCCCCCCCATCTCACCAGTATCATCCCTGTGGATTTTACGGATGACCGGTACCAGGATGACTGCCACTACAAGGGGGGGATGATGCGCCAGTATTATGACATTGCCTATTACGGCGGGTCCATGGTGGCTGCCAATGCCATGCCCTCCCTGGTGGACATCAGCGACGGCAGCTGGGCAGAAATCTGGCACCAGCACCTGGAGGAAAACGAACCCTATCTGCTGCAGTGGTACCGCCACCAGACGGACGGGCCTTACTGGGAGCATGGATCTGTCAGATATATCGCTGACAGAATCCGCTGTCCCATCATGATGATCGGCGGTTGGCGGGACGGATACATGAATGTGCCGCTGCGATTGTTCCAGGCGGTGTCCGTGCCGAGCAAAGTGTGGATAGGGCCTTGGAATCATGCCATGCCTGACGGGGCTGTACCCGGCCCCCGGGTGGATTATCTCAAGGAAGTGGTGCGGTGGCTGGATTACTGGTGCAAAGACAGGCCCACAGGCATCATGGAAGAACCTTCGGTGGCGGTGTTCATGCAAAAGCCCCAGCCGCCGGTGGTGGACCGCCTGGAAACCAGAGGCAGTTGGCGGGCGGAAACCGGCTGGCCCGTGCCCGGAGCAGAAACCCGTGTCCTGTTTCTGGAAGACAGCGGCAGGCTTACACATGACCCCGGCACTGACGGATATGAGCACCTGACATATGTTCCCACGGTGGGTACCAGCGGCGGGCTGTTTTCCGGCGGCATCCAGTTCGGCCTGCCCGGGGATCAGCGACCGGATGAAGCGTTCAGCGCCGTATACACCACCGCAGTCCTGGACCATGACCTGTCCATACTTGGGCGGCCCAGGGCGGTGCTGCACGTGTCTTCCAGTGCTGCGGTGATGGGGTTTGTGGTGAGCCTTTGTGATGTGGCGCCGGACGGTTCCTCCCATCTGGTGGCCAAAGGGGCCCTCAACGGCACCCGCAGAAACTCTTTTGCAGACCCGGAACCCATGGTGCCGGAAACCGTGTATGAACTGGCAATTGACATAGATGCCACAGGATGGGTTTTTGAAAAAGGACACTGCATCCGGTTGTCTGTGGCCAATGCTGACTGGCCCAATCTGTGGCCCACCCCGGAACCGGGCACAAGCCGGATTTTCCGGGGAAAGGTCCGGCCCAGTTGCCTGGAACTGCCGGTGGTGCCGGATACCGGCTCCGCTGTGGCCCCCCGGTTTGCACCATCGCCCATGGTAAGGCAGCCTCATCTGACATCCCCCTGTCCCCCGGTATGGGAGGTGTGCACAGATGTTTTGAGCGGCAGAACCCGGGTGCAGCTGCAGGTGGACTCACTAAGCCGGTTGACTGAAACCACGGTATTTGAAAAAAAAGCCCATGGTGAATTCCAGGTCCATCCCCGGCATCCGGCTCTGGCCAGTGGCCATGGAAAGCATCTGCACCAGCTCAAAAGTGACGGCGGATGCATCACAGCTGAATCCGAGGTCTGGGTGCAGGGAGGGAAAACCCATTTTCAGGTGATTATCAACCTCATTGTCCGGGTTAACGAAGGCATCATTTTTTCCAGAAAATGGGTGGAATCCATAGAACGCTGCCTGCTTTGAGGACCCGTGTGATTCAGAACGATTGCATATAACAACCGTTTTGTAGCCTCCGGGATGGTCCTGGTATCCGGACCGTCAGAGCCCTTCAAGGATCTCGGGCCGGATACCAGGACCATCCCGGAGGCGGTCAACGGTCTTAAATCCGATGGCCTCTATCTCTATTCAATTTCAAAGCCCCGTTCCCCGTGCAGGGCGTTGTCCAGGCCGGCTTGTTCTTCCTGGGCATCCACCCGCAGGCCGCTGGTGATGAACCGGGTGACATATACCACCGCCAGAGTGGCTGTGGCAGAAAAGGCGATGGTGGCCAGGATGGAGACCAGCTGTATCCAGACCTGGCCCGGATTGCCGTAAAAAAGCCCTGCAGCGCCTTCGGTCACAGCCGGGGAGGCAAACAGCCCGGTGGCCAGGGCCCCCCACATGCCGCACAGGCCGTGGATCCCGAAAGCATCCAAAGAATCATCATATCCCAGCTTCTTTTTGAGAACCACCACGCCAAAATACCCTATGGCGCCTGACAGGATGCCAATGACCAGAGAATACGGCAGAGTGACAAACCCGGCTGCCGGGGTAATGGCCACAAGCCCGGCAATGGCTCCGGATGCCATACCCAGCAGGGTGGGTTTCTGGCTCAGCTTCCACTCCAGGAACAGCCAGGCCAGTCCGGCGGAAGCTGCAGCGGTATTGGTTACCAGGAAGGCGGAGGCAGCCACCCCGTCCGCTGCCAGTTCACTGCCGGCATTGAATCCGAACCACCCGAACCAGAGCAGGGCCGCGCCCAGGGCGGTAAATGCCACTGAAGACGGGATCATGGGCTCTTTGCCGTATCCGTTGCGTTTGCCCAGGACCAGGGCCAGTACCAGGCCGGAAACACCGGCATTGATATGAACCACATTGCCGCCGGCAAAATCCAGGGCACCCATGTTGTGCATCCAGCCACCGCCCCATACCCAGTTGCATACCGGGGCATACACAAAGGTAATCCAGAGAATGGAAAAAACGATCCAGGCGGAAAATTTCATGCGGTCCACCACCGATCCCAGGATAATGGCCACGGAAATGCAGGCGAATGTCATCTGGAACACGACAAATATCAGGGTGGGGATGGTGCCGGATACGGATGCGGCATCAATTCCGTTCAGCATAAAATGGCCCAGGCTGCCTATGAAAAGGCTGGTGCTTTCTCCGAATGCCAGGGAATACCCCCAGCCCACCCAGACCAGGCTGGCCAGGCAATAGGCTGCCAGGGTCATGGCAATGGTGTTGAGCAGATTTTTGTACCGGGACATGCCTCCGTAAAACAATGCCAGCCCGGCCGGGGTCATCATCATGACCAGAGCCGTGGACATGGTAACCCAGGCCGTATCTCCGGAATCAATGGTGCCGTCTGCGGCAAAACATGTGGTGGTACCTGTCAATAAAAGACCAATAGTCATGAGCCAGTATTTCAATCCCATGGTGATTTCCTTTCTTTGGCAATAGTTTTTAAAAATTTCTTTAAAATTGTCTTTCAGTATTGAGCAAATCACATGCCAGAAATGGAAGTCCGTGGCAAACAATATTGTAACCATATGAATTTAATATATATATGCGCATGTATTCAAATTATATATTTTATCAAAAAATGATAGTTTTGAAAATAAAGTTCATTTTTGTAATTTATATTGCTGTAATTTTATACAATATCGTAATAAAAATTATTGTATGCAAATTTTATATTTGATGCCAATCAGGGGAAAGGCTTTTGTAACCAGGCAACCGCAAGTGATTTTCAATGCAGAAACAGTGGTAAAGCCAGACAAATAACAATTGTTACATTTTTGTTTTTTTATGGTATCAGCCGGGCGGTTTCCACCGTCAGGGTCACAGCCCCCCATTCAGATACCACTTTGCCGGTAAGAAAGCAGGGCCGGCCATTTCCCAGCATGGGGCAGAATCGGGCATATGCCCGGGGAAAGAATACGGTTTCCAGAAGACTGGTTTCATCTTCAAAGGTGAGAAATATCATGGGCTCCCCCTGGCGGGTTTTCACTTTTTTGCCGGTGATGGGCCATCCCGCAACAGTGATGCGTTTGCCCACATATTGGTGCACCTGGTCTGCCTTGATGGTGCCGACCTGGCGAATGACGTCCCTGTACAATGTGATGGGATGGCAGGCACACAAAAATCCCAGGGCACAAAATTCTTTTCTCAGACGAAGCAGACGGTTTTCCTGTGGCAGATCAGGCATAGGCACCTGCCGGGTGCCGACATTGAACAGTTCAGGCTGTTCCGATACCTGGGTCTTTTGTTTCTGCCAGGCAGATGCGCCCCACAGAAAGCGGGTCCGGTCAGGGTCTTTTCCAGTGGCAAAACAATCCAGGCTGCCGCTGTGAATCAAAGACTGCATTTCATTTTCTTTTGGTGCCACCCGGTGCAAAAAATCGGTGAGCCCTGAAAAAGAGCGGATGCTGCGCTGGTGCATAATTTTTTTCATGGTGGTTTCAGACAGGTTCCGCACCGCCATAAGTCCTGTCCGGAGAGTTTTATTTCGGCCCTGCCACTGTATTTCTCCGGCACAGACATCCGGTGGGAGAATGGCCAGTCCCAGGCGCCGGGCCTCGGACACATAGGCAAAAGTGGAGTAGAACCCGCCCTGGTTGCTGATGACGGCAGCCATGAACCGGGCAGGATAGTGGGTCTTGAGATAGGCTGCCTGAAAAGATACCCGGGCATAGGAGGCGGAATGGGGTTTGCAGAAAGAATAACCGGAAAAAGAAAGAATCATCTGCCAGATTTCCTGCATAGTTTTTTCAGGCACGCCCTGACTGGCTGCTCCGGCTGCAAACTGCCGGTAATAGTCCTGTAATTTGCGGGTATTGTCTTTTTTGGACAGAATTTTTCTCAAGCTGTCTGCCTGGGTATGACTGAACCCGGCCAGGGTCACTGCCACCCGGGACACATCTTCCTGGAAAACCATAAGCCCCAGGGTCTCATGGAGCACATTTGCCAGCAGCGGATGCAGGGGCTGCCACTGCCCGGTGCGCAGTCGCCGGATATAGTCATTGATGAATCTGTTGGCTGCAGGCCGGATCATGGAAGAATGAATGACCACATGGCGAAAATCCCCTTTTTTTGATTTTTGCTGGAGCAGGCGCATGGCCGGGCTTTCAATGTAAAAACAGCCCATGGTGTGGCCTTGGGCAACCGTCTGGCAGGTTGCAGGATCATCTTCCGGATCCTGCAACCTGAAGCCGGAAAAAGTGCCTTCACCGGTTTCAATGGCAGCGATGGTATCTCTGATCACACCCAGGCTCCGGTTGCCCAGCAGATCGATTTTCACCAGGCCGGCGTCCTGTGCCCCGTCCTTGTCCCACTGGATTACGGGAATGCCTTTGGCTGCCGTTTCCACCGGCACGTAGGTGTGGATGGGCCCCGGGGTGATGACCACCCCGCCCGGGTGGACAGACAGATGCCGGGGGGTGCCGATAATCCTCTGGGCACAGGCCATGATCTCAGGCCAGGGCGCAGGGAACTCCATGTGCCGGCATTCTGTCTGCTGCCGGATGTGGGCCAGCAGGTCCGGGGATGCATCGGTCAGACGCCAGAACCAGGGCAGGCGTTTGCATACCCGGGAAATTTCCCCTTCCGGCAGGCCGAACACCTTTGCGGTTTCCCGCACCGCCATTTTCGGCTGAAACAGGATATGGCTGGATACCATGGCTGCATGACCGGAGTATTCCGCCAGAACCTGGTGCAGGATGCTGTCCCGTTCATCCCAGGCAAAATCAATGTCAATATCCGGGGGATCCTGGCGCCCGGGATTGAGGAACCGTTCAAAATACAGGTCGAATTTCATGGGGCACACATTGGTGATGCCCAGGCAGTAAGCCACGATGGATGCTGCCCCGGATCCCCGGCCGCAGATGCGCGATGCCCGGCTGACGATCTTTTGCACCACCAGAAAATACGCACAGAATCCTTTTTGGGCGATAATGGCCAGTTCATGGGTGATACGCCTGACAACCTTTTCCGGCAGCGGTCTGCCATACCGCCTGGCTGCACCCTGAAAGGTTTTTTGCCGCAGCTGTACGGCAGCATCTGTGTCTGTGCCGGCAAAAGGGGGCATGACAACCCCGAAGTCCGGTTTGTGAAATGTGATTTTTTCTGCCAGCACATGGGTGGCGGCAACTGCTTCCGGAAAGGTATGAAACCGCTTGGCATACAGGTCAGGTCCGCCGAAAAAAGCATTGGCAGGCCCCACCTGGCCCGGATGCAGCCGGCTGGTGCTGGTATTGTTTCCAATGGCCCGGAGCAGGGCATGAATGCGGATGTCTGAGCGGTTCAGAAAAAAACTGCCGGGCGAGGCAGCCACGGGAATGTTGCGTTCCTGTGCAATTTTGCATAACCGGCGGGTCCGGGATATGGCGGTTCTGGGCATGTGGCCTGCCACATCAAGTCCGGCATC
>JAABUB010000041.1 GCA_011389575.1 Desulfotignum sp. | reverse complement strand
TGCCTGGATCAAGGATGCCATACCCATGGGGGCTCCTCCGGGCGACACCGCCTCCATGGCCGCGACATACTGCCGGGGATCATAATTGAGATTGCGCCACTGGATCATGTTGATATCATGGGTGCCGATAAAATCAAACAGCGCATCCACCTCTTTTCTGGCATCGGTGAATCCGGGACAGTTCAGGTAGTTGACAGCCACAAATTTATGGTGTTCCCTGGCAGTATCAATGCTTTGCAGCACATCCTCCCAGGCGTAGGACCGGGGCCTGAAATACGCAGTATAGGTTTTTTTGCGCACCGAATTCATGGACACCCGCATGCTGTCCAGGCCTGCTGTGCACAGGTCTTTCACATGATCCGGCAGGCTGGCATTGGTGTTCAGGTTGATGGTGCCCTGGTCCGTGGCCTCCCGGATCATCCGGACAGCCGGTAAAATAACATCCTGTGCGGTCAATGGTTCCCCCTCGCATCCCTGACCGAAACTCACCACGGCCCGGGGCACATGGCGGATATGCTCCAGACCGACCTGGAAAATTTCTTGGGCCGTGGGGGTAAAGCCGATGCGGTCCTGGCAGGCATGCAGCCCGGTATCCGGCTGCAGGGATATGCAGCCCAGACAACTGGCATTGCACACCCGGGATGTGGGCAGGGGCGCTTCATACCGTTTCAGAAAAAAATTCTTTCCTGCAGGGCACCCGTATTCCAGGGCGCAGGTTTCCAGATGGCGCATCAGGCGGTTGTCCGGATATTTTATGCCCATCCGGCCCACGCCCTGTATCACCCTGGCCCGGGGCATGTGCCGCAGATCCTGGCGGGGTTCGGTATCCACCCGGAGTGCGGCAGACCGGAATCCCTTTTTGCCGAACCCCACCGCTCCGTAGGAAAAAAGGGGAAGAGGGGCGGCATTTTTTTCACAGGCATAGGCACAAAAATGCCGGTTCACATATCCGGGAGAGTTGAAGACCGCCACCGGATAAATTTTTTCATCCAGGGCAAAAGGATTCTGCAACAGGGTTTCACACTTTTTTGAAACCACGTTGTAGACAACCGGGGACCGGCCCGGCAGCATCATCAGTTCGCTGCCATGGGGCATGGCAACGGTATCGGTTTTGGTCAGTACCACAGGGGTGTCACCGGAATACCCCACTGCGCCATAGCCTTCCAGTTCAAATATTTCCCCGTTTTCAGCGGCTGCAACCGCGGTGAGTATCTGTTTGTTGATATAGGCGATGGCAATCCCCGCAGGTGTATTGGTTATGGTTTTGTATCATCCGGCCCAGGCAGAACAAACTCTAAGTAAATTGTTCGGTCTGTGTCAAGTATTTCCTGACCCTTTTTTGTGTAAAATCCATTTGCCTTGGTTGGGATACATTTGCAAATGCTGATGTAAAAATTGACGGCTGCCACGTCAAAAGGATGACAAAATCTGCATGCATATCCCTTGATCATGCCAAAAACGGCTGATCTGCGGGCTTTTTGTTTTCTGGTCTGCTGCATTAAAAATCCCTGTTACCGTCTAAAATCGGGAACCTCAGCGTTAAAAAGGATCTGTTCAATAACGGCCATGCCCTGCCGCGCACAATACAACCTGAAAGCCATTAGTTGTTAGGCATTAGCTTTTAGCGGTTAGCCGGTAGCGTAACCAGCAGGCAGAAGTTTTTGGCATATAAATTGCTATGTTCTTGCATGAGATATGGTTTTGCATGGGATAGGTTTTCCCATGGAGTTGTCTGCAATGGGAACCCGAATTGACAGTGATTGAGAGGAAAAAATGGGCGATTCACGGATTTTTGGCTATACATCAAAAATGATTGGAAAGGCAATGGATGTTTCAGCCAAACGGCACAACCTGATTGCCGGCAATATAGCCAATATGGATACCATCGGGTACAAACCCAGGGATCTTGATTTCAACGACACCCTTGAGCGGGCAATGAAAGGCAGAGAACCTGACTATATAGATAAAACCCATCCAAAACATCTGCCCCCTGATGGAGATGATGCCTTTGTCATGAAAGGGGAAAACAGTGAAGATGTTGATATTTATCACCTGGATTCCGTGAATATCGACACGGAAATGATGCACCTTATGGAAAACAACATCAAGTACCGGACAGCAGTGGAATTGAAATCGCGAAAATCAGCTCTGATGAAGACAGCCATAGAAGAAGGCGGCAGATAAAATCATGCATGCGAGGCCCTGCTGACATGAATTAGGTGTTGCCCAATCTTTGTACTGCAGGTATAATAACAGTTTAAATGGTTATTATTGCATAAATAGGGATTGGATGTATGTGTTTAGCCGTACCCTCAAAAATAATTGATATCCAGGACAGCATTGCCAGAGTTGATGTGGACGGGGTGGTCAGAGAAGCCAGCCTGCTTATTCTGGATGATGTGAAAATCGGTGATTATGTCATCGTGCATGCCGGGTTTGCCATCAGCAAACTCGATGAACAGGCCGCGCTCCAGACCCTGTCGGACATGCGCAGTATGCTGGCAGCCGACAGTGCCCGGAACGGGGCTTCTGCCGCAGATGTATGAATTCCCGTTGCATCGCCAGCCGGCTTGAAATCAGCGGGGTGGTCCAGGGCGTGGGTTTCAGGCCTTTTTTGTTCGCCCTTGCACAAAAGCACGCAATAAACGGCGAAGTTTCCAATACTGCCGGCGGGGTCCAGGCCCGGGTGGAAGGCGCTTCCTCCAGCATGGACGAATTTGTGCACGAGATAACTGCCAATCCCCCTGTTCTGTCCCGGGTGGATGAAATCCGGGCAACGCCGATCCCTGTCACCGGTTTCACAGATTTTCACATCATCCCCAGCCGTGCAACCCGCAGCCGTGCCACCCTGATATCACCCGATGTCTGTGTGTGTGCCGACTGTCTTAAGGAAATGCGGGATGTCGGTGACCGAAGGTTTGGTTATCCTTTCATCAACTGCACCAATTGCGGGCCCAGGTTCACCATCATAAATGATATTCCCTATGACCGGCCCAAAACTTCCATGAAAAATTTTGTCATGTGTCCGGACTGCCGGGCCGAGTATGAAAATCCGGCAGACCGTCGCTTCCATGCCCAGCCCAATGCCTGTCCTGTGTGCGGTCCCCATGTATTTTTAACCGACAACCAGGGCCGGCAGACGGCAGGGCCGGACAATGCCGTTGCCATGGCAGGGGACCTGCTCAAAAAAGGCCATATCCTGGCCATCAAGGGCCTGGGCGGATTCCATCTGGCTGTAGATGCAGCCAATGACCGGGCAGTGCGGCTGCTGCGGCAGCGCAAGCAAAGGCCCCACAAACCCTTTGCCCTCATGGCCGGGTCTGCTGACCTGCTTGGTGACCATGTGCAAATGTCTGAGGTTGAAAAAAACCTGCTCCAAAGTTATCACCGGCCCATTGTGCTGGCTGACAAACATCTGCAGCAACCTTGTGCAGCACTGTCACCGGCCCTGGCACCGAACAATACCTGTCTTGGCATCATGCTGCCTTATACCCCGCTGCATTATCTGATTTTTGACACCGGTCCGGATATTCTGGTGATGACCTCGGGAAACCGGTCTGGTGAACCCCTGTCTGTTGACAACCAGGATGCCCTGGATGCGTTTTCCCATATTGCCGATTATTTTCTGCTGCACAACCGCGATATTTATTTCAGGGCAGATGATTCCATTGTCCGGTTTCAGGCACATAAACCCCGGTTTATCCGGCGGTCCCGGGGATATGCACCGCTTCCCGTGCAATTGAAGTCCTCTTTGCCGTCTGTTCTCGGCTGCGGGGCAGGCCTGAAAAACACCATCTGCCTCACCCGGGGAAACCAGGCGTTTTTGAGCCAGCACATCGGGGATATGGAAAACCGTAAAACGTCTGAATTCTTTGCCCACACCATTGACCATTTTACCAGAATTCTGGATATCACTCCCCTGGCAGTAGCCCATGACCTGCACCCCGGTTACATGAGCACTGTCTTTGCCGGGCAATATGCTGCTGAAAATACGGCAAAAATACACCAAAAGAGCGTTGCAGACAGTGATAACCCTGCTTTTGGTAGTGATGTCAGAAACCGGATTCCCCTGGTGGGGGTGCAGCATCACCATGCCCATGCGGTTTCCTGCATGGCGGAAAACCATCTGGATGAGCCGGTGATTGCCATTACCCTGGACGGCACCGGATACGGCACTGACGGCCATATCTGGGGCGGGGAAATCCTTGCAGCCACCTGTGAAACCTTTCAGCGCAAAGCCCATCTGGCCTATGTGCCCATGCCCGGAGGGGATGCTGCTGTGCTGGAGCCCTGGCGCATGGGTGCCGCTGTTTTGTATACCGCCATGGGCAAAACTTTTCTGGACCTGGATATTCCCTATATCCGGCAGATGGACAAGGAAAAACTGGCATTTGTCTGTCAGATGATGGAAAAACAGATCAATTGTCCGAAAACCTCCAGCTGCGGCCGGCTGTTTGATGCCGCGGCTTCTCTGCTGTGCATCCGCCATACCATTTCCCATGAAAGCCAGGCTGCCATGGAACTGGAAACAAAGGCCCGGGAGGATACCGGCAGTAAATCAGCTTACCCCTATGCATTCGGCCTGGACCGGGCCATGCCCGGAACACAGGGGCCTGAATACATCATTGACATGATGCCCTGTGTCCGGGACATGGTGGCGGATATTGCCGGCCAGGTTCCGGCACCCGTCATCAGCAGACGGTTTCACCAGACCATTGTGGCCGCCTTTGCTGCTGCAGCACAAAAAATTGCCTGCTCAGCAGGACTTCACAAGGTGGTTCTGTCCGGCGGGGTGTTTCACAATGACATTATTCTCACCAAAATGATCCATGCCCTGGAAGAAAAAGGCCTGGCAGTTTTTTCCCATTCTCTCGTACCCACGGGGGATGGCGGGATCTCATTGGGCCAGGTGGTGGCGGCCGGGGCCAGGATGAGGCAGAACCAATAAGGGCCAGGATGGGACAGAACTAATCAAGATGGGACAGAACCAATAAGGAGCAGGCCATGGGGCTGAAATATATTGAAGAATTCCGGGATGCAGACCTGGCAAAGACCTTGATAACATGCATCCGTCAGGAGAGCAAAAAACCGTTGCGCCTCATGGAGGTGTGCGGCACCCATACCATGGCCATTTTCCGCCATGGAATCAGAAGTGTGCTGCCGGACAGTATCACCCTGTTGTCCGGGCCGGGGTGCCCTGTCTGCGTTACCGCCCAGAAGGATATTGACGTATTTGTGGCATTTTCCCGGCTGGAAAATGTGATTGTCACCACCTTCGGGGACCTGATGAAAGTGCCGGGATCAGGCACCACCCTGGCCAGGCAGAAAGCTGCAGGAGCAGATGTGCGCATCGTGTATTCGGTGTTTGATGCAGTCGCCATAGCAAAACAGAACCCAAAAAAACAGGTGGTGTTCTGTGCTGTGGGATTTGAAACCACCATTCCCACCATTGCAGCGGGCATTCTCATGGCAGAGGAACAGCAGCTGGACAATTTTTGCATTCATTCTGCCAACAAACTCACCCCGCCGGCCCTGGCCGCACTCATGGAAACCGAGGGCGTGAACATTGACGGGTTTATGCTTCCCGGCCACGTTTCCGTGATCACCGGCACAGATGCATACCGGCCTGTTTTCGAGACCCACCACACCCCTTCGGTCATTGCCGGGTTTGAACCCCTCGATATTCTACAGGCCATCCGCATGCTGGTGCTCCAGAACGAGACCGGCATACCGGCTCTGGAAAATGCCTATACCCGGGCGGTTACAGACCAGGGAAATCCCAAAGCAAAGGCGGTCATGCATCAGGTGTTCACGCTTTGTGATGCTGTCTGGCGGGGTATCGGCACTATTGCAGACAGCGGCATGCAACCCAACTCCGCCTACAGCCGGTTTGATGCAGGCGCCAGATTCAACCTGGATCTGCCCGAGGTTTCCGAACCCAAAGGATGTGCCTGCGGCGATATCCTCATGGGATTGAAAACCCCGGACACCTGCGCCCTGTATAAACGCACCTGCACCCCCATGACACCGGTGGGCCCCTGTATGGTGTCCAGTGAAGGTGCCTGCGCCGCCTATTACAAATATGCATAAATGGGGTCAGGCTTGCGTTATTGTCGTTATTGGAAAGGAAATCACAAGGCATCACCATTGGTATACAATAACGACAATAACGCAAGCCTGACCCCAGCCCATTAAAGGACTGACAAAATGACATCTGATGATACTGTTTTACTGGACCACGGCGCCGGGGGCAAAGCCTCCCATGCCATGTTTTCTGAAATGATTCTTCCGCTGTTTCACAATGACCAGCTGGCACAGCAGGATGACGGAGCTGTATGTGAGGTGCCGGCAGGCCGAATGGCATTTTCCACCGATTCCTATGTGGTGGATCCCATTTTTTTTAACGGGGGCAACATCGGGGATCTGGCAGTCAACGGCACAGTGAATGATATTGCCATGTGCGGGGCGCATCCCTTGTACATCAGTGTGGGCCTGATCATTGAAGAAGGGCTGCCCATAAAGGATCTGCAGAAAATTTTAGAAACCATGGCACAGGCTGCAGAAAAGGCAGGGGTCAAAATTGTCACAGGGGACACCAAGGTGGTGCCCCGGGGCAAGGCCGACAGAATTTTCATCAACACATCCGGGATCGGCATTATTCCGGAAGGGGTGAGTGTTTCAGGAAGCCGCGCCAGACCCGGAGATAAAATTATCATCAGCGGCACCATAGCTGATCACGGGATGGCGATTCTCAGTGCCAGGGAGGGCCTGGAATTTGAATCAGATCTGAAAACCGATTCCGCCCCCCTGAACCACATGGTGAAATCCCTGCTGGCTGCAGGCCATGATATCCATGTGCTGCGGGATCCCACCCGGGGTGGGGTAGGTACCACTCTCAACGAGATCGCGGCCGGTTCCGGTGTGGGTATCACCCTGTTTGAATCCGCCCTGCCCGTAAAAGGACAGGTCAAGGGGATGTGCGAGCTGCTGGGATTCGATCCGCTGTATATTGCCAATGAAGGCAAACTGATTGCCATAGTGCCGGAACATCATGCCTCCAGGGCGCTGGAAATTATCCAGGCAGATCAGTTCGGCAAAGATGCAGCCATTATCGGGGAGGTGACCGACCAGTATCCGGGAAAGGTATTTCTGGAAACCGCCATCGGCGGCCGGCGCCTGGTGGATATGCTCACAGGCGAGCAACTGCCCCGTATCTGCTAGAAAAAGACAAGCCCGAACTTTCCCAGTCAATGCTCCCGTATGCTGATATGACTACAGATATACAGAGCGGGAGCCCCCCTGCGGGTATCCTGTGGCCGGACCGTCAGATACCTTCTCGGGCCGGCCGCAGGATACCCGCAGGGGGGCGGACTTTGCTTAAACCGCGGAGGTCGGGTTTCGATTAAACCACAAAGGGCAGGCTTTGATTATCCTGTGGGTGGCACCGGTCATTATCGCGAATTGAGAATATCGGTGATATGTTTTCTGGCCGTATCCATGAAGGCGGGCAGGGCCCTGGCAAGGCTCGGGGTAAGTTCCGTGCCCCAGTCGATCTTTTCAGGCTGAATCCCGATCACCCGCAGATAGGGCCGGTGCCCCCGCATCTGGGCCATACCTAAAGAATCCAGAAGATCAATGTCATGCAGAGACAGCATCTGTTTTTCATCTTTGCGCAGATCGTTTTCCTCCAGGCAGAAGATGGTGCCGGGGGGATGCCCTGCCCGAACAATGTCCAGAACCAGGATGTTTTCATATGATTCAAACAGGTAAAAGATATCCTGGGTAAAAGTGCCGCCGTCAACAAAATCCACCTGTTTCCAGTTGTCTTTTTCCTTGAGCAGCTCATGCACGGCATGAACACCAATGCCCTCGTCCATGAGAAGGGTGTTGCCCACCCCCAGTACCAGCAGTTTTTTCATATCATATCCTGTCTGCTTTTGTTCCAATAAACAAGGGAGGCGGACTTGCCACCTCCCTTGTTGACGGGGTCAGGCCCGGGTTATCGCCGTTATTCACCGCCGGCAGCGGCCGGTGCTGATGGTAAATAACGACAATAACGCAGGCCTGACCCCAAAGGTCTAAATTAAAGCGGTACTTCCACTTTAATGGTCCGACCGGTGTCTGCGTCCAGCACGTGGACGGCACAGCCCAGTCAGGGGTCGAAGGAGCGTATGAGCCGCCCCACATTCACCGGGTTTGCAGAATCCGGCACCGGTACACCGATGAGGGCCTCTTCAATGGGGCCTCTCTGCCCCATGTCATCCCTGGGGTTGGCGTTCCAGATGGTGGCGGATGTCACCTGGTAGTTGGCAATTTTCTGGTCTTTGATGTCAATGTAATGGAGCAGGGCGCCTCTGGGGGCCTCGGTCATGCCCAGGCCTTCCGCAGACTCGGGGATGGGTGTCGGCACAAAGGTCTCCTTGCCGGGCTCGGCCTGGGAGAGCCATTCTTCCACAGCCATGGCAACCAGGGCGGTTTCTTCCGCCCGTGCCACATGGCGGCCCAGAATGGAGAAACAGGCATCGCCGATCTCCCGCAGTTTTTTCACCCCGAGGCTATCCTGGCCGGTTTTGGACAGTTCCGGGTTTGTGGCCCACATTCTGGCCAGAGGCCCGCCTTCATGCGGTTTGCCATTGTACCTGGGGGCTTTGATAAAGCTGTAAGCACCGGGTTTGTTGGGATTGGGCAGGGTTTTCCCTTCTGTGGGATTAAGGCCTGTGGTGGAATCTTCAAACCAGGAATATTTTACATATTCCTTGATCATGGCCGGATCCACCTTATAATCCACGCCGTCAGTGTACACACCGGATTTGAGCAGGGTGTTGCCCTTGTTGTCCAGTGGGAAAACACCCCAGGAAACCAGGTTCTTATGGCCCACTCCTGTTTTAAGCAGATCGCCGTAGGGACCTGCCAGCAGGTAGACAAGGGGAATATATTTTTCCAGGACAAATTTTTTGACCTTTTTAAACCGTTCTGCATAGGCATTCAACGCTTCTCTGGTGGGTATCTCGGTGGAACCGCCCACAACGATGCCCTGAACATGGGGCATTTTACCGCCCAAAAGTGCCACCATCTCATGGCATATCTTGCGAATTTCCAGGGCTTCCAGGTACTGTCCCACTGCCACGTCATTGAGTTCCTTGGACAGCCGCACGTCATTTTTGGCGTATCTGGGGATAAACGGGGCAGTATCCGGACCATTGACATAGTCCAGGGCCGCCAGATGGTAAAAATGCAGGATATGGGACTGCAGATAGTTGGCACCCAGAATAAGGTTCCTGGCGATCCGTCCGTTATCTGTCAGTTCCACGCCAAAGGCATCGTCCAGTGCCAGAGCCGAGGCTGTGGCATGGGCCGTGGGGCATACCCCGCAGATTCTCTGGGTGATCTGGGTGGCATCCCTGGGGTCTCTTCCCATCAGGATCTGCTCGAACCCTCTGTACATGCCGCCGGATACATGGGCGTCAACAACCCTGCCGCCGGCAACCTCAACTTCCGCCTTCAGATGGCCTTCAATCCGGGTGACCGGATCAATTGGGATCTTTATTTTTTTACCAGCCTGTGCTGGTTCGGTCTGTGGTTTACAGCCTGCCATGTTAAAACCTCCTTGGTTTCAGAATACATAATACAATTCATATCCACTAATAAGCGGGTTCATAAAAAGGTGACATTGCATCGGGAAAACCTGCTTCCACGCAGCCGATACACACGGCATTGTTAACACACCAGTTCAGGCCCGAGTTCCATTTCCGCTTATAGCAGTCTGCATAGGCATCCGGACCTTTGCATCCCACATCCATTCTGCACCCTATGGGGTCGGACAGGCTCATGGCCATGAACGCTTCGTCATAATCGTCCAGCCTGGGGCAGTTGTCATGGATATTATTGCCGAAAAAAAGCGTGGGACGGCCGTCGGAATCCAATTCAGGAATACCGGCTTCCAGCAGGTGAACAATGGAGCCCACAATCCAGTCCGGATGGGGCGGACATCCAGGGATATTGACCACAGGGGTGGAAATGTTTTTGGTTAGGAAAAAATCATTAACACTGGTGGCGCCTGTGACATTGCCTTTGGCTGCAGGAATGCCGCCGAATGCGGCGCATGTTCCCACCGCCAGAACAGAACCGGCCATGGGCGCCAGTTCCTGGACCATATCCACCATGGTTATTTCCCGGTGGTCCATTTCACCTACTATACAGTATTTGCCGTTTTCCGCCACAGGGATAGCCCCTTCAACGACCAGAGAAAATCTGCCCTGGTATTCTTTTGCCACTTCATATACGTGTTCCATGGCCATTTCACCTTCGCAGGCACTCACTGTGGGATTGAACTGAAGACTGATCACCTTGAGCAGGATGTCGGCAATGGACGGATCCACACTGTTCAACAAAGACACGGAACAGCCGGTGCAGCCCTGTCCCTGGATCCAGAGCACAGGATGCCGTTCCAGGCCTTTTTCAAGGGCCTGAATCAGGGCGGGGTTGAACATTTGGGAAATACCGATACCGGCAGCTGTTCCTGTAACGGTTTTCAGAAAGTTCCGTCTGGAAATTCCTGTTTTTTCCGGTTGCGCATCCGGCAACTTTTGTTTGTCTTTCACGGGCACCTCCTTGATGCTGTTAAAAACATGGTTCATGTTTTGTACTTATTTTATTGTTTCCGGCAGAACCGAAAACCTGTGTTGCCATAATGTAAACCTGGTTATCCAATTACCACGGATACGATAGATAGGTATAATGACATACCTGGTTTGTCAATGGTAAAAAGAAAATATCAATCTAAATTCAAATGGATATTGGAAAAAAGAATACAGCCAACCAGAGAGTGCGGCATCTGACATCCAGACCAGGGGCAAAGGTTTCAGATTTGGTTGTGGTGCTGGTCCTTGCAGGCGGGCATGTCGGCCTGGGCTGCCATTGTCAGCAGCTGTTCCACTGTAATATTGTCCAGGCAGTCAAACATGGCAGTGGATGCTTTCATCCAGACCCATCTGGACAGGCAGTCACCTGCCTTGTTGCAGATACCGCAGGCATTTTTATGGTTTTCCGCACAATCAGTGATATGGGTATGGCCTTCCAGGGTGCGGACGATCATGCCGATGGTGATCTCATTGGGGGGTCTGGCCAGCATATGGCCGCCGGAAGCCCCCCGCAGGCTCTTGATCAACCCGGCTTTTTTCAGCTTCACCGTAAGCTGCTCCAGGTATTTCAAGGAAATATTCTGTCGTTCTGATACATCGCCCAAAGGTACCGGCTTTGTTTCGCCGAATACCCCCAGGTCCAGAATCAGCCGGGTGCCGTAACGGCTTTTGGTGGTGAGGCGCATGAGGTTATACACCGGTGATCATGAAACCGCTGACTGCTGCTGCCATGGATTAGAGATCATCTTCTTTGGGTTTGAGGTGTTCAGGAATATCCAGCATCTGGACGACCAGGGGTTTTAAAAAAGACCATTCAATGCCGATCTCATATTCCTCTTCCAGGTCCCGGATGGCATCCCAGCAGTTGTGGCAGGGGGCAACAACCAGTTTTGCACCGGTGTCCAGGATCTGGTCCCGTTTTTTCTGCAGGGCCTGGTTGCGCTGGGCCCGGTACAGACCGATGCCGTTGAACCCGCCGCCGCCGCCGCAGCAGTAATTGTGCTCCTTGTTGGGGGCCATTTCCACAAAATACCCGGGTTCCACAATATAGGACATGATTTCTCTGGCAGCGTTTTTCAGGCCCTGGTTCCGGACATAGTTGCAGGAATCCTGGAGCGTGACCTTCTGTTTGATCCGTTTTTCCGGGTCGATCTTGAGTTTTCCCAGGCGCAGGGCTTCGGCCAGCCATTCTACGTAATGGATGGATTCCACCGGGGGCAGGCCGTCTTTGCGGCCGGCCCAGTAGGGGCCTTCTATCACCGTGGCCCTGTGGGCATGGCCGCATTCCGTGCCCACCATGCGTTTGGGCCGCAGCCGCTCCATGGCGGCGTATACGGATTCCACCTGCATTTTGCAGGCAGCCCAGTCACCGGCAAACATGGACAGACTGGTCTGCTCCCATCCCTTTGACGGCACAGTCCAGTTTTCTCCGGCAATGTGAAAGAGAATGGCAGCCTCGGCCAGGTCTTCGGGGTAGTGCTTGACCTCTCTGGCATTGACCGTGTACATGATGTCGGCGTCTTCTTTGTCCACTTCCACGGTGATGCCGGGAAAGTCTTCTTCATATTCTTCCACCATCCACTCGAATGTGTCCACAAAATCTTCATCAGTTACATCCATCTGGGCCCGGTAGACCCGGTGCATGCCGGCCCCGATTTTCAGCTCCCAGGGCACGAATCCCTGCTGGTACAACAGTCCCCGCAGATATCCGAACATGATGCCGGTATCGATGCCGTGGGGGCAGTACATGCCGCAGCGGTTGCAGCAGGTGCACTGGGACCAGGCCACCTCCATGCAGTGGATCATGAAATCAGCATCCACTTTGCCTTTGCGTTTGATGATCTCTCCCAAAGTGGACTGGATTTTGTAGGCCGGCACCTGGGTGGGTTTGCGGCCGTCCACCTGGTAGAGAAAACACGAGTCCGCACACATGCCGCAGTGGGCGCATATTTCCAGCCAGGTACGGATCCTTGATTTGCAGGTGTTCTGGATGGTTTTCCACAACAGATCGGTATCCACTTCCAGGTGTTTCATTTCCTCATAATATTTTTTCCCGCTTTTGTCGGCCAAAAGCGTGGTGATGCCTTCCGCCGTATCAATGGGTTGTTTGTTGCACAGTGTTCCCTCAGGCATGGGTAAGTTCTCCTTAAAAACGGTTGTGTCAGCCTGTTACCAGGCCATTTTCGTGCCTTTCATTCCGCCTCTTTTGATCCCGAAATCCATTCCCAGCTGGGCCCGGGAGGCAAAGAACAAAAATATGTGGGACAGTTTGGTAAAGGGGATGGCAAACAGCAGCAGCTCGCCGGTCAGAATGTGGCTGGTAAGCCAGAACCCGTAATCACCCACCTGGTACCGGGCTGCAAGCCCGGTGGCAAAGGGCAGAAAGGTGAGCAAAAGGATGCCCCAGTCTTTTTTGTCGGTGAGGATGCGCACTTCCGGCAGGGTCAGGCGGCGGAGGACCAGAAAGAGCAGCCCTGCAATGGCTGCCCAGCTTAAAAAATCCGCCACACCACTGCCCATGGTGGGAAAAGAAAATCCCAGTTTCTGTTCCAGCACAACATTGTGACCTGCCAGAAACAACGGTACTGCCACCGCCCCTATGTGGAAGCTGAAAAAAGCGATGGTCATGATGGGCTGGGTCCGCCAGCCATAGGTGCCAAAAGGGATCAGCCACTTATAAATGGATCTGACAGCTCCTTTGAAACCGGCCTCGGGGTGGGCCTTGTAAGCCACCCGGTCCAGCTGCCAGGACAGGCCTCTGAAATACAGGTAGAACCGCACGGTCATGCCGATGAGACAGACCGCCAAAGCCAGGTAAAAAACAGGTCCGGTTAACACTGCATACATATGATTGCCTCCATGTTTCTATACTGTTATCTGGATATTTTTGTGTTGTTTTTATTCCATGAAAGTGGGGCTTGATTCAGTCATCATCCCGGTCTGTGAGATACAGCCAGTACAGGGGCATGAACACCAGAATACCGCCCATGACCAGATAAGTGATTCCCTTGGAATAGGTCATAAAACCGTGGAGTGTGAAAAATTCCATGAAATGTTCTCCTTAAGGTAATATATCTTTGTTGATATACGGTCGTTGTCATAATGCCCCGGGCTGCTGAATCATTGCTCCATATTATGTTCAATAGTTATGTTCAGTGGGCTTGTTTGTAATCCGGATGTTCATATAAAATAGGCATTTTCAAGGCAATGAACCGGTATACCACCACCCCCAGGGTCACAATGAAAATGGTGGTGCCCACCTCCATGATGGAGGGAACATACCGGTCTGCAGCCGGCAGGTGCCAGTTGAATGCGATCAAAGACACGTTGAGCCGGTTGAGGACAATGCCCAGAACCGCCCACACAGCTGCCACCCGGATAAAGGTCAAATTCTTTTCCCTGGCCCCCATGCTGAAAAGAATGGCCGGCAGCAGCACAAATCCCACCAGTTCCACCAGGAACCAGGCCCCCCAGCCCGTGGCCAGATAATGCCAGTCGTTGTCCACAGCCAGGCCGATGATCTTGATGCCCACATATCCCATCATGATAAAGGATGCGGCTTTGCCGAATCCCAGCGCCACCCCGTCGGATTCAGCCAGGTGGGTGTCATCCATTTTGTGGTGCAGCCACCGGTGGGCCAGGGTGCTTTCAAAGATGACCATGGAAAGACCGGCAAACATGGAGGAGACAAAAAAGTATACGTGCAGATATCCTGAATACCACAACGGGTGGAGCTTGGACGGGGCAATCATAAACAATGCGCCCAGAGAAGACTGGTGCAGGGTGGACAGCACCACCCCGAAAATGGTGAGCATCAGTGTCAGGCGCACCACTATGCCTCTGATTTTTTTGTATCCCAGCCATTCAAAAGCAGCCGGTGTCCATTCGATGAACAAGACAGTGAGGTATAAAAACACGCACAAGCCCACTTCAAAGAGCAAAGATGAAGTACCCTGGGACCAGAAAATGGGGTAGGGCAGCCGCCAGGGCCGGCCCACATCATAATGCAGGGCAAACACCACCAGGGCGTATCCCAGAAACGCTGTGAGAATAGCCGGCCGTACTGCGGAATGGTATTTTTTGAGCCCGAATATGTAGCATGCTGATGAGGTCATGTAGCCGCCGGCTGCCAGGGCCACCCCGCACAGCAGGTCGAATCCGATCCACAGGCCCCAGGGGTTGTTGTTGTCCAGGTTGGTGACAGCACCGATGCCCTTGGTGAATCGCAGGACAGTCAGCACAAGTCCAATCACCAGAATGACCCCGGTGATCACATTAAAGGGGGTAAGATATTGCTTTCGGGCAATGGGGGTTTCCTGGGACATGGTTATTCCTCCTGTTTCCCGGAATCATCAGGCGGGGTCTCAGCTGCCGGATCCGTGGTTGTCTCATCTTGGACTGCTGCCTGTTGTTGGGCGTTTTGCTCTGCTTCTTCCAGGGCTTTTTTAACTTCAGCAGCAATGGCGGTTTCTTTTTCTTTGGCAAGTTTTTGCTGCAGGGCTTCCAGGGCTTTGGTCTTTTCCTGCGCTGCCTGCTCTTCGGCAGCCTGGACTGCGGCGGCCTGTTCCTGTTCGGCAATTTTTTCTCTGCGCTTGTTGATGGCCCACACACCGGTGAGAAATACCGGCCACAGCCCCACCACTATGGGTACGGCAGCCAGAGGACCGGCGGTAAGTTCCGGCGCGGATGTGGTGCCCAGGTCTTCTCTCATGCCGATTTCATTAAAGGGGATGCCGGACAGGTACATCCAGGCGGTGCCCCCCATTTCATGCTCGCCATAGATATGGTCCACATAGTGATCAGGGTTTTGTGCGATGCGCTGTCTGGCCATCTTGATAAGATCCGCCCGCCTGCCGAATGTCAATGCCTCTTTCGGACAGATATCCACGCATCCGGGCAGTTTGCCTTCCTGTATCAGCGGCAGGCACATGGTACATTTGGTGATCTTGGGGGTCAACGGATCAAAATAGGTGAAAGCAGGTATGTTGAACGGGCAGGCCACCATGCAGTACCGGCATCCCACACACAAAGATTCATCATATACCACAGCCCCGGTTTTGTCCTTGTACAGGGCCTTGACAAAGCAGGCCGAAGCACAGGCAGGTTCCTGGCAGTGGTTGCACTGGATTTTGGCAAACACATTGCCGTTGAATTTGTTGACCACCGTGTATGCAGCTTCATCGGTGCGGCGCCTGTCATCCAGGACGGAAAGGTCGTCAAAGGGGTTGTCAGGCTTGCCCAGGTTGTTCACCTCGTTGCAGGCCTGCTCGCATTTTCTGCACCCGATGCACAGGGTGCTGTCGTGCAGGACCCCGAAGCTGTCCGGATATCCGGTAAATTCCTTGCCGGATACGGCATGGGCAAGGCCGGTTGCCCCTGTGGTTGTTCCGAATGCAGCTGCAGCCATGCAGCCTATAAATTTTCTTCGGGAGATAGCCATATATCCACCTTGTTAATTAGATTAATCTGGGGTAAGCAGTTAATTTTTCAGCAATTTTCACAACAGACAGGCGCCCCGGGCAATTATTTTTTTTCATGGCATTTGATACAATCTGTGGGCTGTACACTGGCCACTTTCATTTCCTGGTGACAGGTAATGCACTGGCCGTGATAGGCCCCCATGAGAGCGGGTTTGTCCGCGGCAATATCGGTTGTGTTCCCATGGCAGGAACCACATTTGGGCGGATTCATGGACGGCGGGCTGTTGTGGTGACACCCGGCGCACAGGGTCAGCTCCTGTCCGTGGAATGCCCTGGCCATTTCACTTTTGTCTGCTTTTTCAAATACCGCTTTCACCACCATGCGGTGGGGAAATCTGCTGGGTTTATATTCTTTGGAAATCACCCCGATGGTCACAATATCAGGGACCTTTTCCATGTCTACTTTTTTAAAGGCTTGTGCCCGGTTTTGTATAACTGCTGCAGCAAGGTCGGCAGTAAATTCTTCGTCCGTGAGCAGTTCCCGGGGCCGGGCTTTTACATCCACATTGTGGCAGGAGTCGCAGGCCCTGTCTTTTATGGATTTTTTTGGCATCTGGGCATGGCAGCCGGCACAGTTTTCCGACTGTTTAAGTTCGGTGTGGCACCCGATGCAGCTGGCTGTACTGTCCATGCGGTGCATGGCATCGGCCAGTTTCACATACCCGCCTTTTTCATTGCCTGCTGCCGTATGACAGGAGATGCAGGCATCCAGGCTTTCATGATGGCAGGCCGTGCAGGTGGCATTCTGTGTTTCATGCAGCTTGTGGTCAAAGGCCACAGGATCCATGTGGGCGGCAATGAGTTTTGCATTTTCATCACTATCGTCACCCAGCGTCTCCCACCCGGTGATCAGAACAACATCAGGCTGGTTGCGCTTGAGTCGGGGCACATCCTCTATTGTCCGGATTGCGGCCTGCTCTGCTGCACCGTGGCAGCCGGCGCATTCCACAGGACCGGTTTTGACCTTTTTTTCTTTCAGGGAAAGATGGCAGACAACGCAGGAATCATGGGCAGCCTGTCTGGCAGACCGGATTGTCTGGCGGCCGTCTGCAGCAGGTGTGCTGCCAGGCAGGTCTGCAGGCTCATCCTTGTGACAATATATGCAGGCGCTTTCTTTGCCCTGTTCATAGAAAATCTCTCCGGATGCTTCATTGTAGCTGTGGTGGCAGGCGCTGCAGTTGTCTTCTGCTCCCGGAACAGCCGGGGCAATGGCATCGGATGATACATGGCGGTAATGCAGGGATCGGTTAAACGCCAGATCTTTCCAGGAAGAACCAGTACCCTGGTCTGCATTGTGGCAGGACCGGCATGCCGCTTCCACGGGGCCGGTGTTTTCCCCGGCTTTTTTTTCCGCATGGCAGGAGATGCAGGTGTCGTGAAAAATTTCCATGCGGATGGTGAGGTCGGCATCTTCTGTGCCCTTGAAGGTGAAATCCGGTTTGTTTTGGTCTGTCTGGTCATGGCATTTGATACACTGGCCTTCCACTGCCCGGGTGTGGCGGTCATGCATAAACTGCACAAGCGGCATCTGCCTGTCTGCTTTATGGGAGCCACTGCCGATGGTCAAAATGTCCGGACGTTTTTCATCCGGATCATTCATGACCTCTGCACCGGAAAAGGCGGCAAAGGAAAATAATAACAGCAATATTGCTGCTGCAAGCAAGCACTGGCCATATTTTTGTCTGGACATAATTCCATCCCCTGCAAGAATTGTTACGGACCCAACTTTCAGACTTATTGTGTTGTGTTAATCCTACTAAATTTGTAGGGATTTGTTTTAAAAAAATCCCGGGAGTTTGTCAATAAAAAATTTCCAGGTCCGGAATGGGCATGAGGTGTTTTCTCGGACCCAGACAGACCAGCTCCAGGGTACAGGTAACTGCCGGCTTTCTGCCCCGGGGCCGCCAGGCTTCGTGGAAAAAGACCACCCGGTAGTCACCTTGTTTTTCCCACCGGGTCCTGATTTCCAGCAGATCCCCGAAAACCGCGCCATCCTGATACCGCAGATCCGCCGTGTACACGGCAAATCCGACCCCGTCATTGTGCCACATGTCAGACAGGCGCTGTATGCCGATGATGTCTTCTCTGGCCCTTTCAAAGAATTTCAGGTAATTGGCATGGTAGACCACACCGGAGTGGTCGGTGTCTTCATAATAGACCCGGGTCTTGAAAATATGGGGATCTGACTGGGACATATGTTTTTTCCGGATACGGTTTTTTTTCTTTCTGTCTTTTATACCCTATACAGAAAGAAAATCAAGGATCTGGAGACGAAACAACAGAACAATCGCATATAAAAAGGCTATTTGGCAAGGATTTTGATGGGGGAATGGTTTTCTCCCGGGCAGCTTTGAGATACAGCCCTTGCCGCACCATGGATAATTTATTGACAAAAGTACCCCTGAGCGGTACCGTTCACCATTGATTTTTGGCTGAATGTGCAGCGGCTTACAGAACTTTGGATGGCAATGAATACCCCGGAAAGAAAAGCGAAAATTGACAGGGCAACGCCTGTCTGCAAGATTTTGACATAAGGAGATATCCCATGAATAGCCATACCCCCAGACTGCTGGATGCGCTGGATGCGTTTGAAGACGGCATCTATATTGTCAGCGAGGATTTTACGGTGGAGTACATGAACCGGTTCATGAAAGACCTGTTCGGGGAAGGGTTGGGTAAAAAATGTCATAAAGTGCTGCTGAATCTTGATGCACCCTGTGAATGGTGCAATTATAAAAAAATATTTGACAACAATGAAACCCGCCATTCTGAAATCTATCTGGATTCGGTGAAAAAAACCTTTGCCCTGTCGGAGATACCGGTGACCAACCGGGACGGCACCCGGTCCAAGCTTTCCATTTACAGAGACATTTCCCGGCGCAAAGAACAGGCAGCCAGGCTCAAGTCTTCCATGGAAAGTTACCAGCGACTGTTCAAGCATGTGGGGTGCGGGGTGTATATTTCCAGCAAACAGGGACGGTTTCTGGATGTCAACCCGGCCTTGCTCAAAATTCTGGGATACGAGGACAAGGATGAATTTTTGTCTCTGGATCTGGCCAGAGATGTGTTCCTTAAACCCGAAGACAGGAAAAAATTCCAGCGGATCATCGAGAAAAAAGGCCGGGTAGTGGATTATGAGGTGAAATGGCGCCGCAGAGACGGCCATATCATCCATATTTTATTGACCTCCAATGTACGGTATGACGACAAAGGTAAGATTCTGGGGTATGAAGGCATTGTGGTGGATGTCACTGAACGCAAAAAAAGCGAAAACAAAATCAGGGCAGCCCATGATTTTCTGGACAATATCATCTCCTGTTCGCCCAATGCCATCATGTCCATGGACATGACCGGCAAAATGATTCTCTGGAACCAGGGGGCTGAAGAGGTGTTCGGATTGCCTGTTGATGAAGTCCTGGGCCGCATGACTGTCCAGCAGATTTATTCCAAAGAGGTCGCGGCAGAGGTCACACAGATGATGCGGGATCCCAAATACGGAGGAGTGGGCCGGCTCAATTCCTATCCTTTGACCTTTGAACGCCGGGACGGTCAGGTGGTGGAAGGCAATTTATCCGCATCTTTTCTCTATGATGAAAAAGGAAAAGAAAAAGCCACCGTAGCCCTTTTTGTGGACCTGCGCGAACGTCTGAAAACCGAGCGGGAACTGTCCGAAGCCCGGCAGCACCTGCTTCAGTCGGAAAAACTGGCTGCCATGGGCCGGCTCACCTCCCAGATCGCCCATGAACTGAACAACCCTTTGTTCGGCATCATGAATACCCTTGAGCTGATGAAAACCGAGATCCCGCCTTCCAACAAGCGGCGTAAGCTTTTGGACATGTCCCTGTCCGAAACCGTGCGTCTGGCAGATATGCTTAAAAAAATGCTTTCATTTTCAAAGCCGGACGAGGTGGAACGTTCGGAACTGGATATCAACACAGTGGTCGAAGAACTCATGGTCCTTTACGAGAAACGGTTCCGGGAAAACAGCATCAAGGTGATTCTGGACCTGGCCCCGGACCCGGGCCTGATCATGGCCTCCAAAGATCAGCTGCGCCAGGTATTCATCAACATGTTCTCCAATGCCATGTATGCCATGCCTGACGGCGGAAATCTGACCATCTCCACAAGGCCCAACGGCAATATGCTCCATATTGTAGTGGAAGATACCGGCACAGGCATCAAGTCCGAGCACCTCAAAAAAATATTTGATTCGTTTTTCACCACCAAGACCGACAGCATCAAGGGAGTGGGTTTAGGACTTTCTGTCTGTTACGGGTTTATCAAAGATCATGACGGAGACATAACAGTGGAATCCAAATACGGGGAATGGACCCGGTTCACCATCAAGCTGCCCTATAACGGAACCAGAAAGTGACTTTTTTTACCTTTTCGACTTGTAACGTGTTCCCCGGGCCGATGATTTATTATTAACAATTACAAATATTCCCTGCCCGTTACTACACCGGCTAACAGCTAACCGCTAAAAGCTAACAGCCATCCCCTTTCACAATTTATTGTGCCCGGGAGGCTATCGCCGTTATCAAAAAGGCAAAAAGGGAACTCGTAACCCCTCCACTATCAGTATAGTTATTTTATTTATTTTATTTATTATTTTTTACTTGACAGATATAATTTAATATAATAACACTAAAAACTATAAACCATGAATGCAAAGGAGGCATTATGGAAGATACATTGACTGTATTCACGGCCAGCAAGTACTGCAATGTTTCGTCAAAAACCATTATCAACTGGGTGGAGGCCGGTCACATCAAGGCCTACAAAACCGTGGGCGGGCATCGCCGCATCAAAAAAACGGATCTGGAAACCTTTATGAACGATCAGGGGATCCCCGTTCCCGAGAAAAAAGTGGACACTGCCCGGAAAAAGATTCTGGTGGTTGACGATGACATGATCATTGTGGAGTCCATTGTTCAGTCTCTGGAGGAAGATGAATTTGATTATGAGGTCATTTCCGCTTCCGACGGGTTCGAGGCCGGGCTCCAGGTCAATCATTTCAAGCCGGACCTGCTGATCCTGGATATCATGATGCCGGACATCAAAGGGTATGAGGTCTGTAAAAAAATCAAGACCGGCGCGGAAACAAAAGACACAAAAATCATTGTGCTGTCCGCCTATCTGGATGATGAAAAATTCGCCCAGATGAAGGAAAATGGTGCAGATATCTGCTTTTCCAAGCCGCTGCCCCTGCACCAGCTCAAGGAAGAAGTCGCAAAATTGCTTGGACTAAAATAACAAGGAGGCGGATCATGAATTTAAAAGAATCTTTGGAAAAAAAGAGATTTGTTGTGACCTCTGAAGTTCAGGCACCCCTTGGCGATGATGAGCCCGAAGCCCTGGTGACGAACCTGAGCAAGATCAGGGGAAGAGTGGACGGCGTGTCTGTCTCTGATGTGGAGCTGGAAGGCGTGGTGGGAGACAGCATTCTGACCTGTGACCTGCTGCGCAAAAACCGGTTCAATGCCATCTACCAGACCACTACCAGGGACAAGAACCGGTACCAGCTGCAGAAGGATTTGACCAATGCCCATGAGATCGGGGTGGACAACCTGCTGGTGTTTACGGAAGACTACCGGATTTCCGGGGACAGCCTCCAGGAATCCATGTTCTTTCACGTGGATTCCGGCAAACTGGGATCGGTTCTGGATCACCTGCGCCAGGGCGTGAGCATTGAGGGCAATGAACTGGAGAAAAAAGTGGATTTCACCGTGGGATCCGGGGTGGAAACCCCCTGGGGAAAACAGATGCCCAAACGGGGCATGGAGGAGATGGAGGACATGCTCAACGTGGGGGCCGGGTATTTTCTCACCACCCCTATTTTTGACGTGGACCAGTTTGAAAAGTTCATGAAACAGGTGCAGCCTTTCCGGGTGCCGGTGATCGCCGAGGTGATGATCCTGCGCACCGCCGGGATGGGAAAATTTTTAAACCGCCATTTTAAATCCGGACTGGTGCCGGAATGGGTGATCCAGAAGCTGCTGGATGCACCGGACAAAACCCGTGCCAGCATCGATCTGTTTGCGGATACGGTCAACAGTTTGAAAGATATCTGCCAGGGGGTGCATATCGTCACCATCGGCGGTGAAGACAAACTGGCCCGGTATCTGAATGCAGCCAAACTCAGATGATCCGGGATACGGCCAGGCTCTGTTGACCCGGAGTACGGCCGGACCCGGTTCACACAGGAACAGGGTCGGATGACATAAGATACAAACAACACAGGGGGAGCGCACCATGGCAGAGGCAATCAAGATCGACACCCTGGACTTTGAACTCAAGGAATCGGTGCTGGACAAGGTGCCGGATGCAAATTTTGATCTGTGCCTGACCTGCGGCACCTGCACCGGCGGGTGTCCGGCATCGGAGCAGTTCGGCATGGATCCCAGAAAACTGATCCGCATGCTCAATTTCGGCATGGACGAGGAGATCATCAAATCGGACTGGAAATGGGTATGTTCCATGTGCGGCCGGTGCCAGCTGGCCTGTCCCATGAACATCAACATTCCCAAACTCATTTACAACATCCGGGCAAAGGTGGCCCGGGAAAAACGTCCCAAGGGCATTCTGGGCTCCTGCGACCAGCATATCCGCACCGGCTCCGCCATGGGTGCGGCCAAAGAGGACTTTACATTCACGGTTCTGGATGTGGCCGAAGAGATCAGAGAAGAGCATCCCGGGTTTGAAGACCTGGAAGTGACCGTGGACCGGGTGGGGGCGCAGATGGTGCTCAACCAGAACTCCAGGGAACCGGTCACCGAGCCCGAAGAGATGGGCCCCCTTTGGAAGGTCCTGCACACTGTGGGGGCGGACTGGACCTATCCGTCCGTGATGTGGGCCGGTGAAAACTACTGCATGTTTCTGGCTGATGATGAAGGCTGGCGGTATATCCTAGAGGAGTTTGTCCTGCATGTGGACAACAACCTGAAAAGTCCCATGGTGGTGAACACCGAGTGAGGCCACTCCTATTTTGCAATCCTGGAAGGATTGCGCAAATACAATATCCCGCACAAGTTTGAACTGACCACCATCATCGAACTGTATGCCCAGTGGATCAAAGAAGGCAAACTCAAAGTCAATTCCGACTGGAACAAGGAGATCGGGGCCAAATTCACGATCCAGGATCCCTGCAATATCGCCAGAAAAAGCGGGTCCAACAAAATCGTGGATGACCTGCGGTTTGTGGTGAAAACCGTGGTGGGCGAAGAAAATTTCATTGATACCGTGCCCAGCCGCATGAACAATTTCTGCTGCGGCGGCGGGGGCGGGGCCCTGCAGGCAGGGTTCCCGGAACAGCGGCGGGCCTACGGCAAAATCAAGTACAACCAGATCATGGCCACAGGGGCGGATTACGTCATTGCCCCCTGCCACAACTGCCACGGCCAGATCGAGGATATCGGCCACCATTACGGGGGCAATTATCATGTGGTCCATCTGTGGACCATCATCTGCCTGGCCCTGGGGGTTCTGGCGGAAACCGAACGGACCTATCTCGGCCCGGACCTGGCCGAAGTGGGACTATAATAAGGAGGGATGACATGACCGAAATAGAAAAAGGATCGGTAATGGTGGTCGGAGCCGGTATTGCCGGTATCCAGGCGTCCCTGGATCTGGCGGATTCCGGGCACCTGGTGTATCTGGTGGACAAAAATACCGCCATCGGCGGCACCATGGCCCAGCTGGACAAAACCTTTCCCACAAATGACTGTTCCATGTGCATCATTTCTCCGAAACTGGTGGAAGCCGGGCGCCATTTGAATGTGGAACTGCTCACCATGAGCGATATTTCCGCTGTGGAGGGGGAGGCCGGCAACTTCACCGTGACCTTAAAAGAAAACTCCCGGTACATTGACATGGAAAAATGCACCTCCTGCGGGGAATGTGCCAAGGTGTGCCCGGTGGATCTGCCCAACCGGTTCGACGAAAACTTGGGAGAGCGAAAGGCCGCCTTCAAACTCTATCCCCAGGCCATGCCCTCTGCCTGGGCCATTGAAAAGGCCGACAAAGCCCCCTGCCGACTGACCTGTCCGGCCGGGCTCAATGTTCAGGGATATGTCCAGATGGTCAAGCAGGGCAAATTCAAGGAAAGTCTGGAAATCATCATGGAGCAGCTGCCCCTGCCCGGAACGCTGGGCCGGATCTGTCCCCATGAATGTGAGGATGCCTGCCGCAGGTGCCAGGTGGATGCGCCGGTGGCCATAAGAGATCTCAAACGCCTGGCAGCAGACAGTTTTGATCCCGCGGAAGTTGAGATCCCCTGTGATCCGAAAATCAATAAGAAAGCAGCCGTTGTGGGATCCGGACCGGCCGGGCTGGCCGCTGCCTACCATCTGGCAAAAAAAGGGGTGGATGCTGTGATTTTCGAGGCTTTGCCCAAACCCGGCGGCATGCTGCGGGTGGGCATCCCGGACCACCGACTGCCCCCGGATGTGCTGGACAAGGACATCGAAGTGGTCACCAACCTGGGGGTGGAAATAAAGTGCAACACCTCCCTGGGAAAGGATTTCACCGTGGACAGCCTGCTGGCGGATGGATTCGATGCCGTGTTCCTGGCCCTGGGCGCCCACCGCGGGCTCTCTTTGGGCATTCCCGGAGAAGATCTTTCCGGGGTGCGCCAGGGTGTGGATTTTCTGCGGGAGCTGAACCTGACAGGCACAACACAGGTGGGCAAAAACATCGGCATCATCGGCGGCGGCAATGTAGCCATTGACGTGGCCAGGTCTGCTGTCCGCATGGGTGCGGACAAGGTCACCATTATCTATCGCCGGACCAGAAAGGAGATGCCGGCCTGGGAAGAGGAGATCTGTGCTGCAGAACAGGAAGGCGTAGACATCACCTACCTTGCCGCTCCCCAGAAGCTGCTGGAAAAAGATGGAAAAGTGGCAGGCCTGCGGGTCATCAGAATGGAACTGGGGGAACCTGATTCCTCTGGCCGGCGCCGGCCCGTGCCTGTGCCGGGCAGTGAATATGATCTTCCCATTGACCAGCTCATCTGTGCCATCGGCCAGCAGCCGGATATTTCCGTGCTGGAAGACCTGGCAGATGTGAAGATATCCCGGTGGAACACCACCGAGGTGGACCCGGTCACCCTGGCAACGGACAAACCCGGCGTGTTTGCCGGCGGGGATCTGCAGACAGGACCCGGTGTTGCCATTGGCGCTGTTGCCGCAGGCATGGAGGCGGCAGAATCCATCTTCCGGTATCTCACGGACAAAGACATGGCCGAGGGAAGGGATGTATTGGTGACCGAAGAACCGGTATACCTGCCGGTGGATCCGGATATGCCTGAAGAAGACCGGTATAAAATGCCGGAACTGGCCGTTGACAGACGGGCCGGCAATTTTGATGAAGTGGAGCTGGGATATGCAGCAGAGGACGGACAGAAAGAAGCGGCAAGGTGTCTGAACTGCGGGTACTGCTCCGAGTGCATGCAGTGTGTGGATGCCTGTCTGGCCAATGCGGTGGACCATTTTATGGTATCCGAAACCCGCTCCGTGCAGGTGGGCGCCATCATCATGGCACCGGGGTTCACTCCCTTTGAACCCAAAGAGATGGTCACCTACTGTTACGGCCACAGCCCCAATGTCATGACCTCTTTGGAATTTGAGCGGATTCTGTCTGCCTCAGGGCCATTTTCCGGCCATCTGGTACGGCCGTCGGACAAAAAAGAGCCCAAAAAGATCGCCTGGCTCCAGTGCGTGGGCTCAAGAGACATCAACAAAGGAGACAATGCCTACTGCTCCGGGGTGTGCTGCATGTATGCCTCCAAGCAGGCGGTGATCGCCAAGGAGCATGCAGATTATGACCTGGACTGCGCCATCTTCTATATGGACATGCGCACCCATGGCAAGGAGTTTGACAAATACCAGATGCGGGCCGAGGACGAATCCGGTGTACGGTATGTGAGATCGCGCATCCATTCGGTGTTTCCGGAACCAGGGGATCGGTACCGGCTGGTGTATGCCACGGAAGCCGGGAATCTGGCAGAGGAGATCTTTGACATGGTGGTATTGTCCATCGGTCTTTCCCCCAACAAGGATGCCCTGATGCTGGCACAGAAAACCGGCATTGACCTGAACGCCCATGGATTTGCACAAACATCGGATCTTTCGCCTGTGACCACATCCAGGCAGGGGATTTATGTGTGCGGCACCTTCCAGGAACCCAAAGACATTCCGGCATCGGTCATGGAAGCATCTGCAGCAGCAGCTACCGCCTCCATGGCCATGGCAGGCGACCGGTGGTCCCTTACCCGGACAAAGGACCTGCCCCCGGAAACCGATATAACCGGGACATCCCCCCGCATCGGGGTGTTTGTGTGCAACTGCGGCATCAATATCGGCGGGGTGGCGGATGTGCCTGCGGTGCGTGATTATGCAAAAACCCTGCCCTTTGTGGTGCATGTGGAGGACAATCTGTTCACCTGTTCCCAGGATGCCCAGGACCACATGAAACAGGTGATCATGGAAAACAATATCAACCGGGTGGTGGTGGCATCCTGCTCCCCCAGAACCCATGAGCCCCTGTTCCAGGAGACCATCCGGGATGCCGGCCTGAACAAATATTTGTTTGAAATGGCCAATATCCGGGACCAGAACACCTGGGTCCACATGAATGAACCGGAAAAAGCCACCAATAAGGCAAAGGACCTGGTACGCATGGCCGTGGCCAAGGCCGCGTTCGTGGAACCGCTGCACCAGGTGAGCCTGCCTATTAAAAAATCGCTGCTCGTGGTCGGAGGCGGTGTGGCCGGCATGGAAGCAGCCCTTATGGCGGCATCCCAGGGCGTGGATGTCCATCTGGTGGAAAAAACAGGAGATCTGGGCGGCATTGCCCGGCATTTGAACACCACCTGGCAGGGGGAATCCATATCTGATTACCTGGAAACTCTGGACAAAAAAATCCGGGAAAACCCGGCCATTACCCTGCACATGGATACCGAGGTAAAACATACCACAGGGTCCATGGGCAATTTTGTCACCACCCTGGCGCGGGGATCGGATGCGGACACGCAAGCGTCTTCAGACCAGGCAGATTCAGGCCCCCTGGGAGAGGAAACCATGATTGAACACGGAGCCGCCGTCATCGCCACCGGCGGTAGGGAATACACACCCACCGAGTATCTGTACAACGACCATCCGGATGTTCTCACCCACCTGGACATGGATGCGGCCTTGCGGCAAGAGGACGACCGCATTGCAAAGGGCCGCTCTTTTGTGTTCATCCAGTGCGTAGGGTCCAGAAACGAAGAAAATCCCTACTGCTCCAAGGTCTGCTGCACCCACAGCATCAAGTCGGCCATTGCCTTGAAAAAAATGGACCGGCGCAAACGGGTGTTCATCATTTACAGAGATATCCGGTCCTATGGTTTCAGGGAAGATTTGTACAAGGAAGCCAGGGAACTGGGCGTGCTGTTCATCCGGTATGACCTGGAGGAGCTGCCGAAGGTCCGGAAAAACGGGGAGGGCGGCCTGGTGCTGGAAGTCATGGACCCGGTACTCCAGATGCAGGTGAAGATCAATCCGGATCTGGTGGTGCTGGCCTCGGGTGTGGTGCCGGCGGACAACAAGGCGTTGTTTGAAAAATTCAAGGTGCCGGTGAACAGCGACGGGTTCCTGGTGGAGGCCCATGCCAAGCTCCGGCCTGTGGATTTTCCATCGGACGGCCTGTTTGTAGCAGGACTTGCCCATTACCCCAAACCCCTGGAAGAGAGCATTGCCCAGGCAAGGGCTGCCGTGGCCAGGGCTATGACCATTCTGTCCAAAGATTCTCTCATGGTGGGGGGGATCGTGGCCACCGTGGAAAAGGAAAAATGTGCGGTGTGCCTCACCTGTGTGCGCACCTGCCCCTATGGTATCCCTTTTATCCATGAGGAGGGATATGCCCAGATCGAGGCATTTGAATGCCATGGCTGCGGCGCCTGTGTGGCGGAATGCCCGGGCAAGGCCATCACCCTGAATCATTTTACCGACCGGCAGCTCATTGCCAAAACCGACGCCCTGTTTGAACAAACCCTGGAAACCGAGGAGGCGGCATCATGAAAACAGACCAGCAAGCCGTTGGCAATACCAGCCAGGAGCGGGAAAGGAAAGTCATGAACAGCCAGATGTTTGAACCCAGGATCGTTGCATTCTGCTGCCAGTACTGAGCGTACGCAGCAGGGGACCTGGCAGGTTCCATGAGACTGTCCTATCCGGCTGACATCAAGATCATCCAGGTGCCGTGCACCGGGCGGGTGGATATCATCCATCTGCTCAACGCCCTGGAAGACGGGGCGGACGGGGTATATGTGGCAGGATGCCTGGAAGGGGAATGCCATTACCTGGAGGGAAATTACAAGGCCAGGCGCAAGGTGGATTACGTGAAAAAAACCCTGGAGGAACTGGGCATAGAGCCGGAGCGGGTACAAATGTACAACCTGTCCTCGGCCCAGGGCGCCCGCTTTGCCGAAATCGCCAATGAAATGGTGCAGCAGATCACAGACCTGGGCCCCACCCCGGTCCGTTAACAAACCAAACAAAGAGGTGACACATGATAGTTGCAGATCGCAAGTCTCTGGATGAAATACTGGGGATGGTG